>JAPLJX010000494.1:0-40811 GCA_026388375.1 Deltaproteobacteria bacterium
ACCAAATGGTAAAGGGAGCAAAGATAATCGGCGAAATAAGCAGCACGGAAACATTAAACCCTTATTTCGATAAGCCCACGGACATTAGATATTTAGCCGATGATGACGAGACCCCAACTTCAAAAAGTCTATATATTTCCAATGTTGAATCCCTGGCTGTAATAGAAAATCATAAGAGACACGAAATATCATATCCACCGATCCCTGGCTCAAATGTATTTGAAGCAGACGAGCCTGATATGCGTGTAGCACTTGGTCTTAATGAATCGGGGATTGATATTGGCTATTTGAAAGATGGAAGAGGCCTGTTTCTGAAAATAAATCATGATCGCTTGCTGCGCTCGCATACAGCCATTCTCGGACAAACTGGTTCCGGTAAATCATATCTGGCAGCGAAGATTGCCGTTGAATTATTGAAGATGAAAAGGAGTTCAGAAGTGCCGTCACGAGTTGCATCACCTGTTATCTTCGATAGTTCTGGTGAATATTCAGGTAAAAAAGAAGATGTTTCTCAAAATAAAATAGCATCTGTTTTCAATATTTTGAATGCAAACGAATTTCATTTTCCTCTGCTGAATGAAAAGTTCCTGCCGATCTTGTATGAAATTTATGATTTCGATGACCGACAGCAAAGTGATTTAAAATATTGGTTTAAAAATCCCGATGTCGAAAGTATAGTTTCAAAAAATGACGATGTTCAATCAGAATTATTTAAACAATCGACTGCTATGGAAATAATTGCGAAATTTCATAAGCTAAAGATAACCTCTACAGAACAGTTAGCAAATGCACTTGAAGAACATCTTAAGGAGTACAACAAGCACAAGGGTACAGACACTATCAATATTCCATATAATATCATTAGCAGGATGAAAAATTTAAACCTTAGAATCAGGAAGACTTTGCCAGATAATGACCTTATTGAGTATTTGTCTAAAGGTTTAATAATTGATTTAAGCGATTATGACTCATACGAGGAGAGACAAATAGCCATCCTAATCTTTCTGAGACAAATTTATAATTATGCAAAAGCTGTCAAGTTGAAGAATAAGGTTTTGATCTTCATTGACGAGGTTCACAACTACATCCCAAGCGTTTATAAATCATTTTGTAAAGATGAAATATTAAGAATTGCTCGAGAAGGTCGAAAATATGGATTAATGTTGTGTTTACTATCACAAAGACCGCGGCGGGTAGATCCTACGGCGCTATCTCAATGTGGGAATACATTTATTTTTAAAATACAAAACGCTGACGATAAGAAGCACATATTTGATTCCGTATCTCTACCAGACAAACTATTAAATGCCAGCATAGCAAGATTTAACGTAGGCGAAGCACTTGTTTGTGGAGACATAGTTAACAGTCCGCTGATATGTGCTGTTACACCGATAGATGACTCTTTTCTTGAAGCTGAACGAAAGAGAAGCGCTGCAAAGTATCTAAGTGAAATTAAGGTATTAACAGATGCCGGAAATTAATTTATTTATTTTTGAATGAGGATGCCGCCTTGAAAACCTTAAAAGACGCCGGGGGTGAATTGCGGGGCAAGGAAGTTATCGCTCGTGTGTCCCAAACGGTGCAGCTTGATCCATGGGACCGGGAAGCGTACGAGAAATCCGGATATATCCGATGGATCTCCATTCTCCATTTCTTCTCGATCGACTGCATAAAAGCCGGTTTTCTGGTCAAACAGAAAGGGGTCTGGTTCCTGACGAAGGAAGGAGAAGCCGCCCTTGCCCTTGGTGAACGCGGCCTGCTCGACGAGGCCACCAAAGCCTATCGTGATTGGAAGAAAAAAGTCGGGGAATCCGTTGGCGACGAAAAAAGTATGGAAGAGCCGGTTATCGAGGCAGGGGCAAGGGCGCGAGAAATCACCCTTGAAGAAGTGGATCAACTGGCTTTGGACGGACTGAGAAAATATATTGAGGCGAAAACGCCCTATGAATTCCAAGACCTCGTTGCTGCGCTACTGCGCGGCATGGGTTACTCCGGCGATGGAAGCCGGGATCGCGGATCATGTGTGGACGTTGGAGGAAATTGCGAAACTTAAAAGCTAAGGATTGGCTCCCTTTTGGGTTGTCAGCAGTTTTCTTTGACTCGCAAGGATGTCATCCCCGTTACATCGAATTAGACAATTAACGATCTGATTAACTGAAATATAATCAAGCTTACCAACGAGTTTCATTTCCTTACTTATTCCGCTCTTTACAATAAATGAAGGTTCAAACTCGTATATTTCGTGCAATTGTACCCACGTATTGCAGGTGAAACACTGCTTGCCATTGCACGGGATAAAGAATACCTTATGACTATGAATGCAACCAGGCGTTTGTGGCTTTCTTTTTTGTTGGGATGTTGTTTTTGCGAATAGATATGGATCTTTTGGCGATGGTGAGTTTAATAAAATAATTAGCTTTTCACCAAATTCACCATCTGCGAATTTAAATTTATTGTGGAAATAAACTGTTCCTCTCAATGTCTTTATCAATACCAAATATTTCGTACATTTCGTCTATTTCATTTCTGATATCACATGCATCTTCGGCGCAAAGACACTCCTTTGAGCCATCAATGGCAAGTAAGTAATCTATTTTTTGGTACATTCCTTTATGCTTTAATGTCGTATCCCATGGCTGATGCTTCAAGTGAGATATTTCAGTCATGTCTTCAGCTCTTGCATCGCGGAAAATATAGGCTACTTTTTCTAATAGCTGAAGCTGCTTTGGGGCAAAGTGCTCGTTTTCGAATTTTTCTTTTGCTTTTATTAGATTAATTTTTTCAAGCGGTACAATTGCAATCGCCGCAGATAAATCCGCTTTCATCGATGATAATTCTTCATACAATTTTCGAGGAACTGGGCCTCGTTCCCACGTCTCATATTCCAACCCTGTAATCGTTTTTCCTGTCTGCTGAAAATAAAAAAAATCAAAGAAATACAGGAGTTTCATCAACTTTGTTTTACCGCAGTACTTTGTGTTTTTCGCAAAATATATAATTGCGTTAATGAGACGTTCTCTTTGGTGGGTAACTATCATTTATAAGTGAACCCTAATAATATTAAATGGTTAGAAAATGAGGACTTGCTCGATTTCAACAGACGCTTTATGGGCACGAATACCCTGCATTTGTCAAGCACTTTTTGTGGTAATGGGCGCAAACTGACCCATTACCCACCACCGAACATCGATGCCGGTGAGGGGGTCAGGATGATGTTTTCTTCCATGCAGGCCGTCGGCCTCTATCCACCCCTTTACCTTTCTTCTCCCTATCTGGAGCAGGATGCCGTCATGGTCACGCTCTTGAATGAAGAGCGTCCTGCCGTATGGGAACAGGTCAGCGACTGGATTGATCGCAACGGTTCCATCAGCAACCGTGAGCTACGCCGTATTGCCGGGATAGAGACGCTCAGAGCTTCAAAGATGCTAAAGAAATGGGTGGTCGCCGACATGCTGGTGCCTGATACGAGCAAGGGGAAGCGGGGAACGAAGTATATGAGGGTGGGTGGCGGCTATGTACAGCAATCTTTTCTTTCATTATCCGAGCTGGCGGATAATAAACAGACCGCGAACGAATAACTCAATAAAACATAATACTTGTGGTTCAGTTTATTATCCGCTCGCAAAAGCTGCCGCATTGTTGGCAGCCGCCGGACTTCGCAGTGGGTATTGGTTGAGGATGATAAACAATAAAATGAATCAGGCTTATCAATAAGCTTTGCAGGCGATTCAAAACAAACCTAATTATTCAAATGTGATACATTTGTTAAACGCGATATCTGAAGGCTGGATTAAACAATTCGACTAACAATAAACCCTGCCGGGAAAGTTTCATCACGTTTGCCTTGGGCGCAGCGGGATGAGAGCTACCAGGAAAAGATACGGCAGGAAAACGGGCGGCTGGAAATAAAAAAACCCCAGTCTTAACGGCGACTGAGGCACAGCCACGGTCCTAAACCTTAGGTAAAGGGCCACCAGCCTTTCGGCTTGATTGTCATTTTATAGATTGCGGAACGAAAATCAAGGTTTTTTTAAACCAACAAGAAGCGTTATGAGAAAAGACTCTATAAACCAGCGACCGCCTGTTGAGGCGGTCCTCGAGCTCCTTCTACCTCCATTGGTAGATGAGTTGGCTATTTTATGAACCAGATTGCTATCCTTTGTCAAGAAGTTTGCATATGCAGTGGTGGCAACGGGTGAAGATGAAGTAGGTTGAAAAAGATGGACACCAATGTTTAGGTAAGAAACCAAGACGGGGGTGTGAAAATGCCTTAGATTTCCATGGCTACACTCCGGATATGGGAAGCCGTTCGTAGGTGCCGGCCTCTCCGTCGTACAGTGCGCATTCCCCGTCGTTGGCCGCGCCGGCGATGAAGATATATCGTCCGGTTCGTTCCAGGATCACCGGCAGCCCCGGCGGGACCGGCTCCCTCGTCACACGCCCGTTTTCCTTCCGGAAGAGAATCGGGAGGTGCGAATGGCCGCAGAAGAGGATCCGGAAATCCGCCTCATTGAAGAGCTCTTCCGCGCGCAGGGTGTTTCCCCGGTCGATCGGTTCGTAGAAGGCGCGGAGCGTGTCGAAGGGGAGCGAATGGGCGAGGCGGATGTCGCCCAGCGAGCGGACGACAGGCACGTTCCGCAGAAATGATAGCATTTTTTCTCCTTCGGCGTCGGCAGGGCGGCGTTCATCGGCCAGCATCTTCTCGAAGAAAAAGTCGTTGTTCCCTTTGACGGCGAGGACGTCGTGTTCCAGAAGGAGGTCGATCATCGCCTCCGCCCGGTCGTGGCGGATGGAATCGCAGAAGTCGCCGAGATGGACGAGAAGGTCGACGCCGCGCCCCTTCAGCAGGCGGATCGCCTCCGCCGTGGTCTCCCGGTTGCCGTGGCTGTCGGCGATGATGCCGATCCGTTTCCGATCAAGGCCCGTCAAATCTTTTCCCCCTCATGGGCGGTTTAAGGCACCGGGATCATTTCTTTTCCGGCTGCTTTGCAAAGGCCTGGATCAGCTTGAAAAACTCTCCGGAGAAGACCATCAGCGCCTGGTTGCGGTTCTCAAAGTCCACGGCCTCCGTTAGAGACTGCGCATCGATGTTCCGGTCGAGAGCCCGCTTGGTCAGCCTGAGGCCTCCGGGGCTCTTGGCAATCATCTGCCGGGCGCAGGCGAGGGCGGTTTCGATCAGGGCCTCCGCCTGGACCGTGCGGCTGACCAGGCCGATCCGCTCCGCCTCCTCGGCATGGACCTTCCGGCCCGTGTACAGGATCTCCGACGCGCGGGAGAGGCCGACGAGGCGGGGCAGGAAGTAGGAACTTCCCAGCTCCCCGGCGGAGAGGCCGATGTTGATGAACGAGGCGATGAAATAGGCCCCGGGCGACACGAACCGGACATCGGAGGCGAGCGCCAGACAGAAGCCCGCCCCCGCGGCGGGGCCGTTCACTGCCGCGATCACCGGCTGGGGGATGGCCCGAAGACCGAGGACCAGGCGTCCGTAGCGCTCCTGCGCGAGCCGGAGGTAGCGTTCCGGATCGGCGAAGGCCTCCGTCTGCCGGTGGTCCGTTACGTCGCTCAGATCCGCCCCCGAGCAGAAACCCCTTCCTGCGCCGGTCAGGATCAGAACCCGGATCGTCTCGTCCTGGGCGATGGCTTCAAAGAGCGTCTCGAAATCCTGGACCATCGCCGGGTTGATGGCGTTGAGCCGTTCCGGCCGGTTCATGGTGACCATTCCCACGCCGGGTTCGGCCTCGCTGAATGTCAATGTCGTGAACATCTTCGTATCCATCGTCAATGAAAACCTCCTTGGCCAGGTAAATCGTCATTCCTGATGACAAAGTGGGTAGATTTTCAAGCTCTCGATTTCGTAAGAAATCGTCAACCGATCAGCCTTTCAGGACCGTCAGGATTTCCCCGATATCGGGAAGCTGCTTGATCGGATATACCTTGACAAACATGACCTTTCCCGCTTCATCGATGATGATGTTGGCCCTTTCCGAAAACCCTTCAACCCGCAGGATCCCCAGGGATTTGGCCACCCCCCCGTGGGGCCAGAAATCGGCGAGGAGCCTCGTGTTTTTGATTTTCAGGCTTTTGGCCCAGGCCGCCTTGCAGGGAACGCTGTCGATGCTCAGACCTACGGCCACGGTGTTGAGCCTATCCAGGGCCTTTTTGCTTTTTTCCAGGGACTGCATCTGCAGGGCGCAGACGGGCGTCCATGCCAACGGATGAAAGGAGAGCAGCACCCGTTTCCCTTTGCAATCGGCCAGACGGAAATCCTGGCCGCTCTGGTCCTTCAGCTTGAAATCCTTCACTTTCCTGCCTTTTTTTACCGCTTCAGCCATGACGAACCTCCTTTCCGTTTAAGGTGTTCATTTCGATAATCACTGAATAACATCAATCCCCTTGATGAGCAACCGTTTATATTCATTTCCGCTCCGTCCATGCCTCGGGTTCGGATATTCGGTAACATCGAATTATGAGTCAACGAGTGTGCCACGATGTTGAGGCGGATCAGCTTCGCCTGCACATTTTGTTCACGAACCATCGCTTCTCCCTCCTTCAGCACCGATAATAAAATGCAATCCCAAAATAATGCGGCGCACCTTTGTCGCTCTGGTCTGGAATTATCAAAGAAAAACGCCTAAGGCCAAGACAAAAGAGGGAAAGGAGGAATAACCCAAACAGAAAATTGCCGAGTACTCCTGTAAAAATTTTCCTCTGTGTGTAATTTTTTTCTTGACAATAAGAAATTTGTTATTTAGCATATAACACAACAGTATCATAATGTGACATTTCAATAGTGAATTACCCCGCGCACTGGGCGGGGTATCTCAAAAAACTTGATGAGGGGATTGCATCCCCGTACCCCCGCTCCGCATTCATCCCCGTTCACAGAACGGGGTATTCTGCGGGAGGATTTCATAATATTATTGTAACTCTTTGGTTTTCAATAAGGATAACGTATTTAAGAGGAATGGGCCTTCTTCTGTCGACAAAAATAAGGAGCTGCAGCCATTTCCCGCGAGGGTGCTAGTTCCTGATCAAAGAGGGTCCAGGAAGAATGCATTTCAAAATGCCTGTGGCGGTGGGGAGTCTTTACTGAAGAGGCGCAACGCATCGACAAATTCAGATTGAGGAATTGCTTGGGGCAGGCAGTGCTGATTTACTTATCTACTTTGAATTGAGGTGATTTAAGAGTGCGCCACCCACGGCTTAACCTGTTCATCGCAACTATCGAACCCATCAGGCCGGGCAGAAAATATCCAAGGAAACAATACGCCCAGAAAAAGGGCTTCTACCACTGTTATAAACCGATTCGTTAAGCCAATGACATTGAATATAACATGGTAGTTTCATAATGTGAAATATCGCTGGAAAGAAAAATGGAAAAAACGAATCCGTACAAGGTTAAGGTGTTAGAAAAAACCTTAAATATCATAGATCTTTTTGACGAGAAGGGAAAAGAACTTACTCCCGCGGAAATCCGGGAATCATTAGACCTTAATAAATCCACCATATTCCGGATCTTAAATATATTGGGAGATGCAGGCTATCTTGAAAAAAATTCCGTCACACTAAAGTATCGGTTAGGATTTAAATTATATCATTTGGGTTCTTTGGTGGAAGGCCGTTCAGAAATTAGAAACATAGCTCATCCTTTTTTAGAAGAACTGAAAGAAATGTGTGATGAGACTGTTCACCTCGTGGTGCTCGATAATGGTGAAGCTCTTTACCTCGATAAATTGGAAGGGAAAAAGGCCATCCGTGTCGTTTCCAATGTAGGCTGGAGGCTTCCAGCACACTGCTCAGGAGTGGGGAAGGTGTTGCTGGCATCCCTACCTGCCGAAACCGTTAGTAAAATTATTCAAGACAAAGGTTTAAAACGGTTCACAAATAATACGATCACAGATATCGAGACTTTAAAGATTGAATTGGCCCGAATTCGAAAACAGGGTTATGCCGTCGATAATGAAGAGATCGAGGTAGGATTGAAATGTGTAGCTGCACCCCTTAAATATTCAAAGGACGAGGCGATTGCGGCCATTAGCATCTCAGGGCCTAAGGAGCGATTTAGCGGTGTTGAGATGAAACGACTTATCCCTTTGATCAAGAGTACTTCAGAACGGATCTCGGACGTTTTGAAGAGAAAGCATTGTGACCAAGAAGTATTAAAATTCCAAAATGAGGAAAAGGGACGTGCAGTTTTATCTCAGAATACAGGGAGGGTGCAATGAAGGTTTTCCGTGTTTATGCCGGAGTTAAAATGGGGCATTGAAAGGGTCGGAAAACGGTTTTTCTATAATCAATTGCCGTATATCAGCGGGAAGGAGGAGAGATGAAGAAGGTCACAACCAATGCCTCTCATTCAACGATGTTGAGGGGTTCATCGCTCTGATCGGTCAGGGGAAGTTCCAGGATGCCTGGAAACTCATCAAGAACACAAACCCCTTTCCAGCGATCACCGGTCGGGTATGCTACGCCCATTGCGAAAAGAGTTGCAACCGCGCCAAATTCGACGAGCCGGTCGCCATCAATGCCCTAGAGCGTTTCCTCGGCGACATGGGGCATGAGAAAGGTTGGAAGCTTGCCCCTCCGTCGAAAAAGAAGCGGAAAAAAATCGCCATCATCGGATCGGGCCCCGCGGGACTCTCTTGCGCCTATTATCTCGCGCTTCAGGGATACCAGCCAGTGGTCTATGAAGAGAAGGATGCCGGCGGTGGTATGCTGCGGGTGGGAATTCCCGAATACCGACTGCCTAAGACCGTTCTTGACCGAGAGATCCAGGAACTGAGAGAAATGGGGGTTGAGTTCAAATTTGGACAGCGGATGGGGAAGGATTTTGCCTTCCAGGACATTCAGAAGAACTACGACGCCCTTTTTGTGGCTACGGGAAGCCCAAAGAGCCGCCCCTTGAACGTTCCGGGAGAAGATTTACCCCAGATCGGTCCCGGGCTCGCTTTCCTCCAGGAGGTTAATTTCGGGAAGCGCCCATCCATTGGCCGGTGTGTTGCCGTCATCGGGGGAGGCAACACGGCCATCGATGCGGCAAGGGCCGCGCTCCGGTTGGGCGCTGAGGTGGCGTTGATTTATCGTCGCTCCCGGGAAGAGATGCCGGCGAGCCGGGATGAGATAGACGCGGCTGAGAAAGAAGGGGTTAAGATCCAGTTCCTCCAGACCCCCATCGGTTTTTCCCCGGGGAAAGACGGGGTCGTGATGAAGGCGGTCCGCATGCAGTTAGGAGAACCGGATGATAGCGGCAGGAAGCGACCCGTCCCCGTCAAGGGTTCCGAGTTCGAGATGGCGTTTGACCGGGTGTTCCTCGGGATTGGGGAGAATCCGGATTTATCGGCCTTACCGCAGGAAATTCCCCAGGCGGACGGCAAGGTCAAGGTGGACGGCCAAATGTTCACGACAGTTCCCAATGTTTACAGTGGGGGGGACGTCGTCACTGGTCCCGCCTTTGTTTCCAAGGCCATCGGCATGGGGAAACGGGCGGCGCAGGCCATCGAACAGCATTTATGCAAGTCGCCTGCCCAAACTCCCAATCCGACCAAGGTCATTCTTTTAAAGGATATGAACGTCGATTATTTTGACCTCTGCAAGAGAACCGATGTTCCCCACAAATCATGGTCTGAGGCGAGAAAAGATTTTTCAGAGGTGAAAGGAGGGTTCGATGCCGAAAAGGCTCTCTACGAGGCGTCCCGGTGCCTCCATTGCGCCGTTCCTCCGGTTTACGATGAAAAGCGGTGCCTGGGTTGCAGCAACTGCGAGCAGCGCTGTCCCCAACAGGCCATTTCCATGGTCCGCCGGGATGATCCTTTCGTCATCGGCGTCGATATGAGCATGGTGGACATGGTGAAGGTCAATGAAATCTGCCGGAAGGCCCGGTTCAACCCGGAACAGATTATCTGCTATTGCACCGAGACCCGGGCCGAAGAAGTTGCCGCCGCCATCCTGAAGGGGGCCAAGAACCCGGCGGAGATCGGCGCCATGACCGGGGCGGCCTCGGGGTGCAGTGTCGAGTGCATCCAGCCGATGCTCCGGATTCTAGAAGCCGCGGGCATCGACCCTGGAAAGCCCCAAGGGACCCAGTGGTACGGACGGACGACGACGGTGTGGGAGGTTTCCCGCGAGGTTGCCGAAAGGCCCCAATACAAGAAATTCCATTTCCAGGACGATCGGGAACTTCTGAACCGAGTGGTTGCCAAAGAAGGGGGAAAAACGAAATGAGAAATCAAATCATTCAACCGGCCCGTTTGCGGAAGTCCCAGTACGGCACCGACCCGGCGCTTGTGAAAAAGCGGGGGGCGGAGCTCCCCGGGATGACCTCGGTGTTGATCACCGACTTGTTCCCGAATCTTCCCAAGACGATCTACCCCGGAGAGGATGGGATCGCATCCATCCGCAGAAACACCGAGGCGACCCTGGCCAAGGTCGATTTGAGTCGCATCAAGAAGGGGCAAACGGTCAATATTCTGACCTCGCATCATGGGTTCACCATCCTGGGCGGCGAGCCCTATGCGGAGATGATCCGGACGATCAAGGATGTGGTGGCCGACCGGACCGGCGCCCAGGTGCGGCTGCGCTCCGGGGTGGGTCTGCGGTTTCGCGAAACGGAGGAATACATCAAGTCCTTTAAGCTCGATGAATATTTTGACGGGCAGGCCATGGGCATGGCGCCCATTGACCGGGGCATTCCCATCGAGACCGAAATCGGCACCCTCTTTGGACTCAAGAAGGCCTACGATGCAGACTGGATCATCCATGCCCACAACAGCGATATCCGGGAGGTCCATTTCCATCGCCAGGTGGACCGTGCCTTCAAGCCCTTCGGGATGTCCTACGCCCGGATCGAAACGAGGTCGACCTACCACCAGAACCTCGGTCCCCGGGGTGCGAACTTTGTGGCCCGCGCGATCTTCAACTCCGCATTTGTGCAGAGCAAATTCGCCTTTGCGTGTTTCCTGATGATGTCCCCTCACGGGGTGGTGAGTGTGGACGCGGACAACAACCTGGATTCCCTCGACCAGAGGGTCAATGTGGCGGGCTTGAAATACTACGGGCAAATCTTGAGCCTTCTCGGCGAGATCGATCGGTGCGTCGCCGTCCTGGATTTCTCCTGCCCGGTCTGCTACGTCTTTGCCGGCGGGGTGATCTACGCCAACTTCCTGGGGGTGAACACGGACCTCTTTGACCTGGAGGGAACGCCCCTTCCTCCTTACACTTGGTACACGGAAGCATTCTATGATCATAAAGGCGAAGCCATGATCGCAGAAACGCCTCCGGTGAATCCCGCCATCAAGATGGTGGTCCAGAACCACGCCTGGGTCGGATATCCGAGCAAGTTCTTCGCCGAAAAAGTCCCCACGGTGGTCGTGGGCCGCGATCAGGCGGATCTCTTCAATATGGATTCGCAGAACCTCCGGTATATGGAAACCGCGGTCGTGGCTGACAGCCTGGAAGGCGCCATGGACTTCGCCCACAAGGTCTCGGGGACCGATAACGTGATCATTTTCGATGGCGCTCCTGGTGGATTCAACCTCAGCGTCCCCTTGGCGAAGCAGCTCGAAGAGGCCGCTCCACGCGTAAGCGCCAAGGTTGAAAAAGAACTCCTGCCCATGTGGATGAAACAGCGGGGGATCGACCCTCAGGTTCTTAAGCAGATTCCCTAAAACGGAAAAGAAAGGAGCATTTATGGACGAAAGCCGGATCAAGACCCTGGCCGATATGTTGCTGAAGGCGGAGCAGACCCGCCAGCCTATTGGACCCATTACGGAGTCCGACCCCGGGATTACCGTTGACGAAGCCTACCGCATTCAGCTCCGGGTCATGGAGATGAAGAAAACAGCAAGGCAGGTCGTGGTGGGGAAGAAGATCGGCCTCACCAGTCTGGCCATGCAGGCCATGCTCGGGGTCAAGGAGCCCGATTACGGGCACATCCTGAATGGCATGGTCGTCATGGAAGGGGAGAAGATCCCCGTAAGCGATCTTATCGCCCCGCGCATTGAGGGGGAAATCGCCTTTGTGCTGAAAGAAGATCTGAGGGGTCCCGGGGTGACCGTGACCGAAGTCCTGCGGTGCAGCGAAGGGGTGGTCCCGGCCCTTGAGATCGTTGACAGCCGCATCCGGGACTGGAAGATCAAACTGCCCGACACGGTGGCGGATAACGCATCGAGCGCGCTGATCGTTCTGGGAGGCGTCCTCACCCCGGCGCAGGCGGTCGACCTGCGGACCGTGGGCATGGGGATGGAAAAGAACGGAGAGATCCTGGGCACGGCGGCCGGGGCGGCCGTGCTGGGGCATCCGGCCCAGGCCGTCGCCTGGCTGGCCAACAAGCTCTCCGCGTATGGGATCGTCCTTCAGAAAGGGGAGGTCGTCCTTTCCGGCGCCTTGGCAGCGGCCGCACCGTTTGCGGCGGGAGATTTTTTCCGCGCCGATTTCGGTTCCCTCGGGGATGTAAAAATCAAATTCAGATGATTAAGGAAGCGGCGAGATAACCCAACAGAGCAAGACAAACCCATTGGAAAAGGAGATTGATTATGTCACACATGCGTAAAGTAACGGTATTTTTGGTCATGGCGCTGGGTTCCCTGCTGGTCGCGGGCGGCCTTTGCTTCGGCGCGGAGAAAGCAACGGCGAAACCGACAATCAATTTGAGGTTGGGCGATGTTGTTCAACCGACCCACCCCATGAATGTTGCGGCGGAAAAGTTTGCCAAAAAGGTCGCCGACAAGACCAACGGACGGATCAAGATTACGATTTTCCCGGCCCGCCAATTGGGCGACGACCGTCAACTGTTCGAACAGGTTCAGCAGGGCGCCCTTGATATGGGAGAAATCTCGGCCGCTCCTATGGGCAGCACCACGCCTTTGATGTCCGCGCTGCAGTTGCCCTTCCTCTTTACCAGTTGGGACCAGTATACCAAGGTCATGAAGAGTGAGGCGACAGCCAATCTCTTAAAAGGTCTTGAGAAAAATGGCATAAAAGGTTTGGCTGTATATAATGCCGGTTTCCGCCATTTCGTTTCCATTGCCAAGCCCATCAAGAAACCCGAGGACTTGAAAGGACTTAAGTTCAGGGTGGCCGAAACCCCGCTGCACCTGGACATTTTCCGGGCGCTGAACGCCAGCCCCACCCCCATGCCTTATGGGGAAATTTACAGCAGCTTGCAGAACAAGGTCATTGACGGACTCGAAATGGATCTTTCCGCCATTCAGATGGAGAAACACTATGAAGTGGCCAAATACGTGACCCTTTCCAGGCACTTCACCTGGCCGGCGGTCTTGATGATGAACCTGGCGAAGTTCAACGCCCTTTCCCCCGAAGATCAGAAGATCATCGCCGATTCAGCCAAGGAAGTTATATCTGAAAACGTGAAGGATATCACTGATATTGAAAGCAAAGCCGTCGCCTACCTAAAGACCAAGAACGTAAAGATCGTTGAACTCACGCCAGCGGAGTTGGCCCCTTTCATTGAAGCCACCAAGAACATCGAACAAAAATATGCGGCACAGGATCCGCTCATTGCCGAATTTGTCAAGTACGCCCGATCGGTGAAATAAGGTTGGAGTATTGTCTCGGGGGTGGCCGTACCGTCCTGGGTATGGCCATCCCCGCTGGACAAAAAGGGGGAATTCGCGGTTATGACAGCGCTTGAAACCATTGGAAGATATATTGATAAGGTCGCCAAAACCCTGACGCAAATATGCGTTGCGGTTATGACCATCATTATCACCCTGCAGGTATTTTTTCGTTATTTCTTAGGAAACCCCATCTTCTGGGCCGAGGAATTGGCCCGCTATTCCCTGGTGTGGATGACCTTCATCGGTGCGGCCGTGGGTCTGAGGGCAGGGATGCTGGCCTGTATGGATTTGCTTGTGACCAAGTTTTCCGCTCCCGTGCAGAAGTGGATTAGAGTCCTGGTTATTGTGGTGAACTGTGCGCTCCTTGGTTTTTTATTGTATTACAGTATCGTGCTGGTGGGAATACCGAGCGTGACCAGCCAGAGATCGCCCGCCATGAGGCTGCCGATGTCCTATGTCTATTCGGCAATGCCCGTCGGTTTGGCCTTGATGTTGTTGCAGTCATTTGTCCAGTTGATGGAAACCCTGGCCGGAAAGAAGGTGGCAAACTAATGATAGTCGCGATTACGTTCATACTGTCACTGATGGTTGGATTGCCGATTGCCATGGCCCTCGGCGCGACCGGGGTTATGCACGCCCTCGCCATGCAGGACCCTTACCTGCTGGTGATGCTGCCTCAGCGCATGTTTGCCGCTTCCGACAGCTTCAGCCTCATGGCGATTCCCCTGTTTATCCTGGCCGGCGAGCTGATGGGTTTCGGCGGGGTGACCGAGAAATTGGCGGATATGTCACGGTCGGTGATCGGCCATATCAAAGGGGGGTTGGCCTATGTCACCGTTATCGTCGGTTGTTTTCTCGGCGCCCTGCTGGGTTCCGCCAATGCCGCCGCGGCCCTGCTGGGCCGCGTCTTGCAGCCGGAAATGAAGAAGGACGGCTACGATGATGTATTCAGCACCTGTCTGACGGCGGCCACATCCATCCTGGGTCCGATTATCCCTCCCAGCATGATTTTTATCGTTTACGGGGTGGCTGCCCAGCTTTCCATCGGTGAGCTGTTTTTTGCCGGGATCATTCCCGGCCTGATGCTGGCAGGCGCCTATATGGTCGTGATTTTCTTGTATGGGCGCAAGGCAAACTGGCCGATCCGTCCGCGGGCGACAGCAAAGGAAGTCGGCACGAGTTTTGTGAAAGCCGCCCCCTCCTTGCTGGTGCCCCTGATCATCCTCGGCGGCATCCTGGGCGGGGTGACCACCCCCACGGAGTCGGCGGCGACCGCTTCCGTGGCAGCCGTGTTCCTCGGCGCCGTGGTTTATAAAAAGCTGAAGATCTCCCAGATCCCGGTGATACTGGAACGGACGGGCGTGACCAGCGCCTGCATTATGATCATTGTCGCCATGGCCAATATCCTGGGCTGGACCATGGCCCTGGATCAGATTCCCCAGATGATTGCCAGCTTTATGCTGTCGTTGACCACAAACAAGTACCTGGTCCTGCTCCTGGTCAATGTTTTCCTGCTGTTTGTGGGAATGGTCATGGAAACCATTGCCGCCATTATCATCCTGGTGCCCGTTTTCCTGCCTGTTATCGACGCGGTGGGCATTGACCCGCTGCACTTCGGACTTGTGGTCAGTTTCAACCTGATCGTCGGTCTGATCACACCGCCGGTCGGTGTAGCCCTCTTCACCACCTCCATCGTTACCGGCACACCGCTCCAGAAATTGGTTAAGCCGATCTGGGTCTGGGTCGGCGCGGCCATGGTCGTACTGATGATCATCACGTATGTCCCCTCATTGGTCACCTTCTTACCCAGGACGCTCTTTAAGTATTAGAGGGGCGCGTTTATTGAGGGATGATGAAAAATGCATATCTATTTCAAGCCCTATCTTCCGCTGGCTTTTCCCGGCGGGCAGGAGGGAGGGACAATGGAGATTCCAAACGACGCCTCGGTGGCCGCTTTTCTCCAGTTTCTCGATGAACGCGGTTTATTGGGGGGATATGGTCCCCAAGGCGTCTTTGTCATTGTAGAAAACGGTGTCGTACAGGCAGATTATATCCTGCGGGAGGGGCAGACCGTGAAGGTCCTGCTCCAACCGCAGGGCGGTTAGCAAGGAGGAAAGACCATGTTGGGTGGATACATCGGCCGGATCTTGTGGGTGGATTTGACGGCGGGCAAGTGGCATACGGAGCCTGTGACTGAGGATATGGCGAGAAAATGGGTGGGAGGAAGCGGTTTTGCGGCTTACACGGTGTTCAAGCATGTGCCCGCGAGCGCCGACCCTTTGGGGCCTGAGAATATCCTCTGCTTTTTTACCGGCCCTCTGACGGGGACTCTGGTTACCGCTTCTTCGCGGCACAGTGTGGCAGCCAAGTCCCCTCTGAGCGGGCGATGGGGCGAGGCCAGCGTCGGTGGAAGCTGGGGCCGGGCCCTGAAACAGGCCGGTTATGACGGGGTTGTCCTGACAGGCCGGGCGGCCGGACCCGTTTACTTGTGGATCAACGACGGCAAGGTAGAAATCCGGTCGGCCCATGAGCTTTGGGGCCTGGATACCTACGAGACCTCGGAAAAGGTCAAAGGGCTGACCCATGCAAAGGCCGAAGTGTGCGCCATTGGTCCGGCCGGCGAACGGTTATTGCCCATTTCCGGTCTCTTTACCGATGGACACGAAGGACGCACGGCGGCACGGTGTGGTCTGGGTGCGGTATCCGGATCTAAAAAGGTTAAGGCGATCGCCGTCTATGGCAGGCAAGTTCCTGCCTTGGCGGAGAAGGAATCCCTCCGGGAAAAGATGAAGGCGATAACCCCTTCCATTATGGAAAAGGCCAAGGGTCTCAGAAATTTCGGCACGGCGGGGCTGGTTACACCCTGTCACATGTTGGGGGATTTCCCGATCAAAAACTGGCAGGACGGCTTATGGGAAGAGGGATCCGCGAAAATAAGCGGACCAAAGTTGGCTGAAACCTATCTAACCGGACGTTTCCACTGCCCCGGTTGTGTAATAGGTTGCGGACGCCAGATAGCCATCAACACAGGACCCTATGCCGGGGTCAAGGGCGGAGGACCTGAATATGAAACCCTGGGGTTGTTTGGTGCGTCGTGTCTGATTGATGATTTGGGAGCCATCAGTTATGCAAACGAGTTGTGCAACCGGTACGGGATCGATACCCTGGAGGTCGGCAACTTGGTGGCCTTTAGTATGGAGGCTTACGAAAAAGGCATCATCAGCAAGGAGGAGACCGGGGGGTTAGAAATACACTGGGGGGACCCTTCCGTGCTCATTGAACTGATCAGAGGCATGGGGGAAGGCAGGGGATTCGGTGCTATCCTCGGCGACGGTTTCCCGGCCGTGGTTAAACGCTTCGGCAAGAAAGCCAAAGACATCGCCATGACAGTCAAGGGCCTGGGCTTTCCGGCCCATGACCCCCGTGCGTACAACAGCGTCGCGGTCGGCTATGCCACCGCCAACCGCGGGGCCTGCCATCTGGAAGCCTTTAGTCACGTATTTGAGCGGAATCTATCCATGCCGGAACTGGGCATTGAAGCGCCCATGGACCGGTTCCAGGTTGAGGGCAAAGGCGTTCTGACGGCCAAGGCTCAGAATCTCATGATGATCTTCGATTCTCTGGCTCTCTGCAAATTCCTGCTCATGGGCGGCATTCGCCTAAATGACCTGGTGGAATGGATTCCCCTGGTGACGGGACTCGCGTTCAGCCTCGAAGAATTGATGCAATGCGGGGAGCGCATCTTCAACCTGAAACGTCTTTTCAATGTACAATGCGGGGCAAGCCGCAAGGACGATATCCTGCCGACTCGAATTCTCGATGAAAAGCGCGGCAGCGGCGGCGCGGCCGATAACTTCCCGCCCCTGGATAAGATGCTTGACGAATATTATGCCTATCGCGGCTGGGACTCCAACGGCATCCCCACCCCCGACAGGCTGAAAATGCTGGGATTAAGCGGGAGCCGGTAGGAAAATGGAAGCGAGCCGACAGTATGGAAGCATGGATGGAAAGGAGCAAAGATCATGAGCGCTGATAATTTTATCTTCAGGATGACGACAACCGTGATGTTTGGCAAGGGTATCGTCGACCAATTGCCGGCCAAGGTGCAAGAGTTTAAGAAAGAAAGAGTTTTAATCGTTACCGACAAGGGCGTCCGGCAGGCAGGTCTGCTGGCGCCCATCGAAAAATCTCTGGTAGACGCCGGTCTCCATGTCGCCGTTTTTGATGATGTCGAACCAGATCCAGGGCTGGACACCATTCACCGGGGCGCCGCCTTTTTTAAGGAACGGCAGGGTGATTTTCTTGTCGCGCTCGGTGGAGGCAGTCCCATGGATACGGCCAAAGGTATCCGAATACTGGCCGATAACGGGGGGAATATCCGGGACTATGCCGGGCTGAACAAAGTGCCCGGCAGGTCTTCCATTCCGTTGGTCACGATACCGACCACGTCGGGTACGGGTAGCGAAGTCACCATTTTCGCTGTTCTTTCCGATTGGGAGCAAAACGTAAAAATCACCATCAGCAGCCCTTACCTTGCCGCGGAACTGGCGATTGTGGATCCTTTGCTGACCCTCTCCGCGCCACCGCGGATTACCGCGGCCACGGGCATAGACGCGCTGGCCCATGCCATTGAAACCTATGTGTCGAATCTGGCCCAACCCCCGGCTGACGCCCTGGCCTTGAGAGCGATTGAAGTAATCGGCGCGAACCTCCGGGCGGCGGTAGCCAACGGCAGCAAGCCGGAGCCCCGGGCGGAAATGTCTCTCGGCAGCCTGCTGGCGGGAATGGCCTTTAATAATGGTTTCCTGGGGATTACCCATTCGCTGGGCGCCGCCTTAAGCGGTCACGCCCACGTCAGCCACGGGATCGCCATTGCTTCGCTCTTGCCTTATGTCATGGAATACAATGCCATGGCCAACCTGGAAAAACACTGGGATATTGCCTTGGCGTTGGGGGAGGAAGTCGAGGGGCTCAGTGTTCGGGACGGGGCCTTTGCAGCGGCCGAGGCTGTCCGTAACCTGGTCGAGGACATCAATTTACCGAGTCGCCTTCGGGAATTGGGGGTCAAAGAAGGGGATTTGGCGGGGATGGCCAAGAGCGCCATCGGCCACGGCATGGTCAAGATGAATCCCCGTCAGCCGAACGAGGCGGAGCTGCTGGCCATTTTGAAAAAAGCCCTTTAATGGGCCAAACGTGTTAAAGGTTCATCATGACGCTTGTGCCGCGCAGGCGTCATGATGAACAGCCAGAGGAGGATTTGGGACGTCCGGGTGTCGTGGTTTTGCCGGACAATGAACGAAATGGGCGTATCGGAGGGGTGACGATGGCGACCAATGCTGCGACAGTACAATGGATCTTTGGCAAGTATACCAGAGAAGACCTGATGAAAATGGACCCGATCGTGTTGCGGGGTTTGCTCCACGAGCGGACCCATCATATGATCGAGGTGCCTCTTTACCCTACGCTCCTCAAGTGGCGGGGCAGGGCCATCAAGAGCTTCGGCAGGCAAGCGCAACTCTGCTACGAGGTCTGGCGCGCCCGGGAATTCACAGATCGCGCTGACGACATTCAGTGGGTCAAGAAGTATCTTGCCATTGCCGAACAAATCCGCGCCGGGAAAAAACCGGAGCTGGACGAACCGCTGCCCGTCCCCTTCAGCAAGGCAGAAATGGTGGTGGTGAAAAAACTGATCTATGGTCGCCGTTCCTACCGGGATTACCTGAACAAGCCGATCCCGGATGAGATGCTGGAAACCATCTTGGAAGCGGGGCGCGCTGCCCCCATTGGCTGCAACCTGGGGCACCTTAAATTCATCGTGCTGCGGACTCCCAAAGAAAGAGCGATGATCTGGAGCGATATTCCCACCCGCAGTTGCGGAGCGATCATCGTCCTGTGCCACGATAAGCGGGTCGCCGCCGTTGTGGGACATGACAGGGTCGTCCCTCAGAACGCCGGATTTGATGCCGCCGCCGCCGGGGACCACATGCTGCTGATGGCGCACGCGCTCGGACTGGGCGGCTGCTGGCTCTCCGAAATGTATGGAGAAGGGGATACCACCGAGATTTTCAAAAAGAAGTATGGTCTTCCCGATTACATCGAGCCGGACCTGCATATCATTCTCGGTTACCCCTCCATCGGCATTATCAAATCGTCACGCACGCCGCTCGAGGAGATGATCATTGAGAAACCTCAAAAATAAGCTGGGGGAAAAATGGGAACCAAAGGGGAACTCATACCGCGGGCGGACGCCGTAAAGGCGGTCGCTCTGACCTGTCGGCGGATGGGAATGTTGCATGTTGCCTTTGCCGCAACGCTGGTCAAGGAGCTGGGGCAGGAAAAGGGCGAAGAGCTGACCACGAAGGCGATCAAGGAATATGCCCGCATGATCGGCGAGAAAAAGAAGGAGATCGCCATCGAACAGGATTGGGAACTGACCGAGGAAAACTTCAAGAAGCTCTCGGACCTGCCTGCATTCGGCATGCATGACGAGTATGAAGAAACCATAGAGGGCAGCGAAAAGCGTACCCGGGCTTACGGCTGCGTCATGTCCAAGGTGTGGCATGAATACGGGCAGGACAAACTGGGACGCATCTACTGCTATGTCGATCCTGCAAGTGTCATGACTTTTAATCCTGAGTTCAAGATGGTGCATACCAAAACCGTGCCGGACGGCGATCCCTTCTGTGAACTGACATTCAGAAGCACCAGCGAAAAGGATAAGAAAGAGCTTCGGAAGAAGACTACCAACTTTCAGGCTATCGAAGGAGGAATAACCCAAAAACCAAAGAAGACGTAAATGCCGGAAGACAGGACAAAGGGAGGATCGTCCGTTCGGTCTCCTTGGCGGCGGCCGCACCGTTTGCGGCGGGAATTTCTTCCGCGTCGCGTTCGGCTCCCTCGGGTGAAAATCAAATTCAGCTGATTGATGAAGAGTAGGTTTATGGAATTTCATTACGCAACCATCTTGACGCGGATGCTCCAGTGTAGGGCAGCCCTTTATCGTGAAGGTTTAAGATAGGATCTGCAAAACGGGGTATCCCGGATCGCCCCTGGAATTGAAGGGGATACCCTGATTTGCCTTTGTACGAAATAAATCAAAGGAAGTGAACCAGAATGGAACAACAGGATCTGATGGGGCAGGTGGCGATTGTAACAGGGTCCGGGAAAGGCCTGGGCTGGGCCATTGCCGAGCGCCTCGCCAAGGATGGAGCCAACATAGTCATTGTTGAGATCGACCGGCAAAGTGGAGAAGAGAAGGCTATCGCGATTCAAAGGATGGGCCGGGAAGCTTTGGCGATTCAGACCGATGTCTGCAAGTGGCCTGATGTAGAGAATATGGTCAACAAAACCATGGCCAAGTTCAAGCAGGTCGATATCCTTATCAATAATACGGGGATTATGGGTCCCTATCATCCGGTGATGGAATATCCGGAGGATATCTGGGACAAAGTAATTGCAGTTCATTTAAAAGGGACCTTCCTTTGTTGCAAATGCGTTCTTCCGATCATGAAGGATCAGAAGAGCGGGAAGGTGGTGAACATGGGGTCAGTGGCGGGAAAAGAAGGGAACGCCAACATGTCTCCCTATGCTACCGCCAAGGCGGGAATCATCGGCCTGACCAAGACATTGGGAAAGGAGATGGCCCCGTTCAATGTGCGGGTCAACTGCGTTTCTCCGGCCTTGATCGATACGGACATGGCCAGAGAGATGACCCCGGAACAGCGAGCTCTCCTGACCTCGAAGATTCCCATGGGGCGGCTGGGGAAACCAGAAGAAGTCGCCGCCGTTGTCAAGTTTTTAGTTTCTGATGAATCTTCCTTCGTGACCGGTCAATGCTACGATATCAGCGGGGGAAGGTCGGTGTATTAGAAAAAAGGCGCCGGGTCCAAAATCGTGGTGCTGGGCAAAAGCGAAAGGATAAAGGGAAAAGAACGATCAACAAGAAAGGGAGGTTCATATGAAGAGGCTGCTGTTTGTGTTGCTGTCGATCAGTCTAGTTTTCTTGGTTTCGCAACCTTCTTGGGCGCTCGATGCCCAGAAGCTCAGAATCGCGACGATGGAGATGGGGAGTTCCTGGTACGTTTACGGAGGCGCCATGGCCAGCGTCCTCCGAAAAGAGTTACCTGGGGGATCGGTCATCGATGTCCTTCCATACGCTGGTGGAGGGAATATGAACTTAGTCTCAACGGGCGACGTGGAATTGGGTTTGGGATTTCCGGTTGCCGGAAAATGGGCGTTTGAGGGGCAAATGGCTTACGATAAAAAAATGCCGAACCTGCGAGGTTTGGTGGGCGGGTTCGATGAGTATTATGTGGGAATCGTAGCCACCAAGAAATCTAAGATTACCTCGCTCGAGGATGTCGCTAAAAAGAAAATGCCGATTCATCTAGCCACGGTGCCCACAGGGGGCGTGGGAGAATTCGCCTGCCGCCAGATCATGGAGGCCGTCGGCGCACCCTACAAGACCATTGAATCCTTCGGCGGAAAGGTCACCCACACCTCTTTCGGAGTCATTACCAAAATGATGGTGGACGGCCAAGCTGATGTGTTCATGCAGGTGGTGACCGCCGGCCACCCGGCCATGACGGAAATTGCCATTACGGCCGATGTCGTTTTCCTCGGCCTGAGCGACGAAGTCGTCAAAAAATTATCGGCCTTGGGATGGAGCCCCGCTACCCTTCCGGCCAAAACCTTCCAGGGGCAAACGACCCCCGTTCACACGATCGGGACCACGACCAGCCTCATTGCTTCGGATAAATTACCCAACGACACGGCTTACGCGGTCACCAAGGCCCTCTGTGAGAACCGCGACGCCCTCGGCAAGGGACATGCCGGATTGAAATACTTCAATCCCCAAGTCGCATGGAAGCCGGCGAACCTCGGGGTACCCCTTCATCCGGGGGCCGAAAAGTATTACAAGGAAAAGGGCTGGATGAAGTAAGGCCAAAGAGGTTTCCGAAACGACCGCTGAAGATCGGTTCAATCTAAGGATGGAATGAAAGGAGAGGATTGATTTATGGCTGAAACTCGGGGGTGGGGCGCACGCTTAAAACCATTAGCAATCGTTGCCTTTCTGTGGTCATGTTTCCAGCTCTACGTGATCTTCGCTGGGTTCATGGATCCCATGATTCTCAACCCGGTCCACACGGTTTTCGGAATCGCCGTGGGCATTCTGGCCAAGCCCCTTTCAGTGAAGAACCGGATACTCCGAGGGTTGGATTATGTTTTGGTTTTCCTCATCGGCGGGGTTGGCCTATACATGGTTGCCAACTTCGAACGGATATCCACCCGCATTCCCTTTGTCCAGGCTCTGGAACCGATGGATTACGCCGTCGGGATTATCCTGGTTTTGCTACTTTTAGAGGTCTGTCGCCGCACCGTGGGGTACAGCCTGACCATCGTGGTCGTGGTATTTGTTATTTACGGCTTTTGGGGCAGCAACCTCCCCGGCCTCCTCGCCCACCGCGGGATTCCCCTGGAAAAATTCATTGACCTTCAGGCTTTTTCCAGCGGCGGCATATACGGCCTTCCTTTGGGTGTCTCCGCCGAAATGGTCTTTTATTTTATCCTTTTCGGGACGTTTCTCGAAAGGAGCGGCGGCGGCGCCCTGTTCACGGACCTTGCAATTCTGGTTACCGGAAAATTTCGCCCGTAGTCGGCATGTTTACCATTCCGCTGATGAAAAAAACGGGGTTTCAACCCGCCTTTGCCGGCGCCGTGGAGGCTGTGGCCTCGACCGGAGGGCAGATCATGCCTCCGATCATGGGCGCGGCGGCGTTCATCCTGGCCCAGATTCTCGGGATCTCGTACTGGAAAGTGGCCGCGGCCGCGGTGATTCCGGCCCTCCTGTATTATATCGCCCTCTACGCCGCCATTGACTTTAAAAGCATGCAGAATGGCCTAGTGGGCCTTACCAAAAATGAACTTCCCGACGTTCGCGGCGGGATTCTCAAACGGATTCACCTCATGATTCCGCTGATGCTCCTGATCTACTACATCGTCAGCTTTACCGCGACCCCTGTGACCGCCGCGGCCCGGGCCATTCTGGCCGTTGTCGTCGTGAGTTTTATAAGGCGAGAGACCCGGATGGGGCCGGGAAAGATATTCGACGCCATGGAAAAGGGTGCCCGGGAAGCCGTTACGGTCGCCATTCCGTGCGCGGTGGCCGGAGTGCTCATTGGGGTCGTCATTTTTTCCGGACTGGCGTTAAAACTGACCGACATCCTGATTGCTTTATCCGGCGGCAAGCTCTTACTTGCTCTTATCCTGGTAATGGTGGCGGTCATCATCCTGGGCATGGGGATGCCGACCAGTGCGGCTTATCTCATTGCCGCCATTCTACTGGCTCCGTTGCTGATCAAACTGGGAGTGATGCCTCTGGCCGCCCACATGTTCATTTTCTATTTTGCGGTCATTTCCATGATCACCCCCCCGGTCGCCCTGGCTTCCTTCGTTGCTGCGGGGATGGCCGAATCAGACCTCTGGGAAACGGGGCTGGAAGCCTTCAAAATTGCTATGCCGAGTTTCCTGGTTCCCTTCGTGGTCGTTTATAACCCCGGGTTGATCCTGGAAGGACCCCTATGGGATATCATTTGGGGAACCTTCACGACCATGATCGGCGTAATCGCACTGTCGGCTTCGCTCATCGGTTTCTTCTTCCGCAAGGCCCGATCCTGGGAGCGGGCCGTCCTTCTTGGGGGGGGCCTTCTCCTGATCGTTCCGGAGATCATCACCGATCTTATCGGAATCGCCGTGATAGGGGGGGTTCTGGCGGTACAACTGCGACGGCCTTCCGATCTGGTCAAACGAGAGATCCCCGCTTCCTGAAAGCGGATGGAAAAACGATATTGGAGGATGTTCTATTTGAATTCGGACGTTGAAATAAATTTGCTGGAAAAGACGGAGCTCTGGATCGAAGGCGTTACCTTGCAGAATGCCCGGGACCCGCCGGGTGAGGTGACCTACGCGATTGTCAAAAGCATCGGCCAGAATTTTGGCCGATATGGTAAATCGGTAAAACCCATGGCCTTGGGAAAATGTGAAACCATGGCCGATGACATTGGAATGCCCGTTCAGCTGGGTGCCTGGAAATACTACAAAGAAAAGAACTTAATAAAATAGTGACTTGTGTCTTCCCTATAACTAATGAGCTCATAAAAGCCCAAAGTTGAGCTCTCGAGACTTTTTCGTTGGCCCTGATGGGAAGTGAAAAAATACTGTCGTATTAAAAAATAACCTTAAAGGAGAGTTATTATGTCAATCAGTGAGTTTCCCGCAACGGCTTCACGGTTAACGATTAAAGTGATCGTCGACAATGTCGTTGATATCTTTTTACCAAATTTAGGTCCGGCCACTTACCCCCATCCAGGTAAATCATCGGAATTATTGGCGGAACAAGGCTTCGCCATCTGGCTTGAAATCGAAGATCAGTCTGGCTCAAAAAAGAAAATCCTTTATGACTTTGGGCGAAGCGGTCCTGTTTTGGAAAACAATTTGGATATTATGGGATTGGACCGGAACCAGATAGACTGTCTAGTTTTGAGTCACGGTCACCTTGACCATTATGGCGGAATGTGGTCCTTCTTGGAAAAACATTCCGCTTCAGCCCCTTTGTTCGTTCATCCTACAACTTTCGGAACTCGCGGAATCACCCGTCCTGATGGGACTCTGATGCTTTGGACTCTGGAAAGGACAAAGCTGGAGAAAAAACTCACCGGTAACCTTATCGTCTCTAAGGAACCTGTTCAGATCGGCCCAGGCTTGTGGAAGACAGGCACGATCCCCCGTCGCTCAGAGCTAGATTTACCTTTCAAAATAGCGGTCAGAGTTGAAGGCCAAACTATGAAGCCCGACCTTTTGGAAGATGATGCAGCCTTAGTAGCCAAAGTGGATGGCTTAGGCCTAATCGTCATGACTGGCTGTTGTCATGCCGGGGTGTTCAACACTCTGGATGCCGCCAAAGACCTGTTTAGGGATGAACCTCTTTATGCTTTAATCGGAGGCTTGCATTTGAACAACCTGAGCAAAGGTCATCTCGATAAGGTTACCGCCGAACTTCATAAACGTAATCCTCAATGGCTCTTGCCCATGCACTGCACTGGCTCAAATGTTTTGCATCATTTTTATCATGCCTTCGGGGAGCGTTTTATTACCGGTACCGTTGGCCTAAGTATTACTTTTGGCCGGTAATCGTAACTCTGAGTTGGATTCGAGAGTTTGCATGTGTTTGGCTTGCAATTTAGTAAGATTCGGTAATAATTAGCTTTTTATAGTGTAAGTTAACTGGGAAGGCATTTGTGTGTCAAGGGAATTTGAGCAGGACGAAAACCATGTGAAATAAGCAACTCTTCGAGGGTAAGAAACCCTTCATATGCAAGCACGGGTGTCATTCATTTTAGTGGTTAGCGACATCATAGCGCAGGCTCCTACCCGATTTCTCTTGGCAGGAATGGGCGATATATTGTCAACAAAATTTGAAGCCGAAGCCTGCTGGAAATCGGGGGCGAATAATTCATTGATACACTTTTTATCGGAATGGCCATGGTGGGAACAGTCCTGGGATTCCAATTTCGGCGGCCATCCGATCTGGTCAAACGAGAGATCCCCATTTCCTGAAGCGGATGGGAAAAAGATATTTGGAGGAAGTTAAATTTGAATACAGATCCTGAAATCAACCTGCTTGAAAAGACGGAGCTCTGGATTGAGGGCATTTCTCTCCTGAATGTCCGGCTCGACGAGATCGCCGCAGTGGTGGCCGATGTTTTGGGTTTGGAGCGACTCGAAGTCCTGGTGGTAGACGTCCGGGAGGACCACATCGTATTGGACATCCTGCGGTCGGTGCTCAAATCGAGCCAGATTGCAGGAAAAGGAGAGGAGATCCTCAAGAGAATCTCGATCCTTCCGGGAATCACCCTTTCCGAGCATGCGTGCATCCATTCGGAAGGAGCTTTAGGATGGGTGGCCCTGGATTCTGTTGAGTCGAAAAAAGCGATGGAGAAATCCTGGCGAATGGGCCAGGAGATTCGGGAACGCGTCGCCAAACGGGCAATTGTCTTTTCCACCGGATTTGAGGTTGAAAAAAGAATGATTGCCGATACCAACTACCCCCTGATTGAAAAACGGCTGCGGGAGAAGGGCTACACGGTCAAATTCGGAGGAATCCTGCCGGATGAGCCGGGGGCCATTGCCTATCAACTCCAGAAAGCCCTGGATGAGGGTTTTGGCTTGATCATCACTACAGGGGGGGTGGGCGCCGAGGCGAAGGACTGCACCGTCGAAGGTCTCCTCCGGGTAGATCCTTCCGCCGCCACTTCCTATATTCTCAAATTCGAAATTGGAACCGGCCGCCACGTCAAGGCGGGGGTGCGCATCGCCGTGGGCGAGGTTGGGATTTCGCGGTTCGTGGCGCTTCCCGGTCCCACGCGGGAGGTGCAGATGGGTCTCGATCGACTCTTGGAGGCACTGGAGAAGAAGTGGGCAAAGGGTGAGACTGCCGAATATATTGCCTCTGCTCTACGAGTGACATGGCGAGGGCATAAGCACGAGATGAGCCATTCTTCAAAGGGTCAGGACGAATGAACGATTTTGAAAGCCTCCTTGCCAGGTTGGCGATTCCCGATCCATTCTATGAGAAAGTTCTGGGGGAATTCAGGAACCGCCGCTTGACGGTGGTTCTTCGGTCCCAGAGGGAAGGACGGCTGGCTGGCGTTCCCATGGCCCAACATGCCGCCAAGGCTTTGGGGATCGAGGGAGACTGGAAAAAACATAACGGGGAAGAGGTTCAAAAAGGAGAAGCGGTGGCCAGGTTCCAGGGTCTCGCGGAACCGATCATGAAGCTCGAAAACCTGGTGATCGGCATCATCGCCAAGCCCTCGGGAATTGCCACGGCAGCCGCGAAGGCCGTCCACGCGGCCGGAGGCCGAGTCCGGCTGGTGAGCGGGGGATGGAAGAAGCACCCGGTCCTGATCAAGGAAATGGTGCGGGAAGCGGTCGCCGCAGGAGGCTTTGGCCAACGGATATTGGATCAGCCCTTTTTGTATCTCGATAAGAATTATGTACGCATCTTTGGCGGGATCGGTCAAACACTTCGGGCGGTAGCTGCCGATCGGACTGCGAAAGTGATCCAGGTCCGAGGTGAGTTTGCTCCGATTGCTGAAGAGGCTCGGGAGGCGATCCGGAACGGGGCAAAGGTTGTCATGGTAGATACCGGGTCTTGGGAAGACCTGGACAAGGTGCTTCAGGTTATGAAAGCGGGAAAATCGTCATCGGGGGTTCAGACCGCTTTTGCCGGGGGAATTCGGATCGAAGATATCCCGGCCCTAGTCCGGAAGGGGGTGGACATTTTGGATATCGGCGCCGCGATTTTAGACGCCCCCTGGCTGGAACTGAGTTACGATGTCGTGAAGGAAAAATGATAAGGAGAAAGGAGACCATGCCGTGAAAGAAAGAGTGGAAAGACTTAAAGCCTGGATGGAAGCGCAGGGAGTGGACGTTTCGGTAGTGCTGAAGCCCCATGATGTTCTTTACCTTTCAGGGTCAGCGCCCATCTGCTCGGGTCTGCTCCTGTTTCGTCAAACCCCGCCCATTGAGGTTTGCATCTGGCTCGATGGTCAGACCGTCCAAAAGGAGAGTTCCTTCGCCCGGGTGATCGGTTACCGATTCCCGGAGTTTTCCATGGCCGTAAAAATGGCCGAGCTGATCCAGAAAGAAGCGGGCAGTCCAAAGGTCATCGGCATCGAGAAGGACTACATGACGGCGCGTTTTTATGATACCCTTGTAGACGCTTTCCCGGGGGCCGAGTTTGTTTCCATTACCCGGGCGATCGATGAGATGCGGGCCATCAAGACCCCGGAGGAGATTCGCTATCTGAAAAATGCCGCGGTCATGGCAGACGCCGGAATGAAGGCTGCGCTGAAAGCAGTGAAACCGGGAATCACTGAAATCCAGATTGCAGGGGAGGCCGAATATGCCATGCGGAAAGCGGGAAGCGAGGGATTGGCCTTTGGGACGATGGTTGCTTCCGGACTCCGGACCCTTCTGGCTCACCCCTATGCATCATCTAGGAAGATTGGGAAAAAGGACTTGGTCGTCATCGACATTGGGGCTAAATATAAAGGCTATTCTTCGGATCTTTGCCGGACCGCCTTTACGGGAAAACCAGCAGCGGAACAAAAAAAATTCCTCAAGCTCATGCTGGGGGCCCAGAAGGCCGTCTTCGATGCTGCCAGACCGGGCGTCAAGGTGGGCGAGGTCTACGCCGTTGCCGAAAAGATGTTTTCTGCCCATGGGTACGACAAATTTATTCCCGGGGATATCGGCTACGGCAGCGGCCTCCGCCAGTCTGAGTTTTTCCCTGTGATCTGTCGGAGCGGGCAGGATGTTCTTCAGGCCGGTATGGTGGTTGCGGTTTTCCAAACGACGGCCTATCTCCGCCGGATTGGTGGGATTCGGGTTGAAGATCAGATCGTCATTCAGGAAAAGGGATATACCCAACTGTCCAAATGCTGACCAGGGTCCGGAAGCCGGTCGAAGCCCGGCATACCCTTGGAGGGATCACCCGGAAATTGGGTAAGGAGAAAGCGGTTCTCTTCGAGCGGGTATCCGAATGCGCCACGCCCTTGGTGACGAACTTTATTTTTTCCCGCCAGGCGCTAGCCGCTTCCCTGGGCATGGAAGAAAAGGATGTCATTCCCAGATTCCAGAGAGCCATGGAAAAACCGCGCCCCTGTAAAATCATCGAGAAGGCGCCCTTCAAGGAGAACGTGCTGTCCCGGCATCTGAATCCTCTCAAACTGTTTCCGATTCCGACCTACCATGAGAGGGATGCAGGGCCGTATATCACGGGAGGAATTTTGGTCGCTAAAGATCCCGAAACAGGAATCCGGAATGTATCCATCCACCGTATCCGGGTGTTTGAAGATGGTGTCATGAGCCTCCTGATCCTTCCCCGGCATCTGGATCTTTGCCTTCGGAAGTCCATCGAACTGAAACGCCCTTTGGAAGTGGCGATAGCCATCGGTGTAGACCCTTTCACGCTTCTGTCATCCCAGGCTATTCTGCCTTTCGGAGTCGACGAACTGGAAGTGGCGAACGCCATGAGGGAGGGTTCTCCTCTAAAGCTGGCACGTTGCGCCACCGTCGACCTGGAAGTGCCGGTGGATTCCGAGATTGTCCTGGAAGGGGTCATCGACACCTTGGACACCCGCATGGAAGGGCCTTTTGGAGAATTTCCGCGTTACTACAGTCCCGAGGCCGCCCGGCCGACCGTCAAACTGAGCGCAATCTGCCACAGGGACAAGCCTGTCTACTACTCGATCCTTCCGGCCGCGCGGGAGCATTTACTCCTTGGTGCCATTCCACGGGAAGCGAGCATTCTGGCAAACGTCCAGCGGGCTGTGCCTTCTGTAAAGGCTGTTCACCTTACCTACGGAGGGACCTGCCGTTACCATTTAATCATCTCCCTGGCCAAGAGAAATGAGGGAGAAGCGCGCACAGCCATGCTGGCCGCTATGGTCAATAACGCCGACATAAAACACGTGGTCGTTGTTGATAAGGATATTGACATCTTCGATATGGAGCAGGTGGAATGGGCCTTGGCGACCCGCTTTCAGGGCGATCGGGACTTGGTCGTCATTCCACAGATTCAGATTTCTACCCTCGACCCCTCTTCTGCAGCCGGCATGGGGACCAAGATGGGGATGGACGCCACTGCTCCCGTCGGCAGTCTGGAGCACGCATTTAAACCCATAGCGATTCCGGGGTATGAGGAGATTGATCTGAAGAAATATCTGTAATCGTTGGATTCTCCGGGTCCTTCACCCGGGAATCCCCCAAAGGGAAAATGAGCGGTCGAGAGAAAAAAATGAAACGTTTCATTGTGGGGATATCCGGAGCCAGTGGGGTCATCTATGCTCAGCGTTTTTTGCAAAAGGTGGCGAAACATAATAAAACTGAAATCCATCTGATTGTCACTGCCAATGCCCAAGCCATTGTCAGGCACGAATTAGGTGAAAAAGCGGATTTATCGCACCTCGCCTTTCGAACCTATGCGCCGGATGATTTAATGGCGCCCATCTGCAGCGGATCATTTCCAACGGATGGAATGATCGTGATCCCTTGCAGCATGAAAACCCTAGCGGGTCTGGCTACCGGATTTGCCGATAACCTTCTTCTCAGGGCCGCGGATGTTACGATGAAGGAGAAACGTCCCCTTCTCCTTGTACCGCGGGAAATGCCCCTAAGCCCCATACACCTGGATAACATGTTAAAACTGGCCAATTGGGGCGCCCACATCATACCCGCCTGCCCTGGGTTTTATCATCTTCCCAAGAATCTGGATGACCTCATCGACCAGTTTGTGTTTCGAATCATGGATATTCTCGGCCTGAAAAGTCCGATCCAACGGTGGGGCCATCGTTTTTCCAGCTAGGTCGATATGACCGGGTTCACTTGCAGTTTATCGGGAAACCAAAATGGGAGAAATCGAGGATTGAATATGACATTAAAGGAGAATTGTGTATGAGTGAAAAATCAAAAGGTACGCCCTGGAAAACGGATGACTGGTTCGTCAGCCCATGGAACTACGTGGACGAGGTGACGAAGGGTTTCAACCCGCCCAAGAAGGTGATCATTCACGACGTCACGCTGCGCGACGGCGAACAGCAGGCGGGGATTATTTACACGAAGGATGACAAGGTGCGGATTGCCGAGAAACTGGCGGAGGCGGGCGTACACCGGATCGAGACGGGCATGCCGGCCGTCTCCCCGATGGATGAGGCGGCGATCCGGGAGATCGTGAAGCGCAACCTCGGCCCGGAGATCTTCTGCTTCAGCCGCTGCATCGTGGACGATGTGAAGCGGGCGGCGGACTGCGGCGTGAGCGGCGTCGTCATCGAAATCCCCGTCAGCGCCCACATGGTGGACCAGGCCTACCGGTGGCCGCTCGAAAAGGCAATCGACCTGTCGATCAAGGCGACGGCCTGCGCGAAGGAGCAGGGACTTTACACGGTCTTCTTCACGATCGACGGGACGCGGGCCGACATGAACTTCCTGCTCAACCTGGTGGATCGGGTGGCCACGGAGGGACACATGGATGCCTTCACGCTGGTTGATACCTTCGGCGTGCTCTCCCCGCAGGCCGCGAGCTATTTCACCCGGAAGGTGAAAGAGCGGGTATCGAAGCCGATTGAGGTCCACTTCCATTCGGACTTCGGCATGGGGGTGGCCAACACGATCATGGCGGTTCTGTCGGGGGCGGAGGTGATCCACTCCACGGTGGGTGGAATCGGCGAGCGGTGCGGCAACGCCCCGATGGAAGAGACGGCGATGGCGCTCTTGACGATGTATGGAATCGACGTCGGCATCAACTTCAGCAAGATCAATGAGCTCTCGAAACTGGTCATGGAGCTTTCCGGTCTGGAGGTCCCGCCGCAGCGCCCCTTTGTCGGCGAGAAGGCCTATACGGTCGAATCGGGGATCGTCACCGGATGGTACCGGAACGCCTACAAGGAGCACCCGACGACCGTGTTTCCGGTCCGGCCCGAGTTTGTGGGCCACGCCGCACCCGAGATCGTCATGGGCAAGAAGAGCGGTGTGGACAACATCATGGTCTGGGCGGAGAAGCTCGGCCTCGAAATCGCCGAGGATAAGAAAATGGAGATTCTCAATCGGATCAAGCGGCGTTCCCATGATTTGAAACGCGTGCTGACGGAGCGGGAATTCAACGAGATTGTGGAGCAGGCCAGGGCCAAGAAATAATCGGGAAAAGAGATTCCATGGACAGGATCGGTGCTTGAATTTATCAGCCACGAGCTTGTGCACCAAGTAGAGGGAAGCAGTTTACTGGTTTTGCGCCGGTTGATGTTGCGGTCCAGGCCGCGTAGCCTACGCAAATGTTTTTGTGCTGGCCCTTACCCGCAGCCGCGAACGGGAGACGGCCTTCTCACACTCGAACGGATACTGCCCATGAATGGCGCCGAAAGCCTTGTACGCACGCTGCTCGCCGGCGGCGTCGATATCTGTTTCGCCAACCCCGGCACGTCGGAAATGCATTTCGTCGCCGCGCTCGACAAGGTCGAGGGCATGCGCTGCATCCTCGGCATGGCCGAAATCGTGGTGACCGGCTGCGCCGACGGCTACGCGCGCATGGCCGGCAAGCCCGCCGCGACGCTGCTCCATTGCGGGCCGGGCTTCGCCAACGGCATCGCCAACGTGCACAACGCGGGCCGGGCGCATTCGCCGATGGTCAATATCGTCGGTGACCAGGCGAGCTACCACCGGCCGTTCGATCCGCCGCTCACCGCCGATACCGAGGGCCTTGCACGCGCGGTGTCGGACTGGGTGCATACCAGCGCCTCCTCCGCGAGTGTAGGCATGGACAGCGCGGCCGCAGTGCAGGCTGCGAACACCGCGCCCGGGCAGATCGCCACGCTGATCCTGCCGGCGGACACCGCCTGGAACGAGGGCGGCGTGGTTGCTGCGCCGCTGCCGGTCTCCGCACGATCGGCCGTGGCGCCGGACATTCTGCGCGCGACCGCGCAGGTGCTGCGCCGCAAGGAGCCGGCCATGCTGATTCTGTATGGGCAGGCTTTGTTGGAGGCTGGCCTCGCCGCGGCCAACCGCATCGCGCATGTCACCGGCGTGAAGCTGCGCACGCCCACCCAGGTATCGCGTATGGCGCGCGGCCGCGGGCGCGTGCCGGTGGACCGTATCCCCTACATGGTCGATGGCGCACTCAAGGCGCTGGCAGGCACGAAACACGTGATTCTCGTCGGCGCGAAGCCGCCCACGGCATTCTTCGCCTATCCGGGCAAGCCCAGCCTGATGTCCCCTCCGGACGCGGTCATCCACGTGCTCGCGCGGCCGGAGCAGGACGCGATTGCCGCCCTGGAATTGCTGGCTGACGAGCTCGGCGCACCCAAGCGCGTGCCGATTCCGGAGGGCGCGATCAAGCCGCAGCTCGCGCGCGGCAAGTTCGAGCCCGAAGCCTTCGCCAACACGCTCGCGGCGCTCCTGCCCGAGAACTGCATCGTTGCCGAGGACGGCGTCACCTCCGGCCGCGCCCTGTTCGCGCCGACTTTCAACGCCGCGCCGATGGACTGGCTGCAAAATACCGGCGGCGCAATCGGCCACGCGTTTCCGTGTGCCACGGGCGCGGCACTCGCCTGCCCCGGACGCAAGGTGGTGTGCCTGCAGGCCGACGGCGCGGGCATGTACTCGCTGCAATCGTTATGGACCCAGGCGCGCGAGAAGCTCGATGTGGTGAACGTGGTGTTCGCCAACCGCATCTACAAGATACTCTATGGCGAGCTGGTCTCGGTGGGCGCAAAGCCCGGCCGTGTCTCGAACGAACTTTTCGATCTCTCGCGCCCCGAGCTCGACTGGGTGAAGCTCGCCGCAGGCATGGGCGTGGAAGCGACGCGCGTGGAAACGCTGGAGAGTTTCGCCGACGTGTTCACATCGGCCTGCGGCCGCCGCGGGCCGTTCCTGATCGAGTTCAGAATATAGAGAGCGCGTCGGCGCTTCGCTAACCCGGATCGGCGATCGGCGGCAACCATAATTCTTTAGAAAGGAAATATGGCAATGAATATTGGAAGGTTGGCAGAAGACAATATCCAAAGATTTGGTGAATACAAGTTTGTCAATTTTGAAGGGCGATGGCATACCAATGTTGAAATGAACCGTGTTGCCAACAGGTTGGGAAATGCCTTAAAAAGTCTGGGAGTCAAAAAGGGAGACCGTGTGGGTGTTCAACTGCTCAACTGTCCTCAACTTATGCAGACAGTTTTCGCTGTTTTTAAGATCGGGGCCATATTGGTTCCGGTGAATCCTTCGCTGCGTATCCACGAACTTGCCTATATTTATCAGGACGCGGGTGTCGCCGCTCTGGTGAGCAGTGCAGATTATATCGACAGCATCAGAGAAGCCCGCCGCGAGGCAACAGAGCTTAAGCATGTAATCTTGATTGGAAAGGCAGTTCCGAAGGATGTTTTATCCTACGATGAAATGATTCAAAACGGTTCGGATGAGCTGGTCATTGAGGAAACGGACAACGACGATACCGCAGTCATGATATATACCGCGGGCACCACGGGAAATCCGAAAGGAGTGATGCTCACCCATTACAACTGGTATACGCATGTCACCGGATATTATGATTTGGTCTTGCTGGACGCCTGGGGCGTTGGCGCCAAAGGTAAAATTCAAAAGCGTGATGACGGACAGGATAAAATTGCCGACGAGAAAGCGGAGGTATTTGGCGTTACCCGGAACCGTGTCTCTTTGATAGCGCTTCCCTTGTTCCATGGGTACGGAGTATTCGCTTTGAGTCTGGAGTTCCTGACGGGAGGAAAGCTGGTCTTGATCAGACGGTGGGATACAGAGGAAGCGATGAAGCGTATTGAGCAATTCAAAATCACCGAATATCGCGCTGTGCCTACCATGTACATTCAACTGCTTAACCATCCCGCTGCCTCCAAATATGATTTGAGTTCCCTGAAAACCTGCATCTGCGGCTCCGCCCCTATGCCCTTGGAGGTAGCCCGCAATTGGCGGGAGAAATACGGCATAGATATCTGGGAAGGGTATGGACTGAGCGAAGCGACCACCGTCAACTGTGGCAACATAGCGGGTAGACGACCGCCTAAATACGGCTCCATCGGTAAATGTTATCAGAAGTGCAATATGATCAAGATATTTGACGAAAAAGATTGTGAGCTTCCGTCCGGCCAGGTAGGAGAGATCGTAATCAAAGGGCCGGGAGTTATGAAGGGTTACTGGAATAAACCTGTAGAAACAGCAGAAGTGCTCCGGAACGGCTGGCTTCACACCGGTGATATAGGATATGCCGATGAAGATGGTTACCTTTACATCACGGATAGAAAGAAGGACCTGATCATCCGTGGAGGAGAAAATATTTACCCGAAGGAAATAGAGAATATTCTCCATATGCATCCTCAAGTGCTGGAAGCGGGAGTTATCGGCATTCCCGACCCTGTTTATGGTGAAGTTGTAAAGGCGTTTGTTGTCCTCAAAACTGCAGGGACAGCCACGGAAGAGCATCTGATGAATTTTTGCAGGGAGAATTTACCCACCTATAAAAGACCGAAATCGATTCAACTTATGGATTCATTGCCAAAGAGCGCGGTAGGAAAAATATTAAGGAGAGAGCTGAGAAAAATTGGGTGAACCGGAAGGAACCACCCGGAAGCGGGAAAGCTGTTAACCTTTTTCAAAACTCTAACTTAAAAGGAGGCGTCAAAATGAAAAAAAGATTCTTTTGCGTTATTTTAATCGGGTTTTTGATGGTTTTTACGGCGGACGTAGCCATGGCCCAGCAACCGGCAGACCAAAAGGTGTATAAATGGAACTTTCAGTCTCACTGGCCGGCAGGCAGCACATCCTTCAAACCGCTGAAAGATTTTTTCGATCAAAATCTGAACAAACTAACCAATGGACGGCTGCAGATCACGCTCCATCCAGCCGGAGCCATGGTTCCATCCAAGGACATATTCGCCGTCTGCCGCAAAGGCACAATCGAAGGAGCAACGGCAGCCCCGATCTACTGGATGAGCATTATTCCCATAGCTGCGGTAGCGGCCAACTGTCCGATGACTTTCCGCAATGCCAAGGAAGGTTTATATTTTCATTTCAACCTCGGCTTCGAGCAGATGCTGAAAGACGCTCACGCCAAGCACAACCTGCTTTATTACACGGAGAAGATTTATCCCACAGCGATGATCGGGAAAAAGCCGATCCATAAAATCGAGGATTTCAAAGGGTATAAAGTACGTTCTTCCGGGGCGCTTGCCGAAATGCTAAAAGATTTGGGCGCCGTCCCCAGCATGATTCCCGGTGAGGAACTCTACCTGGCCCTGCAAACCGGCGTCATCGATGGGGCGCACTGGGGAGCGGCCGGCGGAGCGCTGAGCATGAAACTCTGCGAGGTGGCCAAGTACTACATCCAGCCCGACCTGGCCATGGCGGGCACCGATGTGATCATCATCAACAAGGATGCTTTTAATGCCCTGCCCAAGGATCTGCAGGCGATCCTCGATAAGGCACTGAAGGATAGAGTATATCAACGGACGGAAGAGTATGTGATTGATGAGCGTAAAGCGTTGGATACCATGATCACGGATTATAAAGTCACCAAAGACGCCGATTCGGCCAAAGCCATCGGCATGCTGAAGGATTACCTTAAAAAACTTAAGTACATCGATTGATCAGATTCCGGAAAAAGTCGATCCTTTCGCACTTTCATTTTGCAAGGGAGGTTACTCATGAAAATGTTTTTTGAAGTGATCGACCGGATGAATGAGCTGATAGGCAAGGCCATCAGCTTTTTGATTCTCGTTCTCGTAGGCGTGATCGTGTACGAGATATTTGTCCGGTATATTCTCAACAGCCCGACCATCTGGGCTCACGAAATTTCCCAGATGGTCTATGGCGCCTACGTCATTCTCCTGGGGGGGTATCTCCAGCAGCGCAATGGACATGTGAACGTGGATATTTTTTACCAGCGCTTCAAACCCCGCACCAGGGCAATCATCAATCTCTTCACATGGCTCCTCTTCTTCGCCTTTTGCGGAGTGATTTTAGTAAAGGGAGGGGAGATGGCCTGGGATTCTTTCCTGTATCGGGAGACGGATTCGACCGTTTTTGCCCCGCCCATCTATCCGCTTAAGATGTTGATCCCGCTGGGCGCTTTACTTCTCCTGCTGCAGGGCCTGGTCAAATATATCGGGGATATCAAAGTGGCCATTACCGGCAAGGAGGATGCGCCATGAGCATTGAATTAATCACTGTTCTGCTCTTCGGAGCCCTCATCCTGTTCCTGGCTTTGGGCCTTCCCCTGGCTTTTGTTCTGGGAGGCGTAGGGGTGGTAGGTTCTTATCTTCTCTGGGGAGACAGGGGCCTTTACCTGATCGTAACCCAAGCCTATGCATCCATGGGGAAATTTACCTTGCTGGCTATTCCTCTCTTTATCTTTATGGCGATGATTTTAGAAAGAGCGGGAGTGGCCGATGACCTTTACACCCTGATGCACCGCTGGATGGGCCCTGTGCCGGGCGGGTTGGCCATCGGCACGGTGATCATCTGCACCATATTCGCCGCTATGGCCGGGATCAGCGGGGCGGCAACCGTATCCATGGGGATCATTGCCCTTCCGGCCATGCTCAGCCGGGGCTATGATAAAACCATTGCCATGGGTTGTATCTCCGGCGGAGGGGCGCTGGGGATACTGATTCCTCCCAGCGTGCCCATGATTCTTTACGCGACCCTGACCGGCGTGTCCATCGGGGGGTTATTCGCCGGCGGTATATTGCCCGGTCTTCTGCTCGCCGCTCTCTTCATCCTTTACATCGGCGTCCGCTGTCACTTCCAGCCTAACCTGGGGCCTCCCCTTCCCGTGGAAGAAAGGGTATCCTGGCGGGAGAAATTTATATCCCTCCGGGCGGTTCTGATGCCGATTGTGATTATCATCATGGTTCTGGGATCGATTTATGCGGGAGTTTGCACAGCCACCGAGGCCTCCGCCCTGGGATGTGTAGGGGCGATCATTTCGGCGGTTGTCTATCGTAAACTGAACTGGACTTTGATCAAAGAGTCCTGTTTCCGGACCGCCGCCCTTACGGCCCTGATCATCTGGATCCTCATTGGGGCTTACGGTTTCACGGCTGTTTACACCGGTACAGGGGCGCATGTCCTGATGGAACATATTATGATGTCCATTCCCGGAGGGCGCTGGGCCATCCTGATCACCATGCAGATCATCTTTTTCATCCTGGGATGTATCCTGGACCCTGTGGGCATCATCATGATCTGCACCCCCGTCTTTGTTCCGGTAATCACGGCCCTGGGATTTGATCCCCTCTGGTTCGGCGTCCTTTTCATCATGAACATGGAGATGGGGTACCTGACCCCTCCTTTTGGTTTCAACCTGTTTTATATGAAGGCCATAGTTCCGCCCGGGATAACAATGACCGATATCTACCGATCTATAGTGCCATTCGTGATTCTTCAGGGAATCGGGCTTATTATCGTCATCATTTTCCCGGAGATCGCCCTTTGGCTACCGAAATTGATGGTGGGGTAAAAGACCTCATATGCTGATTTTTGTTTGAAAAAAATACCAGAGAGGTGAAACGAAAATGAGAACGAAAGAGCAATATTTCGAGCGTCTCGGTAAAATGAAGAGGAATCTGTTCCTCGGCGGTGAAAAGATCGGGCGTGACGATGAGCGGTTCATTCCGAGTTTCAATGTCATGGGAAAGACCTTTGACCTTGCCCAAATGCCTGAATACGAGGGTCTCATGACGGCCACCTCGCACCTGACCGGCGAAAAGATCAACCGTTTCTGTCACATTCACCAGAACAAGGAGGATCTTCACAAAAAGCAAGACATGACGCGGTTAATATGCCAGATCGTGGGCGGCTGCACGCAGCGTTGCATGGGTGTCGATGCGTCGAATGCCATCTATACCGTCTCCTATGAGGCAGACAAACAGAACAAAGGCGCTACCCAATACCATGAGAATTTTAAGAAGTGGCTTGAACGGTTTCAGAGGGAAGATCTGGTCGGATGCTGCGCCCAGACCGACGTCAAGGGTGATCGAATGCTGCGTCCCCACGAGCAGCCCGATCCCGACTCGTATGTCCACGTGGTGGAAAGAAAGAAGGATGGTATCGTCGTCCGGGGCGCCAAGCTTCATATCTCGGAATCGGCGACTGCCGATGAAATCCTGGTTGTACCGACACGCGCCCTGCTGAAGGAGGACAAGGATTACGCCGTCTCCTTCGCCATCCCCGGCGATTGGGATGGATTGAAACAGTTGGTGACGATCCACAACTTTCGCGACAGAAAGCACTTCCCCAAGGGATTCAATGCGGGGAGCAACGACTCCTATCTGATCTTCGACAATGTCGTTGTCCCCTGGGAGCGGGTTTTCCTTTGCGGTGAATACCAGCATGGCGGAATCATGGCGCTTCTCTTTGCCCTGTTTCATCGTCACAGTTATTCCGGCTGCAAGCCGGCCCTCGGAGACCTGATGCTGGGGGCCTGTGCGCTGGCTGCCGATGCCAACGGCATCAGCAAGGCCAAGCATGTGCATGAGAAACTGGCGGAGATTATCAAGATCAGTGAACTTGGGTATGCTGCCGGTTTCACGGCTTCCGAACTGGGAAAGCCGGAAGTATTCATACCGGGGAAGGGTTTTGTCCCCTATGGTCCGGGCAATTATATCCCCCATTCCATTTATTGCAATGTGGGTCGATGTCTCACCGGCGAGGCCGTCTTCCACGAGATGGAAATGTTGGCCGACATTTCCGGCGGAATTCCGGCCACCTTTCCTCATGAAGAAGAATTCGTCAACCCTGAGACGGCGAAATTGGCCAAAAAATACACCACCAGAAGCGCCAACATGTCGCCGGAGAATCAGGCGCAACTCTGGCGCCATATAGGCGACTTGGCCTGCTCTGCCAAGGGGGGAATCGCCTGCTTTGGCGCGCTCCATGGCGGCGGATCTCCGAGAATGGAGACCATTGCCATTACGAGCCAGTACGATATCGAAACCCGCAAGGACATCGTGCGAAAAGTGGCAGGGATGACAAAGGATTGATCAGGCGAGGAACCCACGACTTTATAGGCTCTGAGAAGCCGTTCAATCCATCTCTTTTTCCAAAGGGCAACGGTCGGGTTGCCCTTTGCTTGGGTCCATAAAAGGGGTAGGCGGCTGCCGGGGAAAAGTAAGGTAAAATTTGCGCAGACCCTTTTATGGCTGGATCATCGTTGGCGTTTCCTTTCTGATCGGTTTCACCGAGTCCGGCGTCTTTCAGAATATCTTGTCGATATTCATGAAGCCGATGGTGAATGAGTTCGGATGGAGTCGGGCTTCGGTAACCGGGGCGATTGCTTTCGGCTCTCTCAGCGGGGGACTGTTGTCTCTGGTTGTAGGCCCGATTCTAGATCGGCATGGGCCGAGAATGGTGAGTTTCTGGGGAATCCTGCTTTTAAGCCTCGGGCTGGGCGCCATGATGTTTGTCACTCACATCTGGCAGCTCTATCTGTTTTTCGGGGTAGGGCGAATGATAGCTGTTGGGGTGCTTAGTCTGGTAACATCGGTTTCGATAGCCAATTGGTTTGTTCTTCTCCGGGGCAGGGCCATGGGAATTAAAGGGATAGGCGAACGGCTCGGCAGCGCCCTTCTGCCCTTGATGGTCCAGTTTTTGATTTTGGCT
>JAPLJX010000494.1:40834-42311 GCA_026388375.1 Deltaproteobacteria bacterium
TTTTTGATGTCCGGAATCCCCGCTTTGGTCTTTCTTCGCCATAGACCAGAAGATATGGGTCTATGTCCGGACGGCGCGTTGCCTGTCTCCGACAAGAGAGGGACGATCCATCCTCCCGACCGACTGGACGCCTCCGCTGACGGTTCAGAACCGGTCTGGACCCGGGCGCAGGCAACGCGCACCAAGGCGTTCTGGGTGTTAATCTGTCTGAACAGCCTGATCCCTTTTGCACAAGCGGGCATCAATTTTCATATCTATCCCTTTTTGACCGATCAGGGGTTCAGTCAAACGACCGCCGTTTGGATTCTCACGACCTTTGCCGTTTCCGGTATGGCAGGATCGGCGGCATGGGGTATCCTGACCGAAAAATTTCGTATTCAGAACCTTCTGGCGGCAAACGTCATGGGGAACGGCCTGATATTTCTTTTGCTTTACTGGGCGGTACAGTTCAAGTTTGACGGCGCGTTGGGAACCGCGATTATTTTTTTGTTGACTGCCCTGCATGGACTCTTTCATGGCGGCAGGAATCCGATGATTCCGGTGATCTGGGCGAACTTTTTCGGCCGCCGCTCGCTGGGCAGCATATACAGCCTGGGAAACCCGTTTTATTTTACGGCCAATGCGATCGGTCCGGTCTTTGCCGGGTTCTTCTTTGATCTGTTCGGCAGTTATGCGTTTCCCTTTTATTTTTTTGTGATTACTTTTTCCATTTCAGGAATCATCACCCTGCGGATGCAGCCTCCCAAGCGCCCCTGAACCGGGACGCCGGTTGGCGGAGCAAGACCGAAAAACCGAATCTACTTTTCTTTCTGCCACTTCAGCCAACCCTTCATTTCTGCCAGAACTCCTGTTTCAATTCCTCCGGTTTCAGAATCTTTACGTTCGACAACCATGCCATTCCATGCACACAGAAAAAATGTTTCGAGCAATCATCGGTTGATAATCAAGAGTTAATCATGTAGATTGGCAACATGGAAAAGGAAGATATTGTAAAATACTGGATCGAGTCATCGGATTCTGATTTCCATGTCATGGAAAGCCTTTTTGAAAATGAACATTACGTCTGGGCCTTATTCTTGGGGCACCTGGTGGTCGAAAAATTACTGAAGGCATACCATGTAAGAAATGTTGACGCCGATTATCCCAGAATCCATAATCTCCTGGAAATTGCCCACAAGGCGTCGCTTGAACTATCCGATGAGCAAAAGTTGGTCATGTCGGAGCTGAGCACGTTTAATCTCAGGGCAAGATACCCTGATTATAAGAATCGGTTTCAAAAGAAGGCCAATCGCCAATATACGGAGATGCAACTCAACAAAATACGGGAAATCAGAAAATGGTTACAGGCAAAGATAAGCAGTTGATCTACGAAAAGATCAGGGAATACGTCAAGACGCTTGAAAAGAACAAGGTGCCTGTCTGGCGCTTGTATCTGTACGGGTCCTATTCGAAAAATACATTTCATCCCGACAGCGAT
>JAPLJX010000462.1:0-7406 GCA_026388375.1 Deltaproteobacteria bacterium
CGCCTCTAATGCCACCTTCGCCTTGAATCCGGCTCCGTGATTCCTTCTCGTGCGTTTTGTCATGGTCTCTGCTCCTTTCTTTGTCATTATAGAGCAGCTTCACCACTTATGTCACTGTCCAGTTTTGCCAGACCGGCTCTGAATCCGTTGTGGTTTGTGTGGATAGGAGAAAGATATGCTAATCTGGACTCGGGGGGACATACCGGTTATGATGGACAGTTCACTTACTATATAGCGCGTTATGGTAGTGCCGCAATACCAAATTTGGACAATCCCCCTTATCGTTTGCAGAGGATATTGTTTCCAGTTAGTGTGTTTTTACTATCATGGGGAAGTTCGGATCTTATCCCCTGGATGATGATTGCTGCAAACCTCATTGCAGTTGTATTGACCACATACTTTTTGGCCAAATGGCTGAGTGAACAGGAACTATCACCGTGGTATGCTTTGATGTATTCGCTCTATGTTGGTACTTTCATGGCGTACTCGCGTGACTTGACTGAACCCTTAGCGTTTTGTTTAGTTGCCTTGGGAATCATACTATGGTTTCGTAGAATGTATACACGTGCCAGCGTAGCTTTAGCCCTTGCTCTACTTACAAAGGAAATCACTCTACTGTTTGTATTTGGTATTCTAGCTTCCGCTTTGGTACAGAAAAATCTAAAGTTAGCCATACGTTCATTAATTCCTATACTACCATTAGCGGTATGGCAAAGCTATTTGTTTATAAAACTGGGAACTTTTCCAATGATGGCAGGGCCATCCCTAGAGTACTTACCTCTAAATGGGATTATTCCATACCTAACCTTTGAACCAGGACGCTTTTCAAGTTGGCTTTTTGTAGGGTTGCCTGGTTTGGTATTGTTGTGCGTCTCTCTACTGTATTTATTTAGAGACAAAGGTCGCTCATCTGCTATATGGTGGTTATTGTTACATAGTATCTTTGTTGTACTTATGCCATTGGGTACGTATGACCATATTATGGCTGCGGGACGCAATGCTAGTGGGCTGGTGTTATCAGTCTTATTTTTGTTGCCAGCTGTTAAAAGGCCTTTTCGGGTATTATCTTTGGTGTACTGCATCTTTCTAACTTTGGTGTGGCTGACACCAATATTGATAATGCACGGCTGATAGACATCTTGGAATTGGGCAAAGACGCCTGAGCTGAAACCGAAAAGCTCAGACTAGCGATAACGTAAAATATCTTTCGCTTTTTTGAATAGCACGGCAGTGTTCTTTCGAGATAAGAACTTCGTCGCCAAACGGAGATTCAAATTTTGAAATGAGGACACTGGCGTGAGGAAGGATTGTACACCAGAGAGAGAAAGTCATTCAAATAAATGAGGAGGCAATCAGGGATCATCTGGGAAAACTTGTACGGAGCACGGTTGAAGAGACGCTCAACGGGATGCTGGATGCGGAGGCGAATCGGTTGTGCAACGCCGAGAAGTATCAGAGGAGCGGAGCCCGGATTGATACCCGGGCAGGCCATTATCAACGGAAGCTGCATACACGTGCAGGCGAGGTCACGTTGAAGGTTCCGAAGCTTCGACAACAAACGTTCGAGACGGCGATCATCGAGCGATATCGGAGACGCGAGGCGTCGGTCGAGGAGGCTTTGATCGAGATGTACCTGGCAGGGGTATCGGTACGCCGGGTGGAGGGTATTACGGAAGCGCTGTGGGGGACGAAGGTAAGTCCCGGCACGATCAGCAACCTCAATAAGAAGGTCTATGAGAAGATCGAAGCGTGGCGGAACCGGTTAATCGAAGAGGAGGTTCCCTACGTTTATTTGGATGGGATCGTTCTGAAGAGGTCCTGGGCCGGTGAAGTCAGCAATGTTTCCGTACTGGTGGCCATTGGGGTGAACCGTGAAGGGTATCGTCGGATTCTGGGCATCTGCGAGGGAGCTAAAGAGGACAAGGCGGGCTGGTCGAACTTTTTGCATCATTTGAAGGAGCGAGCTCTCAGAGGCGTTCGGTGTTTCATCACCGATGCCTGCATGGGAGTGGTGGAGTAACTGGGGGAATTCTATCCCGAGGCGAAATGGCAACGCTGCATCGTTCATTTCTACCGCAACGTTTTGAGTGTTGTGCCGAGGAAGCGGATGTTGGAAATCGCGACGATGCTCAAGGCGATTCATGCCTCGGAGGATCGGGCGGCAGCGATCGAGAAGGCGGAGGCCGTCTGCCTCAAACTGGAGGGATTAAAGCTCAGAGAGGCAGCGAAAAAGATCCGTCAATCTATCCTGGAGACGTTAATGTACTATGAATTTCCCCGTGAGCATCGAGTCAGGATCAGGACGAACAATGCCTTGGAGCGGATCATGCGGGAAATCCGGCGACGCACGAGAGTTGTGGGCGCTTTCCCTGATGGCCACTCGGCACTGATGCTGTGCGCGGCTCGGCTCCGTCACGTGGCCGGGATCCGGTGGGGTATGAAAAGATACCTGAACACGGATCTGCTTAGGGATCAGGACCTCAACAAAGCACTTGAGTTAGCGGAGGCAGTATAAATCAAATTGAAAGGGCACTGCTGAAAAAAAGCGAAAGACTCTTGACACTACCAACACAGAAAACCCCGCACTCTTTTCGAGAAACGGGGTCTGTGCTTTATGCCACCATACATCGCCTCAAGGGTTCAATGGTGCTTATAGTCATTTAACTGAATCTATTCCTACAACTTATTTCCAGATTCCAAGTGTCCGGTCAAAAAGGGTGGCTACTCCACATTGGGGTAAGTAAAAATGACATTTATTTTCTTTTTTTGCAAATGATATTGAATAATTCCTCTGGACATGTATTTGGAACAATCAACCTATTAGGGGGATCATCTATTGATCTCAAAATACTTTTAGTATATCCACAAAAATTACACTGAGAACACGAAAATTCATTTGCTTACAATCAATTTCATTATATGTTAAGATTTTATAAGGGTCTACATTATTCATTTCGATGTTATTTTTTACATATTCTTTACCAATATCAGATAATACTACACTATTCCATATCCTGACTTTATCAGATGAATAAACAATATTATTCTTGTCATAATAAAATTTAGATCCATCTAATTGTTCACAATAAAACTCTGACTCAACACCATAAACATTCTGAAAAGATAAAATGAGGAGGAGGACAATCAAAGAAACAAAGATCCTTATTTTCACATTTAGAATCCTCTATATTTCCCCATAGTTTATAGACATTTTAAATAAAAAACCCCGCACTCTTTTCGAGATACGGGGCGAATTGCCTCAAATAAAATGTTACCGAAGGAGAGACTAAAAAGGGAGTTGAGTGGCGCGAGGGAAGCTCACCCTCGCGCTCTCCCAGAACTGGACGTGACAGTCTCCCGTCATCCAGCTCCTATTGTCCAGCTTTCACCTGCGAGAGCTGCCAATGAGCAAAAAGCCTCGGTTGCCTCTGTACTATGCATTGCAACCAAAGACAAGCCCGCCGCTTATGCCCCCTCAGTCTTTTGTATTTCCGGGTTGCCCACTGAGCAAGAATATTGTTCAGGGGTTGAAAGGTCCGGTACAGGGCTGACCTATAGAAGCTGCCGTAGTAGTTTATCCAGCCCCTTAACACTGGGTTGAACATTCGAGCCAGATCATCCAGAGATTTGTCTGTTCGCCGATGTATTTGCCATCGCCTCATGGTCTCGCGTAGCGACTTCGCAGCTTTGTCACTGATTGCAGGAATGAAACTGACGAAAAATTCCCCCGAGCGTTCTTTTGCTCTCCGAGGTCGAAACGTATACCCCAGGAAATCAAATTTCTGTTCAGGATAATCTCCTCGTCGATTAGAATCCTTGCAGTAAACAATCTTCGTCTTCCGCAAGTTTAGCTCCAACCTACATTCCGCAAATCGCCGTTCAATCGCCTCTCGAAGACCTTCAGCTTCGGCTTTGCTCCGACAGTGACAAATCCCATCATCGGCATACCGCTCAAATGGAATTTGAGGGTACTGCCTCTGCATCCACATATCGAACGCATAATGCAAAAAGAGATTCGCAAGCAAGGGACTGATTACCCCTCCTTGCGGAGTCCCTCTATCCCGATGAATCAGGCTGCCATCTTCCAATTGCACCGGGGCTTCCAGCCATCTTTCGATGTAGAGAAGCACCCATTTGCAATCGGTGTGTTTCCTTGCCGCCCGTAGCAAAAGCTCGTGGTCGATGCTGTCAAAGAAACCCTTGATGTCGAGGTCAAGAACCCAGTCGTATCGCCAGCACCGCTGACCGGCAACCCCGATGGCCTCAATCGCCGATTTCTTTGGCCGATACCCATACGAGTCCGGATGGAAATACCCCTCCAAGATCGGCTCCAGGAATCGTTTGACTACCGTCTGGGCAATACGGTCTGCAACCGTTGGAATACCCAACGGCCGCATTCCCCCATTGTCCTTTGGTATATCGACCCGACGTACAGGTGGTGGGAAATAGCTGCCTGAAGACATCCGATTCCAGATCTTAAAAAGGTTATCTTTCAACCCCTCTTCAAACTTTGCAATCGATTGCCCATCTACCCCGGCCGCTCCTTGATTAGCCTTAATCCGTTTGTATGCCTCCCATACCTCCCATTTTGAAATACAAAACGGCTTTGCTTTATCCACGAGGCTCCTCCCATTTCTGGTTGACCTGAAAATAAAGCCAGACAACGCAGCCCCTTCGGTCCAGTTCCATTACAGAACCTTCTTCCCTAATACGGGCTGCTCCGCCCCCGTGCCCCGCATCGGTACTCTCATTCTTGTGGTTCCTCCACTTGAATTTCTCCCTTATCATCGGAACGACAGGTTCCCACGTTCCACACAAGAGCCTGGATCAGGTTCGCGCTACCTTTATGCCGGATGCCGCCCAAGCAGTAAACAGGCACCTCTTGGACTTATCCTGGAGTCCAACGAGTCACCCCAGTTCTGACATCGTCCCTATAGTTTCGACACCTCAGAAGTAGTTCGCTTGCGCTCGCCTCCCTGATCCTTACCTGATCCCGTCATGCGGGACCTTTTCCTTAACGCTCACCACAGCGGCTCTTTACCACTGCAGCTTAAGGTGGTTTGAAGCCAGCTCCTGCAAGCCGGCTTCGAGGGGCCTACCCTCATCTCTTGTGCAGCTTCGTGGCACACTCGTTGACTCATAATTCGATGTTACCGAACATCGACTTCCAAAAGGAGGGATAAATTATGAGCCCACGGTCCAAACGAGAGTATCGGGAGGCAGTCCATTTACGATATAAAAATGCCCCCATCATGAAAAAACCGCCATCTTGGATGAATTCTGCGCCACCTGCAGATGTCACCGCAAACATGCCATCAGGTAAAATCAAGGGCTGTGCCAGCAACCCATTGAGTACTGCCGAATAAATGAGCATCTCCACTGCGTTGAAGCCTACAAAATTCAACGCCAGATCTAACAGCATCGCAGCTGCGATCGATCCGTAAAACTTGCGTGATAATAGTGGTCGGTCTTCCACTGTTCGGCGCCACGCCGCTGCTTTCGCCACGGCATAAGCAGCACACCCTGTATGGACGGGAACAGCAAGTATCCCCGTCCCGATTAAACCAACCGTGAATAACAGGTAAACTGCACTTCCGGCTAAATAGCGCAACGCCTCGACCGCTTCTAGCGTCTACTATTTTGCTGGTGCGGGCGCAGGTGCTCCAGGTGCTCCGGTCGCTCCAGGTGCTCCAGCCGCTCCAGGTGCTCCAGGTGCCCCAGCCACTCCAGGTGCCCCCTGCTCCGGTGTTCCAGCCGCCCCAGGTGCTCCAGCCGCTCCAGGTGCTCCAGGTGCTCCAACCGCTCCAGGGGTCCCTGCCGCTCCCTTCTCCGGTGCTGGCCCTGATTGAGTGCAGCCAATCAATGTAAAAGTCGCAAGAAACGTTATAGCTACAAATAACACCACTAATTTCTTCATATACTTTTATCTCCTTTCATTTTTGATAAAACTTTGCTTTTGCGTCAAAATAATATGAGAAGTGACACCTACCGTCGTCTTCTCCAATAGTAACCGCCGCCACCGCCGAACAATAGGATCAACACGACGATGATGATTATGAGCGTTGTAGTACTCATGGTTATTTCCTCCTTTTTTGCAGTGATCATATAGGCGCTACTTCCCAAAAACATTCTTGACCTGACCGATCTTTTCCTGAACTTCGCCGGCTATCTTTTCACCAGTACCTTCGGCCTAAGGGGATGGTCGTAGGAGGGCCCTCACCACTGCTCCAGAAAGTCAACCCGGGATGCCGATTTTATGAAAAAATTCTACCGGTACCGATTTAGATCCGATTCCAATGAGTCAAGCCGACGGGAAATGTCTGCTCTCTCCTCGTATGTGGTGGATCTGCCTCCTTCCGTCATCCGCAAATAATCACTCCGAATGGAGTCTAGTCTGGATTGATAATCTCTCCCCTATGTCAGAGGCAAGCGTCGGTTGATTCTTCCATCATCAATTCTCCTTTGGAGTGTGACAATCCTGTCCCCATTCCTTGCATTCCTTGGTTCTTCAATTCTTGTGGTGCGGGCAAGCGCCCTGTTGATCTCATCTCCAAGTGTATCAAGTCTTCCAAGAAGGATGTCCCATTCTTCCCGCTGGACACTTCTGTCTCTCAGCACCTCATAGTCTGTTCGAATACCCTTCAGTGTCGTCAGAAACATCTGGGACTGATCGGTGGTAAGCGCGCCGGTTTTCAGCCCATCCCCAATCTTCTCCTGGATTACAACCATCTTGTTCTCTGCACTTCTTTGATTATCTGGCCATGTTTGTATAGAGGCGCAACCCGAAAACAAGGCTAATCCAAAGCCCATTAGCACTGTCAATAAAATAGCTTTCTTCATTTCTCTCCTCCTTCTGAGTAACTTCAAAAAAGTTACTCAACAATAACGCGCCCCGGGGCGTGGGTTGCTATTTTAGATTGCAACATTAATAGAACTAACCGGGCACGTTCAAATTGGCAAATCATTTATCCAGGTCTTCGCCCCTGAATGACCCCGATCACCACCACAACGATTGCGATGACCAGCAGGATATGGATAAAATAACCCATCGTATAGCCGGTCACCAGCCCCAGCAGCCACAAAATTACCAGTACCACAGCAATTGTCCACAACATGTGATCCTCCTTTCTGATTGCTCATTTCCTCTGCCAACTATTGCATCACCATACCAGCCGGCAGTCATAATACAGTCTAATGATAAGAACTTGCTGTTAGGTGAGATGACCATGATCATAGTATAACAATAGCAAATGGCCTGCCAATCGCCGAAGGAAGATCAGAAGTATGGATTCATCCTTTAACAACAGTGGATTAGACAAACAGGAGAGGACTACAGAAAAGTATGTAATGATTCGTTTGGCCACAATATATGGTGGAACCTCAATATATTGAGGGATACTTTGGAG
>JAPLJX010000462.1:7492-10658 GCA_026388375.1 Deltaproteobacteria bacterium
ATTGTTTGGCGATCCTATCCCCACCCCCACCCTAACCCTCCCCTGTCAAAGGGGGAGGGAAATTGGATGCCATGATTTCATCAAGTTGAGGGCGCATTTATTTTACGGATGCATTATATTCCTTTAGTTTTCCTCGAAAATATTCTTCTGATTTTATCGTCTTCCCATTAGATAATCTGATCATATACGGTTTGCCGGTAATAGAAGATTTGGAAGCGCATAGCCTTATAAAATCATCAGCGGTTTGGACCACCAAAGCGTTTTGCAATTTGATTCGTAAATGATCTGCGGCCTCCTTCCCATTATGCTCTGTGCCGTTTCTGATAAATTTTGCTTCTTTTAAATTTTCTACTGAGGATATTAAAAATTCGATTTTCTTTTTTTCTATATTCTCTTGGGCGCTGACCACCCCGGCAAATAGCGCCAGGATTACAAATGATGTAACCAATATGCTTTTCATGTTTTCCTCAGTTTCATTGCGCCTAACATATATAAAGTCTGTATATCCCACTGTAAGCATTGATTTACATTCCATTTTATAAAGCCAAACCCGGCACTATTTATGGTATAGATCACTGTATTCTTTACATATGTCTCTTTATTCTGTCCTAACACTTGATGTTCTGCCGGCACTCCCTTGCCATCTCAATAAGAGGCTGGCCATTTCAGGATCAGCGTTTGTCAGCGCCGCGCCACTCGACAGCGCCGAACCCGGGATTGCCGAGTAATGTGTAAACGAGGCTGACGGTTCCGACCGTCTGGTGACTGTCGGCCCGGTCGTGATAACTCGCATCCCGGATGGACGCGATGTATTGGAGCCCGAGGGCGTGACGGCCGTAAATGCGAACGGTGAATCCCATGTTCAGGCGGTCGATGTTCTCTCTTCCCCCCGGGTCCCCGCCACCCGTGCCAGTCACATAATACGCGCGTCCTGTTAAGTCGAACATGGCCCTGTCGCCAAGGATGAGGCGGAGCGCGAGGAGCCCCTGCGGGGCGACGCCGTAGTGGTAGTCGCGTTCACCCGCTGGGGTGACATTCCCGGCCGCGGCATAGCCGATTCCGCCGAGGGCCGAGCCCTGGAGCGCTACCGTTTGCGAGAGCCACCATTGAAAGGTAGTACCGAGAGAGACGGACGTGCTTGAAACGCGGAAGATGTGCGGCGATATGTAGTCATAGCCGCCATAGAGGCCCCATATCCCGCGATAGGCGTTGCCTGCCGCGTATTTCTTTCCGAGGAGGAGGCCGCGGATCATGACGTTATCAAAAGGGTTATCCGCGGTGCCGAGGCTGGTGAATTCAAAATGGAAGTAGTCGAAAGGACGCGTGTAGTTATAGCCGGGCTTCCCGGGGAGCCCGTAGGCCATGGAGAAGTCCGCGGTCGCCTCGTTCCGGTTGATGGTGTTCGAGCCGCCCTGGTCGCTCAGGTTCGAAGTCAGACTTGCGCCGAGCCGCAGGCGCCAGAAGGTGGCCGGATTTTGGCTCGGAAACAAGGGCTTGAACCGGTCTCCAAAGGCAAAACGGTTGATCCCCGTGGATGGCGAGATCACCGTTGCACCCAGCTCGCGCCAGAACCCGGGTTTTTCGCCATCGCCCTCGAGCACCAGGTTGGCCATTCGGAAGAGCGCCTCCCCAAAGAAGCTCCCGCCAATGCCGCTGGCGATCTGGTCATTGATGGAGGGCGGTGTGGTCTCCCCGGCCGTTTCCCAGAGAAGGCTGCCCACGTTGTCGTAGAGGAGCGCCTCCCAGTAGTTGAGGCCCGCCGATCGCGCGAATCCATGGTACATGGATCCCTGATACGGATGGGCGAACTGGTTCATGGCGAAGGAGTCACGGTCGACCACCCAGGGCCCGTGGTTGACGTGGTCCCAGAAGGTTGAAAGGTTCGAGTCGTAGACTTTTTTTCCTCCCTCTACATCGTTGGGGTAAGCAAGCCGGTCGTACCCGTTGAGGAGAAGGAGGAAGGCCGGGATTTCCAGGGCTGGGATGAGGTAGCTCTTGCCGGCCCCCGTCTCCCAAGACAGGGCCGATGTCGGCGCCTCTGCGGAACCCGAGATGCCGTCTCCCTGGGCAAAAGCCCAGCTACTAATAGACATCACTGCACCCACAAGGAGCACCGAAAAAATCGTCTTGGATTTTTTTCTTCCGCGTTTCATGGCTTCTCCTTCTTTCCATCCATTAAAGACAATGACCAGAAAGGAATAAGATTATATAGGGAACTTAATGGAATTCCGTATACAATCGGGTTGAACGAAGCCACGCCTTATAACCTATGGGGATTAAACGGAGCGCCTTCGATTTATAAATCTCAAAAAAGGATAACAGTCGCCTATTTCACGATCAGATTATTCTTTAAGGATTTGACCCCCTTGACGCTCATTACGATTTCACTCGCTTTATTGACGGCCTTTTGAGAATTAACGAAGCCGCTCAGTTGAACGGTGCCCTTGTAAGATTCGACACTGATCTGAAATGACTTGAGAAAATCATCTTCTGCCAGCAGAGATTTTACCTTGGTCGTGATGACCGAATCGTCAACGTATTCACCTGCGCTTTCACATGTGCGTGTCGATGCACAGGCTGCAAAGGTGGCGATCAGCATAAGAAGCACTAAAAAGTGGATAACGATATTTCTTTTTTTCATAGCGGTTACTCCTCTCTGTAAGTTTGTGGTGAAATGATTGGTTGCAAGACCTTTTCTGCCGACAGTATAGCAAGCTTTGGCAAAATCTTTCCGGACCTGCTGACCAATTGCCTTTTTAAATACCTCTTCCTCGTATGGCCAGAGCCATAGTCGCTACAATCATCTTCAACATGGATCAGCATGGCGATGATGGCAAAAAACAGCGGGATATGAATAAAATAACCCATCGTATAGCCGCTAAGCATCCCCAGCACCCAGAACATGATGAGTAATACAGCAATCGTCCACAACATTTGATCCTCCTTCCCCTGGGATATTTCCATGTCGACTGCGGGATTACTTTTTGTAACGCGCTTTGGCGTCCGCAATGCAGCTGTCTTTTGCAGCCCCGGCCATCGCTTCGCACTTTTCCTTAGCGACCGAGTACTCGGCGTCGCGTTTTTCCTCGGTTGCATCCTTACGCGCCTCGCCCACTTTCTTGTTGGCTTTCGCATCAGCCTTGGCCGACTTCATCGCGGCCTTTGC
>JAPLJX010000157.1:0-9397 GCA_026388375.1 Deltaproteobacteria bacterium
AAACGTGTGCGAAAGTTGAGTTACTGGTTTGTCTTTCATTCTCTATCCCTTTCGAATTTGACTTTTCAACATATTAGAAAACTCCCTTAATAAATTGACTGATTTCTTTCGCAAAGGTGCGATGATCATAATCCTCTCATTAGTTGACTTCTGAGTATGACATGGTTTTCGACAAGATTTACACTTTAACGCAAATAATTATAGATGATTATATCGTATAAAACTGAAAATACAAGATATTTGCACTTGAAAGGATGTATGTCTTTCAAAATTGCCCGATGCTTTGTTACAGCTTACAAACACCCCTGATCATCAAAATAATCACCCTCCGAAAATTACACGCTTCGACCCGAAATCGACGATCCTATGTTATTTCTTCCGATAAACGTTCAGCCCGACCTTAGCCTCTTCATACCCATCAACTGTGACATTTCCTTCTGTCGATGCAATGATAATGGTCTTACCTGATGATGACGGGCCGAAGTCTTTCGTCAGATCAACTTTAATGGTCAGGATGTTGCCTTAAACTTTCATCTCTACATTCTTCATGGTAATTCTCTCCCTAGCCGCTTTGTTTTCTATTCCTGAGTCTGTTTTGCCTTTTTCGCTGCCCTTGCCGCAGCCATCTTAGCTCCCAATCCTCTGTCCAGAGCAGCTTGACGTCTTTTTGCAACATAATCCGTAGCTGCCAACGGTTGGTCCTTGGGAATCTTGAATTGCTTTCTGTATTGACCGGGTTTCAAATTGTGAGCCATAGCGAGATGACGTTTCATGGTTGTCATGCCCTTCTTGCCGCAAATCATACAGGCTACCTGATCCGGCTTGAATGCTTCTTCGAGGGTCAGGACCGGCGCCGGAGGGATAGCGGGTTTTTCCTCTGTAATTGCTTCGGTAGTACCCTGCACTTTTCTACCCCGTTTCTTGGGTTCCTGGTCTGAGATTTCAATTTTACCCTTCTCCAGTCCTTCCAGTGTCGCATAGACCATTTTGATTTCCTTCAACAGGTCATCTGACGACATTTCGGTCACTGATGCGTGGGCGATAACGATGTCCACTGTTAATTCGATTAATTCTGTAGCCATGGTGTGGATCCTCCTGATTGGTTGGTTATTTTGTCATGCTTTTCTGATTATTAAGGCCTTTTCCCGGCAGATGCAAGATAAATGTGGGTTGATTCTATTGGGGTCATAATGAGTTTCTTTCCCCTAATCCTGATCGCTGAGTAATCAACATCATTTATTTCTGTTCGAAATCAATCATTATCTTCATGGGTGACGTTTTACTGACTTCAGTGTGGAGAGGAATTCATGACAATATCTTATTGACATCCAATTCTCTTCTTATACTTCGCCATCATAAAAACACGTTCGTTAGCAATTTATCGCGCTTTCGCTTTTCCGGATAAACAACTAAGGAAGGGAATAAATGAATGCCCACGATACTTCGAGTTGGGCTTTATCGACTTTTCTTTTATGCCGGTGATCATGGCGAGCCTATTGAGGGTTATTCCGGGGTTATTCCGGTTATTCCGGGGACATAGTACCGATTTCCGGCTTACTCTGGTCAATGATAACTGGTATTATGTTCCCGAAATAACACGTCACAATTCACGTGCTTGGCTCGTAGAAACGATGCAACAAGACCTTACGTCTTTTTGTGATGTGCCGAAAGAAAAACCTTGCCGTCTATACGCTTCAGGCGTACAAAGAAATTATGATTACATTTATTGAATCATCGATATTTTCAAGAGAACTCGCTAATTATCTTGATGATGATGAATATGGCGACCTGCAGCAATATCTGATCAACTACCCGGAAGCCGGGGACATTATTCCCGGTTCCGGTGGGGTGCGTAAACTTCGATGGAAGCGTCGGGGCATGGGCAAACGGGGCAGGGTTCGCATTATTTATTACGTCATGAAAAAGCGGGATGAACTATGGATGTTGACCCTTTATGCCAAGTCGGTGCATGACAACATCCCAGCGCACATTGTCAGGGCGATGAAAGAGAGGTTTTGAATGAAAGTACGTAAGTTGTCAGACGGAGAGCTCGAACGCCACGAGGCGAAACGGGACATCTGGCGGGAAGTATTGGACGGCATAGACGAAATCAAGGCCGGAGGCGGGAAAAGGTATGTCGTCGAGCCGAAAACAGAAGTTGCCAAGGTGCGCATAAAGACAGGTCTTTCCCAAAGCCAGTTTGCTGCATTGATGGGCGTATCGAAACGAACGCTGGAACAGTGGGAACAGGGGAGGCGCGAACCGTCCCGGGCGGCAAAAACATTGATCAGAATCGCCGATTTACGTCCGGAAGTGTTAAAAGAAATTACCATTTGACCCTTTGGGAAGGTCATGAGCAATGGGCCGCAGTGAAGGAGCTGGAAATGGGAAGAGAAATTCCCGGCTACTCGTAAATCTCCTCCAGGAGCTGCAGGATCCTCCCTTCGTTGGGGGTGGTGGGATCGGTGGCCATGTTCACGGCATCCCGGGAGGCATAAAAGGCAATCTTCTTCAAGTCGTCCCGGGGAATGCCCAGCGCCTTGAGGCTGATGGAAACATCCAGCTTCCGATAGAGCGCAAGCAAACTCTCCTCCAGATCGTTGGAGCGGTTCAGCAGTTGCGCCATGTCGATAAACGGCTCTTTGCAGGTCTCCTTGTTGGCCTTCACAAAGCAAAGCAGCCCGTACAGGGCGGCCCGGCCGTGGGGCATATGGTAATGGGCGCCCAGCACATGGGTGATCGCGTGGCCGATTCCCAAACCCTTCAGAAAGGCGAGGCCGCCGCAGACCGCGGCCATGCACATATCGGTGCGGGCGGCCACGTCATTTCCGTCCCGGTAGGCCCGGGCAAGGCTTCGTCCGATCAACTTCACACCGTAAAGCGCCATGGACTCAAAATAGGGATGGTAGGGGGTGGCCAGCGAAACGTACCCCTCCAGGCAGTGCGCCAGCGCGTCGATCCCGGATTCGACCGTGAGGCCGGCGGGCATCGTCCGACAATAGAGGGGATCGATCACCGCCAGTTTAGGGATCAGGTGGTTGCTCATGATGATAAACTTCAGGTCGCGCTCCCGATCGGTGATGACCGCGCAGGGATTGACCTCGCTCCCGGTCCCGGAGGTGGTCGGAATGCAGACGAGCGGCGGGAGGACGGGTTTGATCTTTCCGCCTCCACCCACAATCCCTTCATACTCCCGCAGTTCGCCGGGGTGGGTTACCCGGAGCCCGACCGCCTTGGCCGTGTCCATCGAGCTCCCGCCGCCGAGGCCCACGATGCCATCACAGCCCTGCTCTTGATAGATCCGACCGGCCCGCTCGATGAGTTCGATGGCCGGATCAGGCGCCACCTCCGAAAAGATGACCGTGGATAGACCGCCGGCCTCCAAAATTCGGCAGACCTCCTTGGCCCTGCCCATTTCGAGCATCACCGGATCGGTGACCAGGAACAGTTTTTTTACGTCCAACCGGCGGATTCGCTCGCCCATGTTTTCGCCAACCCCGGCGCCGAACAGCATCTCCGGCAACGGCGGGATTCGGATCTCCAGGACCTTCTCCTTTTCCTGAAACGAGTCCAACCCCTGCCATATATTTTTGATATCGGCCTCATCCACATCAAAGAGCTGCCCCGTGGGAGCAATCGGCTCCTCGCGGAGAAACGCCGGAAGCGTTGAATCCATTTTACCGAACTCGGCCTTTTCGTTAAAGGCGAGCTGGTCGCGCAACGTCTGCTTCCCGGTCTCCATCACATCCGCCGGGTTCATGCGGCACCCATAGCGGGCATTCATCAGATCCGCAATGAATCGATTGACGGACTCGCGACCGGGAACGGCATTCAGGCAGTAGCCGAAGCTGTCGCAGACGGCGGCCTGAATCTGGGATCTCAGCGAATTCTCAACCTGTTTCAACCGGTTCTGGGGGATACGGTAGGTCAGTCCCGCCGTATGATCCGCCCCCATCGGACTCGTGAAATAGGTCACGCCGGTCCCCTTAACCGATCGTGGATCATGGGCGGGAATCGCCTGTCCTTTATAGGCCGGGACGCGGGAGAGGTTGAAATACCGGGCGGCGGCGACCACCCCGTTCCCCAAGGCCTGGCCCAGGGGCGTCCCCTTTTCAATTTCCGCTAACAGTTTCTCGGCGGACTCCCCGTCTCCCCAAGCCATCTTTCCGGCCTCCGCGGCGAGACCCAGGCTACTTCCGGTTTCAACGGCATCCACCCCCAGATCGTCGCAGATGAATTTGAGCCGGGCAATCGCATCGGTGTCGGTAATTCCCAGATTGGTTCCGAGCATGGCGATCGTCTCATATTCATAGGCGGCGCAGAGTTGTTTCCCATCCTTGTCGGGATAAACGATGGAACAGCGGACCACGCAACCGGGCATGCAGCCATGCATCTTCCCGCCCCGTTCGAAGAGGATCTTCTGGATGCTGTTGCCGCTGACGTTGATGAAATGATCGGGTCGGCCCGAACGATAATTGTTTCCCGGCAGGGTTCCGTGGCCGGCGGAATTGGAGATCGCAAAAGGGGTGCCGAAGCGGGAAAAGAGGCTGCACCCCACATCATGTTTCAGCGCAACCACCCAGGATTTTACAATCCGGCGGAATTCGGCCGGATCGGCGATCGAAACCGGTCCGACCTGGGCGGGATCGATCACAACAAACTTGAGTCCCTTCGACCCCATGACGGCCCCGAGGCCTCCCCGGGCGGCGTTCCGCGAGGGATCGCCGAAGATATCCGTAAAGGAGACGGATGCCCCCCTGTATTGGCGCGCCGCGGCTATCCCGGTCGACAGTACGGCGATTTTCTCTCCGTACTGTTTTCGCAGCCGGCCGACCAAATCATAATTTTTCGCGCCGCGGTACTCCTCCGCCGGGATCAGCGCGGCCTGGTCCTTCGAGATCGACAGGCCGTATAACCGCTTATCCTGCGGTGCGCCCTGAAAGATAACGGCGCGAATTCCCAGACGGTCGAGGATTTGCGCGGCGGGGCCTCCGGAGTTGGACTCTTTGATGCCCAGCGTGAGCGGGCTCTTGGCGCCGACGGAGATGCGTCCGAGCTGGGGGGCCCCGGTGCCCGCCAGGGGGCCTGCGGCCACGACAAAATGGTTTTCGGGGCCGAGCGGGTCCGCCGCAGGAGACACCTCCCGGTTCAGGATCTTCGCGATGAGGGCGCTGCCGCCGAGGTATTGCCACTCCTCCTTGAGATTTTCGAACGCAACCGTTCCCTGCCGCAGATCCACCCTTAGAATCTTCATGACGTTATCCCCTCCAACGTGGTTTGATCGTGTTAAGACATGGGATTCAAAGCGAGCGGCGCCCCCGATAAGACATTTTTTATAAGACATTGCTTTCGAGGGTAGGAGAATGACGCCCGCTCTCGTCTGTGTCAGAGCTTCCCCTCTTCCGCCAGGCACGCGGCGCCGAAGGCCGCCGTGAGGCGCGGTTGTTCAGGCGCCAGGACCTTAACGCCCAGAGCGTCACTGATGGCCAGGACCAGCCCTGCATCCTCACCCCCGCCGCCCGTAAGAACCACGTCGAGCTCCATTTTCAACCTTTTCACCAGCATAGCCACCTTAGAGGCCATGGCACGGTGCACCCCGGCGAGGATGTCTTCCGCACGGGCGCCCTCGGCAATGCGGGAGACCGTCTCGGATTCGGCAAAGACGGCGCAGTTCGTGGAAAATTCAACGGGGGTCCGGGATTTTAAAGAAAGGGGGCCGATGTCCTCCAGGTTGACATGGAGGATACGGGCAATGATCTGCAGAAAACGCCCCGAACCGGTGGCGCACTTCTCGCTCATCAGAAAGTCGGCAATCCTTCCCTGAGGCGTGATCTTGGCCGCTTTGGTAAACTGTCCGCCTATATCGATTACGGTGCGGGCGGAAGGAAACAGACAGTGGCAACCCATCGTCTGGCAGGAAATATCGGAAACCTGGCGGGCGGCAAAAGGCACGCTTTCAGCTCCCAAGCCTGTGACGACGATACCCGAAAGCCTGTCGGCATCCACTCCGGCCTTGGACAGAACGCCATCCAGAACCTTCTGTGCCGCATCTTTGTAATTACCCCCGGAGGCCATGATTTCCGAGGCCATGATCTGATGAGCGCTGATCAGCACCGCCTTGATGGAAACAGAGCCGATATCCACACCGGCATAATATTTTTTGTGATCCGTCATCTGAAAAAGGTCACGCTCTCCAATCTCCGCTCATGATCACGGGTCATACCGCGTTCTACGAAACCCTTGCCGAGGAGCGCCGCCCCCAGGGCGCCGGTGATAAACGGTTCCGGCGGAATCAGGACCGTGAAACCGACCTTGTCCTCGATGGCCTTGACCAGGCCGATATTTTTGGCGCCCCCGCCTGTGACCACGACATCCTTCTCGATCCCCAGATGCCGCACCATGTTGACGACCCGACCGGCGATCGACTCGTGCAAACCGGCGACAATCTCCGGAATCGTTGCCCCCTCTGCAAGCCGGGAGGTCACTTCATGCTCGGCAAAGACGGTACAGGTATTGGAAATCTTGACATACTCTTTCGCCGTCAATGAGACGTCACCCATATCGGCCAGTTTGACGCCCAGGGTTTCGGCAATGACTTCCAGAAAGCGGCCCGTTCCCGATATCGATGATGATGCGCACCGTGGGGAAAATGGCCCGGATACCGCGAGCATGGCAGGTGATCTCCGTAATCTGCTTATCGGCAAAGGGAACGTTAATGCGGCCGTAACCCGTCGCCACGATAAAATCCAGCGCCTCGAAGGAAAGTCCGATCTGACCGATGGCCTCATCCATCACTTTGAGGGCCAAATGGCGATGCTCAGCGCCGGTAGGACCTATCACCGAAGCCAGATTCGTTTCTTTTTCATCCACAATGACCACCTTGGTCATGGTGGAACCTATATCAATGCCGGCAAAGGGCATGAAAATACGTTTTCCTCTCTGCAACTCTGCAACAAATATTACACGCCTGAGCGCCGATCTAGGCGGCGCGGCCCGCCAGCGCCTCTATGAAAGCGCCGATCTGAGCCTTCCACTGGGCCTCCGAGTAATCCCGAAGATCGACCATGTCGGAAACGAGCTGCATCATGGGGATATCCGTATACCGCCCCAAGAGGTTTTTAAGATGAACCTGGCCGACCGTCGTCGCGCGACAGGAGCGGCAGGCGTGAAAGACCACACCGTCTATCTTGTAGTCATCGATCAGGCCCAGCAGCCTTTCCACGACGGGATTGCCGCTGTTGGCCTTGGCCTTGACGTGACGCTGGGTAAAGCGGAGATAGGTCCGCCAGGCGAGGTATTCCACAGGATCCTTGACATGGCTTGGCACCTCGACAGGATCATAACCGCGATAAACGTTTTCTATCACAAAAACAGCACCGAAGCTTTCGAAATAATTGAAAATCCAGAGGGTATGCCAGGGGGGAAGCCCGCCGCCGTAAAGAACACGGTATTTCTCGTCGGGAATCATGCCGATCTTGTTCTCCGCCTTGTATTTGACTTCATCGTACAGACCCTGGTAGAAGTCCACCGCCACCTGCGTGCCGGAATAGTAGTGGCCGGCAACCATGATGCTGAAGTGGTCCTGCGTGGGCATGGGACTGGGAATGGCTACACGCAGACGGTCGATCTCGTACCAGAGCCGCCAGGCCTCGTCACTCAGGCGGATTGTCTCCCAGAGGCGTTCCTTGTCCATTTTTTTACCCGTCTGCGTTTCTAGAAATGCGATTAGGCCCTCAAACTGCTCCTTTTGATACTTGATATAATGGTCGCGGACCTCATTCAGGTCCGCATAGGCCGGCGGTCCTACAACATCAATGCTGTGGGTGGGCACTTGCAAATAGCGTCCTGCCGCCTGGTACCATTTAAACCGGGGGTCGCACACGGCGCTGCTGCCCAGCATCATATCCGGCACGGGCATGCCGCCGTCAGGGGAGTTTTCCGGTATACCGCCCAGTTCTTTACGCAAGCTGTCAAAGCCGAGACCGATCCGGGCATAACTACAGAGCACCTGGGAATAGCCGTCCGCTTCCGCCTTCAGAAGAAATCGGTCCATGTCGCGTTTGGCTGCGCATAAGCCGGCATAATTCTCCGTGGGAAGGGGCACCACATCCATGGCGCGGACAATCTCATCGTATTGAGAGGCCACCATGAAATAGGCCACTTTTTTGCCTTGCGCCTTGGCTTCATGGGCGGACCGGTAGATATTTTTCACAAGGCCCCGCACCTTGCGAGCCATGTCTGTGCCTTTTACCGCTGTCGTCTTCACTTGTTCCTTCTCTTCCATGATTCCCCCTTATTCAATCATTTCCAGGAACGCCTGGACCCTGGTGCGAAGCTGACCGATCGTGGAGGTGGAGTAATCATCCTCGATCATGAGCACCGGTAAATTCATGCCATTCAGGTATTCGCGCAGATCCGGTCCCTCCAGCTCACAGGTGTCGCAGTAACGAACGATATAAAAGATGACCCCGTCAACGCCCCATTCCTGAACGAAATTCCTGATGTACCCATAGCGATTCTCCAGATCCTTTTCACGCGTTGTCGTCTGGGGTACATTGCTGCGGGGACAGTGGGTACAGAGGTAGCGGGTGGCAATCCCGTTCAGGGGATCCGCTGTTACCGGGACATCGTCCCAGAAGAAACGGGTGCCCGTGCAGAGATCGTCCATGACCACCTGGGCGCCACTCTCCTCCACGAGCTTGATAAAGGCGACATCATCAATCTCATTGCCCCAGATGAAGATGCGGGGCAGTTTCTGGGACTTCGGTAAGGGACGTCCCTTGACTTCATCGATGAACCGCTTGACGAGCTCCATATGTTCCGCCGCCGGGATGCCCATGCCGGCCACGAGGACCTTGGTGATCTCCGTTCCGGAAACCAGGGGCGGATCCGATTTTCTTAATTCGTAGAGTTCTCTCAGGACGGCACGGCGCTGGTTGTACAAACGGACGCATTCTTTGAGCTTGGCCGTATCCAGTTTCCGGCCCGACCACTCTTCAAGACTTTTAATAAAGTAATCCAATTCCTTCCTGTAAAACTCGTCGGAACTGGGTCCCATCATGTGAGGCACATTAATGAGATGGTTAAAGGGGGCAGGCTTATTATGAAACCAGATGTGGTACATACGCTCCACCGTATCGCAACTGTGGGGCGCTACGAAACCGTCGAAAAAATCGTATTCCCCTTTCAGGGCCTTGTTGAAGCAACTCCGGGCAAAGGGGCAGGCCATCGGTTCAATATAGGCGTCCGCCTGATCGATCGGCTCGCTCTGACTGCCCTGGATGCGGTAAGGCACCATATCGAAGGCGGTGATGATCTCATCGGGGACAAAACAGCAAAAGTAACCGATCACCTTCTTACCCGAATCATGCAATTCCTTGGCACGCTTGCCCCTCTC
>JAPLJX010000157.1:9427-15030 GCA_026388375.1 Deltaproteobacteria bacterium
ATCATTCAAGTCTCCCTTTTCGATAGGAATCGACAATATAAGGTTGTATTGAACAACTTTCCTAATTCCGGAAACTCCTTACGCAAATACTCCGCACTTTTGCCTTTCAGTATCTTCATCACGAAAGATGAGGAATGCTTCGGCGGTACCGATTAAGGATTGAGAGCGGCGGGCAAAGCGGGCCTCAGGTTGCCGAGACGCCCCGGCGGTACTTCTCGTCGAGCATCCCTTCGATGCTCGCCATGACGATCCGCGTCACCCCTTCGAACTGTTCCCGGTAGCGCTGCTGCGATTCCCGGGAGAAGAGACGGAACGGTTCGCGGATCCGGAACTCCTTGAGCCGGTCGTGCACGGAGAGCGGTTCGCCGATCCGGTAGGTGATCCGGCCGCTTTTCGCAAAGGGAAGGCTCCCGGTATAGACCTCTTCGGAGTTGTTGCAGGCGACGGGGACAATCCGCTTTTCCGTGTGCAGGGCGAGCTGGGCGAGGCCGGTCCGTCCCTCGGCCAGCGTCACCGAGCGGGTGCCCTCCGGAAAGATGATCAGGTTGAGCTGCTTCTCGTAGAGGGCGATCCGGCTCAATTCCCCAACCTTCTCCATCACCGCTTCGTAATAGCCCCGGATAAACTCCGCAAACTGCTCGCCCATCGCCTGGATCGCTTCGACGGCGGCGCGCTCCTGCGGCCCCGCCTCGGCGATACGGCCGTCGATCATGTCCTTGACGGCACGGTAGAGCCCTTTGTCCATCTTGTGGTTGAACCTCTTCCGGTAAAACTCCTCGATGAGATACCCCATCGACGGCACCGGGATGAGGTTGCAGAGGTCGAGCCCCTTCGCCAGGAACGCATTCTTATAGTATTTGGCCTTCACCCAGACGGTCGCGAACGGGAATTCCCGCATTTTCAAGATCTTGTACTGGAAGGGCCAGTAGTTGAACCGGTCCGTGTGGTTCATCGCGAAGATCACGCTCTCCCCGCGGGGGATCCGTTCGGCATTTTCGATCCGGATGTCCACCTTTGCGAAGAGGCTATAGTTCGGCAGAAGCAGACAATACGCCACAATTTTCTGGCCAAGCGGCTGGGAAACGAGCCGGATTTTATTTAAATATTCGATATCAATCATCTTTCCCTCCTCGGGATGGGGACATGATGCCGCATCGTGTCCCCATCCAGTCCTATTTATTTCGCCTCTTCCCCTGTAATCAGCCGCCGTACCCGCTCCAGCTCCTCGGGGGTATCCACCTCGACGGAATCGTGCGGGGTGACGACCACTTTGATCCGATAGCCGTGTTCGAGGACGCGGAGCTGTTCGAGCGCCTCCAGGCGCTCCAGTACCCCTTCGGGAAGAGCAGTGAAGGTGCGCAGAAAATCACGGCGGTAGGCGTAGATCCCGTGGTGCTTGAAGTATTCGGCCTTCTTCGCCGGATCGCGGACGAACGGGATCGTGGCGCGGGAGAAGTAGAGGGCGAAATGGTCGTGGTCGAAGACGGTCTTGACGGCGTGCGGGTGGGTGATCTCCTCGTCGCGGACGATCCGGAAGATCAGCGTGGACATCGGAACGGCGGCGTCCGCGAGCAGCGGCCCAACCACCTCGTCCACCTGGACCGGCTCGAAGAGGGGCTGATCGCCTTGGATGTTGACAACGATATCGTCGTCCTGAAGCCCCATCGTCTCAACCGCCTCGGCGATCCGGTCCGTTCCGGAGCGGTGGCGGGGCGAGGTCATCACCGCCCGGCCGCCGAAGGCCTCAACCGCATGGAAGATCCGTTCGTCGTCGGTCGCCACGGCGGCGAAGGAGACGATCTTTGCCCGGAGGACCCTCTCGTAGACGTGTTGAATCATCGGCTTCCCGCAGAGGTCGGCGAGCGGCTTGCCGGGAAAGCGGGTCGATTCGTAGCGGGACGGGATGATGCAGACAACCTGGACCGGCATTGCTGTTTTCCTTACCCTCTCCTTGATCCCTTTGAATTTATGCTCTCCCAGTCATTGCGAGGCGCACAGCGCCGAAGCAATCCCGGGAATCATCGAATACTTCTGGGATTGCTTCGCTTCGCTCGCAATGACTCCGGCGTGTTTCTTGAAAGCTCTATCCTTACAAATAGGGATCTTCCCGGAGGAGGTGCCCCTGGACGTAATCCGTCGTCGCCTCCTCCAGCGGACGAAACGCGGTCGGGCATCCGGCGGCGCGGAGTTTTTCCATTTTCGCCTCGGTGAAATATTGGTACTGCCCCCGGATCGCCTCGGGCATCTCGATGTATTCGATCTGCGGCGGAAGGCCGAGTGCAGCAAAGACCGCCCTGATCAGATCGTTCCAGGTTCGCGCCTTCCCCGTCCCGAGGTTGAAGATCCCGTTCGTCTCCTTGTGGTTCAGAAACCACCAGAGGACCTCGACACAATCCTTGACGTAGACGAAGTCCCGCTTCTGGCCTCCGTCGGGATATTCCGGTTTGTAGGATTTGAAAAGCCGGACCCTTCCCGTTTCGCGGATCTGGTGGAACGCCTTGAAGATCACGCTCGTCATGTCGTCCTTGTGGTACTCGTTCGGGCCGAAAACGTTGAAGAACTTGATCCCGGCGGCGCGGTCCGCGATCCGCTCGCGGAGGACCTTCAGGTCGAAGAGCTGTTTGGAGTAGCCGTACATGTTGATCGGACGGAGGAGGAGGCTGGTTTCATCGTCGTCGGAGAAACCCTGCGCGCCGTCGCCGTAGGTCGCCGCGGAGCTGGCGTAAATGAACCGGACCCCGTGCCCGATAGCCCAGTCCGCAAGGCGGCAGGTGTAGTGGAAATTGTTCTCCATCAGGTAGTCGGCGTCCCGCTCTGTCGTCGAGGAGCAGGCCCCCATGTGGACGATGGCCTCGACGGGGAACGGAATCCGCTCCGCCTCGACCATCTGGAGGAAGGCGTCCTTGTGGAGATAGTGGGCGTAACGGCGCTTGACGAGGTTCTGCCACTTCCCGGACGTCCCCAGCTCGTCGACGATAACGATGTCGCCGATCCCCTCCGCATTAAGCTTTGCAACGAAGGCGCTTCCGATGAACCCGGCGCCGCCGGTGACAACGATCATGTTTCCGACTCCCTCATATACCCCCACAGTCGGAAAATAGGGACAGATCCCCATTTTCCCGGAAGAAAAATTAGGTGTCTGTCTCTATTTTCCCTCCGCCGTGTTTTACAGCACCTTGGCCGCATTCGCGATCGCCTTCCGGATTGCCTTCATTTTCGCAGCCGGCATCTTCACGTTGATCCCCATGATCAGCGTCCGGCCGAGGAGATCCTCCGCATGGGGAATCGCCTTCCGGCTGTAGGTCGTCTTCCGGTTGCGCGGATCGGAGAAGGGCTGTTTTTTGGTGTTCGCCGTCGACTTCGCCAGGAAGTGCTCCCAGTTCGGAACATAGTGCCAGAAATTGTCCTTGAAACGGACCGTGTCGAGACCTTCGGCCTTGAGCGCCTTCTGGAAGGCCTTGGTCTGTTCCTCTTTAGGCAGGTTGAAGGCGAGGAAGGTCGCCGAATCCCCTTCGGGATCGGGCATCCCCCGGAATTTGATCCCCGGAATCCCGGCCAGCGCCTCCATGACGACCGCCTGGTTCTTTCGCTGCGCCGCGATGACCCGGTCGAGCTTCCGGAGCTGGGCAAGGCCGAGGGCCCCCTGGAGCTCGTTCATCCGGTAGTTGAAGCCGAGGATCGTCCGCCCATCGAGCGCCCGGCTGACGGGGGAGAGGTGGTCGTGACCGTGGTCGTGGTACCATTCGGCGCGGTGGTAGAGGTCGAGGTCGTTGGTGATCACCATACCGCCCTCGCCCGTCGTGATCGTCTTGTAATGGTCGAAGCTGAAGATCCCCATATGGCCGATGCTCCCCAGTTTTTTCCCCTTGAAGCTCGCCCCCAGACCCTGGGCGGTATCCTCGAGAACGAGGAGCTTGTACTTTTTCGCCACCTTCATGATCTTGTCGATCCGCGCGGGCGCGCCACACATGTGGACGGGAATGACCGCCTTCGTGCGCGGCGTGAGCTTGTTTGGGATGTCGTCCGGATCGAGGTTCAGGGTGTCGTCGATGTCGGCCATGACCGGGATCGCGCCGACCTCGAGGACCGCCTCGTAGGTGGCCATGAACGTGAAGGCCGGACAGATCACCTCATCCCCGGGCCCCACGTCAAGGGCGGTAAGCGCGATCTTGAGGGCCGCGGAGCCCGAGGTGACCCCCAGCGCGTATTGCGTCCCTGAGTATCTCGCGAAGGCCTTCTCGAAATCCCGGACCTTCCAGATCCCCTGCCGTTCGTTGTCGAAGGCGTAGCGGGCAAAGACGCCTGTCCGGAGGACGTCCATCACCTCCTTGATCTCTTCTTTTCCGATCAGTTCCGCACCGGCCATTTTCTTTCCTCCCTTAATCTTCCGTCAATAGCACTCCCGAAAATGGGGACAGGTACAATTTCCTCCGGGGGAAAATTGTACCTGTCCCCATTTTCCTAATAGCACTCCTGGTAGATCTCGACCATCTCCTCCGGCGTCATCTTGCAGGGGTTGTTGGCGAGCGGCCTCGCGACCGTCATCGCGACCTTCGCCAGCTCCGGAAAATCGGCTTCCGGGATCTCCAGCTCTTCGAGCGTCGTGAAAATACCGCAGTCCTCGATCAGGGCCTCCACCGCCTCCACGGCCAGGTAAGCCGCCTCCCGCAACGGAAGGTCGTCGACGATCTCTCCCATGATCTCCGCAATGTCGACAAACTTCTCCTGGGCGCCGGGCAAATTGAAGGCCATCACCCGGGGGAGCATGATCGTGTTGGCGAGCCCGTGGGAGATTCCGTATTTCCCGCCGAGCGGGTAGGAGAGGGAATGGACCGCCGTCACGCCTGCGTTGGCGAGGCCGAGCCCCGCGTAGAGGCTCCCCAGCAGCATCGCCTCCCGCGCCTCAAGGTTGGTCCCGTCATGGACGGCCGTCCGCAGGTTGTCGGAGATGAGGCGGATCGCCTCCAGCGACATCATTTCGCTCATCGGCGAGGCGTTGATCGAGGTGTAGGATTCGATCGCGTGGCAGAGGGCGTCGATCCCCGTGGCCGCCGTGGGATGGGGCGGAAGCGAAAGCGTCAGCTCCGGATCGAGCAGCGCCAGCTCCGGATAGAGGTACGGACTGTTCATCCCCTCTTTCTTTTTGAGCTTTTTCCGGATGAAGACGGCCGTGAAGGTCACCTCGCTCCCCGTCCCGGCGGTCGTCGGGACCATGATCTTGGGGAGGCCCGGGCCGGGAACCTTGTTGAGTCCGAGATAATCCTCCGCCTTCCCCTTGTTCGCTGCAAGAACGGCGATCGCCTTGGCCAGGTCCATCGCGCTCCCGCCGCCGATGCCGACGACGCCGTCGCACTTCTTCTTCCGGGCGAGCTTCGCCCCCTCGTCGGCCAGCTCGATGGGAGGCTCCGGCACGGCCTTGTCATAGAGAACGAAGCCGATCTTCGCCTTCTCCATGAGGTCGGAGACCTTCTTGCCGAAGCCCGTCCCGGCCAGGTGCCCGTCGAGGACGACCAGCGGCCGGCTCACCTTCAGCTCCGCGAGGTGCCCCGCCAGGCCGGCAAAACTCCCGTTTCCGAACACGATTTTTCTTGCACCCGTAAAAG
>JAPLJX010000051.1 GCA_026388375.1 Deltaproteobacteria bacterium
GGAAATAAATTCCACCTTCCTGTTGCCGGGGAAGGGGAGGGGTTTCCGGTTTCCTTTCCGACGAGCTCCAGCCCCCGAGATAACGTTCGATCAGGAGTTTGGCCTCGGGAATATCGATATCTCCGCTGATGGATATCATCACATTCTCCGGATGATAGAAGAGCTTGTGGCAGAGAAGCAGGTCATCACGTTGGATCGAACGGATGGACGCGGATGTGGTCACCCTTCCGCGGGGAGTTCTCTCATGCATGAGACGTCCGAACTCCCGGAAGGCGAGTTTCTGCGGATCATCCATAATCCGCCGCAGTTCCTCCAATTTCAGATCCTTCGCCAAGGTCAGCTTCATCTCCTCGAAAGTGGGCTGTGTCAGAATCCGGGAAAAGAGATCGAATCCTCGGTCCAGATCCTTCTTCAGTACCGAAAAAGATAAGATGCCGGAATCGCGATTCACGGAGGCATGAAACGTGGCGGCGATCGATTCCAACGTTTCATCCACGGCATTGCCGCTCATGCCGACGATCCCCCCCGTCCCCATCATGGAGGCCGTCAGTTCGGCAACCCCTTCCCGGCCGGCTGGGTCATACATGCTGCCGGTTCTGACGACAACCTTGATCTTTACCAGGGGCAGTTCTTTATCGGGAAGGATGTAGAGGACCAGGCCGTTTTCGAGCCGGAGGCGCTGTGCCCGAGGTGGTTCAAACGAGAGGGGTTTGTAGCGGATGCGATTCGGGTCAGGCAGGGCGGCAGGCGATGCGGCGGCGGCGATTCCGATAGAACCAAGAATCAAACCCAGAGATATAATCATCCGAAACGAGTTGTAAGAAAATTTCAGTTTCATCGTTCAGCGTTTCTTGATCAAGGTTGCGACCGTCCGATTTTCCGGCGTCAAATAGGTTCTGGCCGCCTGCATGATATCGTCCGTTGTAATCCGGTCAATGGTGGCGGTGTATTCAGCAAGGTAGCGATAATTACCCAGCAACGCCTCATAATAGGAGAGCATCCCGGCAAGGCCGGCATTGGAATCGAGTCCCCGGATAAAATCCGCCCTGATCTGATTTTTTACCTTTTCCAGCTCTGCTTCGGAAACGGGTTCTCGCTGAAGCCTTTCGATTTCCAGTTCGATCGCCTGTTCCAGCTCACCAAGGGTATGAGGGTGGCGTGGTATGGCAAAGATAACAAACTGATTAGGATAGCGCGCACCGGGCAGACCATTTGCCGCCTGAATGCTTTCTGCCAGCCCCTTTTCCTGAACGAGGATTTTGAAAAGCCGTGAGGTCCTTCCCTTCGTAAGAATGGACTCGATCACATCGAAGAGGTAATCGGCAACAACCGGAGGAGGCGGTTTGTGGTAGCCGAGGATCATCTGCGGCTCCGCGTCAAAAATCACTTCAACCCTTCTTTCCCCGGACTGGCGCGGTTCTTCCGTGATTGGAGGAGACGAAAGCTTCTGTGCGGGGATCCTGCTAAAATATTTTTCGACAATCTTCAGAGCGGTGGACGGCTGAAGGTCTCCGACCATGGCGATGACCGTATTGTTGGGGGCGTGCGTCTTTTGGAAAAACTTTGCCATGGAGTCTATGTCGAGGTAACGCATGTCCGACGGCCAGCCCAGAACCGGCCGCCGATAGGGATGGGCGATAAACGCCGCGGCCAGATAGCTTTCAAGAAGCTTGCCGTCCGGATCCGATTCGGAGCGCTGCCTCCTCTCCTCCATGACGACATCCCGCTCCGTGTAAAACTCGCGGAATACGGGATGAACCATGCGGTCGGCCTCGATTCTGGCCCAGAGTTCGATCCGGTTGGCAGGGATGCTGACCTGATACGTGGTCAGGTCCTGGCCTGTAGAGGCATTCAGACCGACCGCACCGTTTTCCGTGTACAGACGGTCGATCTCGTTCGATAGGGTAAGGCGCCGCTGTTGCTTCTGAAGAGCGGTCAATTGATCGGTCAGGCGTGCGATAAGTGGAGAATGGGCCGCCTTGCCTTTCGCCTTTTCACGATCCAGGGCGGTTCCCACCCGTTCGATCCGGAGCAGAAGCTTTTTTTCTGCAGCGTAATTCCGGGTTCCGATGGTTCTCGTTCCCTTGAACATCATATGTTCCAGCAGGTGGGCCGTTCCGGTCTTGCCGTCCGCCTCATCCACGGCGCCTGCCCGATAGCGGATGTAAATGGAAACCGTGGGGCTGAGATGCCTCTCCAGCATGAGCAGCCGGAGACCATTCTTGAGGGTAAAGGTTTGAACCTTTTCCGCCAGCTCATAGGAAAAAAGGGGGGAGGGGAGGAGAAGCAGGAGGAAAAAGAGAATACCCAGGGTTGTGAAGATGGCGTTCCGAATGAATGGCGATTTGCCGAAGCGACGACGCCGGAGAAAGGATGAATTATTTCTCATCGGAATGATTCTTCTCCAACGAAAGATGTGCGTGAACTTGAAAAGCAGGATAGAGGATTCCGACAATACTTACCAGAATCATCAGGCTGGCGGAAAAAAAGTACATGATAAATTCCAACGGGTTTGTGAGATGAAACGCACCGACCAGGGTCTCGATGCCGAAGATGAGAAAAAAAAGAGAAAAAAGAGCGATCAGGATCATTTTCCCCCACCAGAGGCCTGAACCCATGGACTTCATCTCCTTTGAAGGGATGGGGCTCAAAACAAGGTGACGACAAGATCCGCTTGTGCCGTCGTATCTGTGCGCTGGAAAGTCAATCTCCAGAAAAGTTGGTCCTCATCCGGGTGATACCCACCACAGGACCCTGTCGTTCTTTTAGTGTTGCAATCCAGCATCACGATTCACTAACGGGCACAGCAGACCCGCCGTCGATTCTTATATACCCATATCCATACCGGTTGTCAAGTATCTTCAGGCTGAAGCGGAATTCGCGTCATGCGTTTCAGACTCTGATAGATGGGATCGGTCAGGGAGGCGCTTTTACACGGAAGGAGCGTATTGTTCTGGAATAGGGGCTCCTCTGCGATCGGATAGGGTGAGCAGGCCACGGCGTCGCGCCACAAGTCCGTTCCCGGGATCGGGGAATATTCGGCAAGGATCGGACGCGCTCCGGACGATTGCACATGGCGGATACTCTCCTTCACCTCATCCGCTGGTTGTCCCGGTAGGCCGCAGAGTATATAAATTCCAATATCCTGGGATCGATAGCCGGCCCGCTTTAAATGACCGATAGCCTCGACCAAATCGTTGTTGCTGACCTTCCCGCCGGTATCTTTCTGTCGAATCAGATTGGAGGTTTCAAATCCGAAACGGATCGTTCTGAAGCCGCCCCTATACAAGAGAACGCTCAACTCCGGCGTGATCTCCCGCAGATGAAGGCCGTTCGGAGAGTGGAATTGAACCGGCAATCTTCTCCGAATCATTTCCTGCAACAAAGGGATCGCCATTCCCTGGGCATCCACCAGCAGGGCGTCATCATAGAAAGAGAAGTTATGGACTCCGAACCGGGTATGCCAGAACGCGATTTCATCCGCGACGAGAATGGGATCGCGTCTGCGAAACGAAGGATTCAGAAGGTGCGATGCACAGTAACTGCACCGGTAGGGACAGCCCTGCGAGGTCAGGAGCGGGACGTAATTCAACGGACGGATCAGATCAAAGGCGGGGTAGGGGTATGAATCGAGATTTTGTTCTACGGAAAGAAGAGGCACATTTATCCCCAAGAGACCATTCAGAAGGGGGGGGAGGGATGATTCTCCCGGTCCGGGAAGGCAGAAATCCGCGCCGGACAGTAAGGCATGCTGCGGGCAGAGGGTCACATAATTCCCGCCCAGAACAACAGGCACGGCGGGATAGGTCTTCTTGACCAGCGAGATGGTGTCGAAGAGGCCGGGATACCAGTATGTCATCATGGATGTGATCATGATGAGATCAGGTCTGGAGATCGCCTTCAAGGTGTTCTGAAAAACGCGGGGGGTCATACCATAACGGTGGAAATTCCGGGGAACCGATTTCAGCGGAGGCGGCTTCGGGATTCGTTCCGCCGCGTAGGATCCCTCTCCGGAAGGTTTTCTTTTGGGCATGGTGATATGATGCTCATGGCGCATGGCCGGATCATCCGAATCAAGACAATCGATAAATGTGATATGGACTCCATGGATCCGGAGCAGGGACGCCAGGGAAAGAAGCCCCAGAGGCTTGTACCAGAGATCATATGCGGAAAAATCATAGATCCAGGGGTTGATGAGGAGGATGTGGCGATCCATGATGAAAAGGTAACACATCTTCGCTGGCGTGACAATATCTCGAACAGGTTAACCTGATAACGGATTTTTGCTGCACGGTACGACAGAATCGCTATTCCCTGTCCAACCTCTATCATGATAATCAGTTATAATTACTAATCATTATCTCAATATATCGTGGTTCGCTGTGAACAAACCATCAGAGAAATAACTTGAAGCCGGATTGGTTTGTTGCTAACATGCCGGTTACGATGCTTTTGGACAGCAGACGGATTTTTTAGAAAATTGGAGGCACCATGTTAGAGGATCAAGTTGTGGAAGCGCTGACTTTTGATGACCTGCTGCTGGTTCCGGCGGCGTCGAACATCCTGCCGCGGGATGTGGATACCTCATCCCTGTTGACCAACAACATCACGCTCAATATTCCGATCATCAGTGCGGCCATGGATACGGTGACGGAGTCCAGAACGGCGATCTGCCTGGCCCAGGAAGGCGGGATGGGAATCATCCACCGGAACATGAGCATTGAGAGAGAGGCGATTGAAGTCGATAGGGTCAAAAAATCGGAAAGCGGAATGATTGTCGATCCGATCACGATCGAACCGGAACAGAAGGTGCACGAAGCCCTTGAACTGATGAACCGTTACCGGATATCCGGCGTGCCGGTCGTCAAGAAAAAGAGGCTGGTCGGCATCCTGACAAACCGGGATCTCCGCTTTGAAACCGATCTCGACCAGCCGGTCGCCAATGTGATGACCCGAGAACATCTGATTACCGTTTCATCGTCCAACATTTCTCTTGAAGACTCAAAAAAACTGCTCCACAAACACCGGATCGAAAAGCTCCTCGTCGTCGATGAAAATTATCACCTGACAGGCCTGATCACAATCAAAGACATTGAAAAAATAAAGAAATATCCTCTAGCCAGCAAGGACCCTCTCGGAAGACTCCGGGTCGGAGCCGCGGTGGGGATTATCGACCGGGAGGAGCGGATCGACGCGCTGCTGGCGGCTGGCGCAGACGTCATCGTGATCGACACTTCCCATGGCCATTCTGCGGGCGTTCTGGACGCCGTCCGGGATACGAAGGCCCATTTCCCGAAATGTGAACTGATTGCCGGAAATGTCGCGACGGCGGAGGGGGCCAAGGCCCTGATCGAGGCCGGAGTGGATGCGGTCAAGGTGGGTGTCGGACCGGGTTCCATTTGTACGACGAGAATTATCGCCGGTGTAGGGATACCCCAGATGAGTGCGATCCGGGACGCCTATAAAATAGGGTCAAAATTCAATATTCCGGTCATCGCCGACGGCGGGATCAAATATTCGGGCGATCCGGGAGAGACCGTCCTCTTTCAGGGAAGGAGTTACAAGGTCTATCGCGGGATGGGATCTCTGGAGGCGATGAAGATGGGGAGCAAAGACCGTTATTATCAGGATGACATCGAAAACAATCTGAAGCTGGTGCCGGAAGGGATCGAAGGAAGGGTCCCCTACCGGGGATCTCTATCGGCCAGCATCCACCAGTTGCTGGGCGGCCTCAAGGCCGGCATGGGTTATGTCGGATGCCGATCCACCGGCGAGTTGCGACAGAAGGCCTGTTTCGTCAAGATCACATCCGCCGGACTTCGGGAAAGTCATGTCCATGACGTGATCATTACCAAAGAAGCCCCGAACTACTGGTTGGATTAGCATGAAACACGCCGATTTCGTTCATTTGCACGTTCACACGCAGTACAGCCTCCTCGACGGTACGATTCGTCTGGATGACCTTTTCCGGAAGGCGAAAGAGTATCAGATGCCCGCCGTGGCCATGACCGATCACGGTAATCTTTACGGTGCAATCGATTTCTATAAGCATGCCTATCAATACGGGATTAAACCGATCATCGGCTGCGAGCTGTACGTCGCACCGAAAAGCCGCCTCGACAAGACCGGTTATAGAACCGGGGAGACGGCGCACCACCTGATCGTTCTTGCCCGGAACATGCAGGGATACCGGAATCTCATGAAATTATCGACCGCGGGATTTCTGGACGGTTTTTACTACCGACCGCGAATCGACAAGGAGATCCTGAAACAGCACCATGAGGGGTTGATCGGTCTGAGCGCCTGCCTTCATGGCGAAATTGCAGCCCATCTGCTCCGGGGAAATTCCGCAGAGGCCGATCGAACGGCGGAGCAATACCGGACCATTTTCGGTGAGGGGAATTACTTCATCGAAATCATGGAAAACGGCCTTCCCGAACAGAAGAAGGCCAACGAGGGGCTCATCGAACTTAGCCGCAGACTCGGGTTGCCTCTGGTGGCGACAAATGATTGCCATTATCTGAAGCAGGAGGATGCCGAGGCGCATGTGGTGCTGCTCTGCATTCAGACGGGCAAGACCATTGAAGATTCAGACCGGATGCGGTTCGGGACCGATCAGTTCTATTTCCGCTCCCCCGACGAGATGATACGGCTGTTTTCCTACTGCCCGGAGGCGATCGAGAACACGATCCAAATCGCTGAAAAATGCAACCTTACCCTGGAATTCGGCAAGTTCTTCCTGCCCAATTTTGAGATTAACCCCGATGAAACGCTGGATGAACGCCTGAAAAAGGCGGCGAGGGAAGGTCTCGCGATGATTCTGCCGAATATCCTGAAGGGTCAGAAAGAAGATCTCCGGGAAACCTATGAAAAAAGGCTTCAGCAGGAGCTGGAGATGATCCGTTCCATGGGTTTTGCGGGATATTTTCTCATTGTTGCCGATTTCATCGATTACGCCAGGAAGAAGAATATTCCGGTCGGACCCGGCAGAGGCTCGGCCGCCGGCAGCCTCGTCGCCTATGCGACCGGAATCACCAGCATCGATCCCATTCGTTATAACCTGTTTTTTGAAAGATTCCTCAATCCGGACCGGATCAGCATGCCGGATATCGATACTGATTTCTGTCCGGAGGGAAGGGATGAAATCATCCGCTACGTGACGGAAAAATACGGGAGCGACAAGGTATCCCAGATCATCACCTTCGGGAAAATGCAGGCGAGGGCCGTCATTCGGGATGTCGGCAGGGCATTGAGCATCCCTTACGGCGAGGTGGACCGCATCGCCAAACTGATTCCCAACGTCCTCAACATCAAGCTAGAGGAGGCGATCAAACGGGAACCCCGTCTTCAGGAAGAGCAGAAGGGCAATCCCCGAATCAAGAAACTTCTCGACCTTTCCCTGGCGCTGGAAGGGCTGAATCGCCACTCTTCAACCCATGCGGCGGGGGTTGTGATATCGGATCTACCCCTGGTGGATCGAATTCCGCTCTGTAAAAGCCCTAAGGAGGACGTCGTTACGCAGTTTTCCATGAACGATATCTCCGAGGTCGGGCTGACAAAATTCGATTTTCTCGGATTGAAAACCCTGACGGTCATCAAAGACGCCCTCCGCTTTGTTCGTGAGGGGAGGGGGGTTGAGGTCGATCTTGTAAACCTTCCGCTGGATGACCGGCAGACCTACGAATTGCTTATGCGGGGCGATACCGACGGGATTTTCCAGCTTGAAAGTTCAGGAATGAAAGACGTTCTGGTCCGGATGAAGCCGGACTGCATCGGGGATGTCATCGCACTGATAGCGCTCTATCGCCCCGGCCCCATGGACAATATTCCCGAATTCATCGCGAGAAAACAGGGTCGAACAAAAATCGTCTACGAGGCGCCCGAACTGGAGGCGATTCTGAAGGAGACTTATGGAATTATCGTCTATCAGGAGCAGGTGATGCAGATCGCCGTGGCCATCGGCGGCTATTCCCTCTCCGAGGCGGACACCCTCCGCAAGGTCATGAGCAAGAAGAAGACCGAGGAGATGGAGGGGAAAGAAAAACCGAAGTTTCTGGAAGGCGCACGGAAGAAGAAGATTCCCGAGGCCAAGGCCGCAAAGATCTGGGAACAGATGGAAACCTTTGGGAAATACGGTTTCAACAAATCACACAGCACCGCTTATGCGATCATTTCCTATCAGACGGCCTACCTGAAGGCCCATTACCCGGCGGAATTCATGGCCGCGCTCTTGACCAGCGAAAAGGACAACCGGGACAAGATCATCAGCCATATCGGCAGTTGCCGTGAGATGGGGATCAATGTCCTTCCACCCGACATCAATGAATCGATGAGTGATTTCAGTGTTGTGGGCGAAAATATCCGTTTCGGACTTGCGGCGGTCAAGAATGTCGGCATCGGTGCGATCGAGTCGATCATCAACGTCCGGGAGGCTGCGGAACCGTTCCGATCCATTGTCGATTTCTGCGATCGTGTCGATCCGCGAAAGGCGAACAAAAGGGTGCTCGAAAGCCTGATCAAGTGCGGGGCGTTCGATTCGACGGGCCACAAGCGGCGGCAACTGATGACCTTCTATGAAGAGATCATGGATAAGGCACAGAAACGCCAGCGGGACAAGGCCTGCGGCCAGGCGAACCTGCTGGAACAGTTCGAACAGAAAGACCGCTCCTCCCAAAACGGCGGACGCTCGGATGATGGCCTTCCCGAGATCTCCGAATGGGATCACAAGGAGCTTCTGGCAAACGAAAAGGAGACCATCGGTTTTTATATTACAGGACACCCGCTGTCGCGCTATGCCGACCGTCTGGGGATGATCGTGACGGCGGATTCCTCCAACCTTGCCGGCAGGACCGACCGGGAAGTCATTATCCTGGCCGGAATCGTCAGCAGCATCCGTGAGGTGCAAACCAGGCGTAAAGAAACCATGGCATACGCAACCATTGAGGATCTGAAGGGATCAGCAACGGTCATCTTTTTCCCCGAAATATACCAGGGTTGTTATGATCTCCTGCATGGTGAAGAACCCCTTCTGATAAAGGGAACCGTCGATATCGGGGAAGAGAGTGTCAAGGTCATTGCCGCGGAGGCAACGCTTCTGTCAAAAGCAGCCGATAAACCGTATAACTCGGCCTATTTTACGATGGTCGTGAATCGATCCACCGCCGATGATATCGAGGCGCTCTGCCGATGTCTTCGAAAGCACGTTGGAAAACAGGATGGATACATCAAGCTGGTTGAGGAGCGGTGCGAAACGTTGATCTACCTTGGGGAGGATTTAAAACTGGACCTCAACCATGACCTGAAAAAAGAAGCTGAACGGATTCTGGGAATCGGTGCGATACAATTGATGTAGTTGTGCTTTGAAATGTCCCGATATGAATTGGAATATCGCGCATTATCGCGATCGGACCTACCGAAATTGTATATAAAGAATAACATTAAGATATTCGATTTAAATGATCGTCATTCCAATCTTTTTATCAGTTCTGATTTGCCAAAGATCGTTTTCGCCTTCACTCGTCTGAAAGAATAAGCCGAGATGAGGGGGGCATAGGTCCATTGTCTCGATTACCCGACCGCAAAGTTTACATAACATATCTTATAGGTCATCAATGGAAACAGGGTATTCGCGGCGGAGGAGCTCCACCTCTGTCGATGTAGAAAAAAATCGTTTAAATTCCGGCTTCGGCAAGCTTATGGATCAATTGGAGCTGCTTGTCATTGATTTTTCGGGGAACGTCAATGCTGATCTTCACAAACTGGTTCCCTTTGGAAGAGTCGGAGCCTTTGAGACCGGGAACGCCATAGCCTTTCATCCGTATCTTCGTACCGCTCTGCGTCCCGGCCGGGACCTTGATCCTCTTGAGCGTACCGTCGATCGTCGGGACCTCGATGCTGCTCCCAAGAACGGCTTGTGTGAAAGATATCGATTTTTCGATGTAGATATCGTTTCCATCCCTGGCGAAGATCGGATGCGGGAGAACGATGATGTTCAGATAGAGGTCGCCTGAAGGGCCGCCTTGAATTCCCGCATATCCCTTGCCCGAAAGTCTCAATTTCTTTCCTGTGCTGATCCCCGCCGGAATTTTCACGCTGATTTCATGGACCTCATGATCCTGCTGAAGGGCAAGTTTTTTCTCTGCGCCGGATACAGATTCCTCTAGCGTTATCGATATGTTGTAATGAAGATCTTCCCCTTTCTGCGGCGTTTCATAATGGGACTGCCCCTGTCTGAAGAGTTCTGCGAACGGATCACCGCCTGTTTGGAAGGTAAAACCGCCGCGTCGGCTGGCGCCCCGAGATCCCCGTTCATTCCCTCCCCTGCCGCCGAATCCAAATTCCCGAAGGATCTCATTGAGATTGACGTTCCGGAAGATATCCTCCTGACTGTAGCGCTGGCTGAACTGATCCGATCCGAAGCTTTCGTATTGCTTGCGTTTTTCAGGATCGCTTAACACGGCATAGGCCTCGCTGATCTTCTTGAACTTCTCCTCCGCCTCGCGGTTTCCGGGATTCCGGTCGGGGTGATACTTCAGGGCCAGCTTGCGATAGGCCTTCTTGATCGCCTCCTGATCCACGCTTTTCTCAACACCCAAAGTCTTGTAGTAATCATCTGCCATGCACTATTCCCTCCAGCGCCATCAGCCCAAAATGGCCAGTTTTCTTTTCAGGTACAAAGTCATGAGCGGATCCGTCGTCTTGTCCAGAGCCTTCCGGTAGAATTCAGCAGCCTTCGCGGGATCGTTTTTCGCCTCATAGATCCTCGCGATATTGCTGTAATTCAGGGCCTCGAAAGAGGGCGCGGCACGCGTTTTGATCGCCAGGTCATAGGATTCCAGCGCCTTGTTCAAATCTTTCTTCGCCTCCTGGCTGGCGCCAAGGCCGCTGTAAGCCAGGGTCATCAAATCGCTTTCAGCAGAAGTGTTTCGGAGAAAATCCTGATAGGCGCTGATTGCGGCATCGTACTCACGGCGACCCAAATAGAGGTTTCCGAGACGGTAATAAGCCGTGACGGCCGCCCGGCTCCGTGGGTACCGTGAGATGAGATCCTTGTATCCTTTGATCGCCGCTGCGTCTCCGGCCGGAGAACCCACTTTTCCAGCGGTTTCAAAAATTTGGTTGTATACCTTTCCCGCGCTGGTCTGGTAATGGTCCCGGTAGAGATACCAGCCGCCGGCCAGCAGCCCGATTAGAATGAAAATTCCTCCTCCGGCATAGATTCTTGCCCGGTGCTTTTCAGCAAACGCCCGGACACGGAGAAAGAAAAGCTGAAGCTTGTCCGGTTCGTTCAGTTCATGTTTGTCTATTTTTTCTGCCATGGTTTTCCCTATTCTCCTTTAAAGGTTGGATAAAATGAGCGGATTTTCTCTGCAATGACGGCCGGGATGCGGATGATTTTCCCGGCCCGGTCTGTGCAGGCATGAACCGTATACCCCTCCGTAAGCAGTTTTTCCCGTTTTTCATCCCAGATGAGGTACGCGAATTTCATACTGGCCCGCCTCAGATATGCGATCTCCGTGTCAACGAAAGCCAGATCATCGTAATGTGTCGGAAGAAGATAATGACAATAAACCCGTGTCAAAGGCAGATTGAACCCGGCCGCCTCTACCTCCGTGTA
>JAPLJX010000346.1 GCA_026388375.1 Deltaproteobacteria bacterium
CCCAGGCCCTCCTCATCCTCGGTCGCGGCTTCCTGACCCAGCCGGACAACACCACCCTCCGCCAGCGCCTCCACGACGGCACCCTCACCACGGACAACTACTTCCAGCAGCTCCTCCGCCTCATCTACCGCAGCCTCTTCCTCTTCTGCGCCGAGGAGCGCACCCAACCGGCAAACAACATTCCGCTTTTACACGCCCCAGACAGCGATCCCGCCGCCCGCCAAGCTTACGCCACCGGCTACTCCCTCCGGCGGCTGAGGAACCGCGCCCTCCGCCAATCCGCCCACGATCCCCACACCGATCTCTGGCAATCCCTCCGCATCGTCTTCCGCAGCCTCGCGGGCGGCCAGGAAAAGCTTGCCCTGCCCGCCCTCGGTGGCCTCTTCGCGGAAACCCAGTGCCCGGACCTCGATAGCGCCGCCATCACCAATCGCGACCTCCTCTCCGCCATGCGCGAACTGCGCTGATTCTTCGACAAGAAAACCGGCAAACGCTCCGCCATCGACTACCGGAACATGGGACCCGAGGAACTCGGCTCCGTCTATGAGTCCCTGCTCGAACTCGTCCCCACCCTCGACCTTCCCGGCCGCGTCTTCGGCTTCGCGGGTATCACCGATGCCGCCTCCAGTTCCGGCAACGCCCGCAAAACCACCGGCTCCTACTACACCCCGGATTCCCTCGTCCAGGAACTCATCAAGTCCGCCCTCGATCCCGTCATCGCCCAAAAACTCGCCGACCACCCGGCGAACCCCATCGACGCCCTCCTCTCCATCACGGTTTGTGACCCTTCCTGCGGCTCCGGCCATTTCCTCATCGCCGCGGCCCACCGGATCGCCAGGAATCTGGCCGTCGTCCAGACCGGAGAAGGGGAACCGCCGCTGGAGGCCCTTCGGGAAGCCCTCCGGGACGTGATCGCCAACTGCATCTACGGCGTGGACATCAACCCTCTGGCCGTGGAACTCTGCAAGGTGGCCCTCTGGCTGGAGTCCCTCGATCCCCGCAAGCCCTTGGGCTTTCTGGACCATCGGATCAAGTGCGGCAACTCCATCATCGGGGCGACGCCGGAACTGCTGAAGGAAGGCATCCCCGACGACGCCTTCAAGCCCGTCGAGGGGGACGACCCCGCCGTCGCCTCCTCCATCCGCCGGAAAAACAAGGAGGAGAGAAAGGGGCAGCAGGACCTCTTCATGATCCAGGAAGACCGCTCCGACTGGTGGGAAGCGGCCTCGGCCTATGCCACTTGGGCATCCCTTCCCGAAGACAACATCAAACAGGTTTCGGAAAAGGCCCGGCAGTATGATACCCTTCTCGATGGCCGCGCCATCCGCCACCAGCATGATCTGGCGGATCTCTGGACGGCGGCCTTCTTCTGGCCCCTGACGAAGGAGACCTACGATACCGTTCCAACGCAGGACGTCTTCCGCCACCTCCGTGATGGGGCCTACGCCTTGACCGGAAAGACCGCCGGTCGGGTGAAGGCGCTGGCGGAAGAGCACCGCTTCTTCCACTGGCATCTGGAGTTTCCCGAAGTCTTCATGAAACAGCAGGGGTTCGACTGCGTCGTCGGCAACCCGCCTTGGGAAAAAATTACAACGTTGGGAAGGGAGTTCTTTTCCGCAATTCCAGAGATTGTGGAGGAGAAGAGGAGTGACCGGCGGAAGGCTCTCATTTTGGCATTACGGGATACCGATTCTGTCCTTTATGACCGATGGATTCAACAATTGAGATTTGATGCCGCGACCATGCACTTTATGAGAACGGGTGGGCGCTTTCCCTTATCTGCCGTGGGAGAATTGAATCTGTATCCATTGTTCGTTGAACTATCCCAGTATCTCACAAGAAAGTCCGGAACGGTCGGTATGATCATCAAAACAGGTATGATGCTATCGCCCACGTGGGCCGACTTTTCTTCGTATTTGCTGGAAAACGACCGAATTGAATCGGCCTTTGACTTCAGAAACTGGAATGGATGGTTTCCGGACATTGGTTATCATGAACGTTTTACCTTGCTGACCATGAAAAAAGGGCGTCAAAAGCGAGATATTGTTCTTGGTTATTACCTCGATGACACAGCAGAGATTAGGGATGCATCGAAGACGTTCACCATCGCTCGGGATGAAGCCATCCGTCTTAATCCCATCACAAAAACTGTGCCTGCATTTGAAAGCAGCCTGCACAAAACCTGTGTCATGGCTGTCTATGATCGCTTTCCCGTCCTTGGCGACAAAGCTTCCGAATGGGAGGTGCATTATACGACAGGCCTCCACATGGCTGCCGAGGCGGATAAGCTCAGAGATTTTGAAGAATTGTCCTCGGAAGGATTTGAGCCGGACGAATTTCTGCGGATGAAAAGGGGGGAGCGTGCTTTTGTTCCGTTGTATGAGGGCAAATTTATCCATCAGTTTGATCATCGTTTTGCTTCCTTTGAAGGGATTCCAAGGAAAAATCGTTTCGGTATCAAAGCCGGGACGCACAACCCCACGGAGGATCAAAAAAAGGATCCTGCCTATCACATCACCCCAAGATACTGGATATCTGAAGAAGACGCAGCATCCGATAGGGAGGCGCGGCACTTAAGAGGCAACTGGGCGATCGCTTTCAGAGATACAACCAATGTCATTTCTAATTTTCGTACAAGTGTCGCCTGCATTTGTTCAGGGGTGGCTTTCAATTATAAAGCGCCCAATATTATGCTGGAGGGTCCAGCGGAGCAAAAAAGGGCAAAAGACTCTCTTTTATTTGTTGCCCTGATGAACTCCTTTCCCTTTGATTTTGTGGTGCGGCAGAAATTCTTTGGCGCAAATTTTATAAAATCCATCCTCTTACAGCTTGCCGCGCCATCCATGACAGTGATTCAGCGTCATCAATCATTCATCCTGCCGAGGGTGCTGGAACTGTCTTATACATCTTGGCAGTTGGAAGGATTTGCTGCTGAATGCGGATTTGAGGGACAACCATTTATTTGGGATGAAATACGGCGGTTGCAGATCAGGGCCGAGCTGGATGCTTTGTTCTTTCACATCTATGGCTTTTCTGTCGATGATGCAGCGTTTATTCTGGATAGTTATCGGATTTTACGAGATAAGGATGAAGACAAATTTGGCGAGTATCGGACAAAACGTCTGATTCTCGAAATCTACGACACCATGCAACGCGCCAAAGACACCGGCCAATCCTATCAGACACATCTCAGTCCATCCCCCGGTCCACCCCCAACTGCTGATGGATCCTTCATCTCCATGTATCGATTGGACCGAGCTAACTGGCCCACGCATATGCACCCTCCACACCCGGATTGGGACGAGTCTATCTTAAATGCCTGGTTCGATGTCTGTCGAGGGCAATGGAATTATCTTGAAGAGCATCAGGTATTTCCATGGGTTGGCCGTGAGACGTTCATCTATGCGTTAATTCCATATCTGATTCAGGAAAAACCTGGCGCTAAATTTGAGTTCTACCGTGATGCGGCGTCTCTGGCATCGTGCCCGGAACGCCTTGAGACGCTACTGCTGGACGACAATTTGCGCAACGAATACCGACAATTAATTTTTGACATCGCGTGGATAAGGTTCCCGAAGGATCACCGCATCCGCCCACGTTTGATCCGTGAGACCCTGCAAAATAAACAAATCATCCAGACCACTGCTGATTCCGGAATAACAATGATTCACGGCACATGCAGGCTACCTCCCTTTCCGAAAGAACTGAAACCGCTCCTGCCATTAATGCTAAAAGCCGCGGTAAACCTGGATAAAATGCAGCGACATACCCTCGAAGACGCTGAAGCTGCAAAGATGACGTTCACACAGGATGAGATTGCCAAGGAACTAAAAGCATTATCCGCAGCTTAGGAGGTACGCGTTGAATGGTTTTTTCGAAAAGAATCCAGCAAAAGATCCGCGGTTATGGATCAAGAGGATAGTCCTTTTTGAATCATCAGACAAAAGAGAACCACCAATCCGCAGCATCCCTTTTCATCGCGGTCTCAACATCGTCTGGGGAGTTGAGTTGCCTGATGACGCCGGAACCAATGATGCCCACCCCGTAACCCTATCCGGGCATTCTGTCGGCAAGACAACGCTCTGCCGTTTAATTCGTTATTGTCTGGGCGAGTCCACCTTTGGTAATCCGGGGGCAATAAGTCGCATTAAAAACGCTTTCCCTGAGGGCTGGGTTGGCATGGAATTGGTTGTGGACGGCCAGGAGTGGTCTGTGCTCAGACGACTCGGTCGATCGGGCAATTCCAAGGCGGCTGAAAAGGTTATTGTTGAGAATTTGTTTGATATAGATCGTAAGGAAAATAAATTCAGCGATTTCATCGGATATTTGCGAAGTACTATGATGTCGGATCTTCGGGCGAGCAACCCACCGGACTCAGGCGATAGGCCTTACGAATGGAAACACCTGCTTGCATGGATAACCCGCGATCAGGAGGCGCGCTTCCAGAGCCTCCATGACTGGCGTTCACCACGCAGTGGATCGGATGCACTCAAATTCCAAAAACCCAAAGAACACGCACTGTATCTTATTCGCTTGGTTCTGAATTTAGTACAGGACAAAGAACTCATTGTGTCTAGGATGTTAGCCGATGCCGATGGCGAGTTGAGCAAGCGGGAAGCACAAATAACGGAACTGCGGCGTGAGCCGGAATATCGCTTCAATGAACAGGAACGCGCGCTGAAACAAATCCTGAATTTGCCGGTTGGCGCGGTGCTAAATATCGACGACGCGGATTGGACTTCCCCACTATTTTTAAAGCGATCGGAACTCGAGCAGGCCATATCCACAATTCAAAGCGACATCGAGAAAATTGATCGGAGAATCGCACAGAAGCGTATCTGGCTATCATCCTATGACGAGAGTCGACGAATCTTCCGAGATGCAATGGACGCGACGGAGGAGGCAACCGAATATCCCGTAGATGAAGATGATACAATCCGAAAACTACGGACATTGAGAGGGAAAGACTGCACTTACGGCGATGTGCCATTCATTGAATGCTCTTATGTGAAGCAGCGTTTGGCCGAAGCAGATAAAATCATTGACTTACCGAAGAAGCGTGAAGACTGGCGTGTTGCGTCTGAAACCGAACGCCGTCTGAGCATTCTCGATCAACAGAGTAAAGACCATGACAATGTGGTCGCTTTGCTAAATGAATTGCGGAATAAGTTGAGCAGAGACATAGCAGAAAGACACGGTCGGGAAGAGGAATTGTTGAATAGCCGTGCACAACTCCAGCGCCTTGACTATCACATTAAACAACGGGAAATGGTTTTGGACCTGATCGAAGGCCGGATACCCAACACTCAGTTGCTCCAGGTAACAACACGGGCCACCGAGCTGCGCAAAAACATTGAAATCCGGAAACATGAACTGGAAACCCTTCAGCAGTCCTATGGGCAGCGCCTGCAGGACATCGGTGCAATTTACAACAGCCTGATCAAGAACGCTCTGTCTGATACCTATTCCGGTAAGCTCCGAATGCCCAAGGGAGAACTGCAATTCCGTATAGAAGAGGCGACGGGTCTCTCGGGTGAAGCCGTTGAAACGCTTGCCCTTGTTTTGGCGGATGTGACGGCAATGGCGTGTTCATGCCGGGGAATTGGCTGTCACCCGCGTTTCCTTTTGCACGACAGTCCCCGTGAGGCCGACCTGGATCGGCACATATATAACCGCTATCTGCAAGCCATGTGGACATTAACCAATGAATTTGGTGGTATAAGAGAAGCGCCCTTCCAGTATATTGTTACCACTACCAGTCGCCCACCTGAAATACTGGTGGCCGCCATTTGTCTCCAGCTCGAAGCCCATCCGGAAAGTAAGATGCTATTCGGCTGCCTGCTGAGAAATCCTGAAAAGGTGTCAACGGCCGACCTATTAGAGACTCAAGAATAAGTGCAAATACATGAGAGGAACAGCTTAATGATGCAAAAAATATAATGCAACCGTAAGGATCGTTTGATCAGATATTGTAAATTGATTGGATAACCATTCGAGAAAGGGGGAACAGATATGGGGCGAAAAACAAATGTTGATGAGGGGGAAAAAATCCATATGAACAATATGTTGCTACGATATGCATACGATTTACTGAGCAGTGAACTCGATGGAATTTACGACGAAGTTGACAAGCTCTGCAAGAAAGCCCCCCGCGAGCCGGCATCGGACCTTCAAACAAAAGTTGTCAATGGGCTCATATGCAAGACTAAACATTTTCTGGCCGGTGACGGCATGATTGATGAAATCTCGCCGTTTATCCCAGCGGGCGATAATCCCGAATATCGAGATACTTTGACGGTGCTTCGACAACTTCGACAGGGACTCAGTCGCTTTCACAATAACCATTCGATATTATTTACTTATGCATTCAAGGAAGACATGAATCGTTATGTTATTACAGATGCTCACGTGGCCCATCTTTTTAATGATACGCCTGCGGGGAAAGAGTGATGGCTTTACTCAATAAGGTTCTTGGAATTCCATTGCGTCAAGGTGAGGTTGATTTCCTGATACCCGATATTGATGTGGACCGGAAACTGGGCATCGATCCTTTTCTCCTCTATCGCAGTTCAAATCCTTACTTCAAACAGGCTCACGAGAACCTGCTTACATTCTTTGATTTAGTAATTGAGCTCCTCCGGAGTGATGAAATTGACAAGGCGGCAGAGCTGCTGCAATTTCCAGAACCCAATGAAGTATGTCTGGGTTATACAAACCGGGGTATAGGTGGGCGTGGTGTAGGCCCGGAATTGTCAAAAGAAATATTGAACGTCTTTATAAATTCTCCAGCGCTTCTGGGACGCCGATTAAAACATATCGAAGAACTCCAACTGGTGTGTCCAGGCATAGGTCCCGACAGGATCAGCGATATTTGCGCCAACGTACTAAAACTTTTTCTTATAGAATATACCCAAAAGCAATGTACGTACTGGAACATTCCCATAGACTCTTCCGTTCCCATAAATCATTTTTTCGATTTTCAGACAAAATCCTGGCATGACGGTTACTTCGATGTTCCATGTAATCCTTCACTCGGCGGTCCACTGTTGTTAGTACCGCGCCGAA
>JAPLJX010000316.1 GCA_026388375.1 Deltaproteobacteria bacterium
ATGCGACAGTGCCACGGAGACGATGATGAACAACATTCGGAATCTGTGTTTGAACTGACCCGGCTCATATCCGCCGAGCCGGTCGCCGATCTTCCACATGCAGAAAAACCTCGAAACGCTTGAGCAGGATGAAGAAGAGGGGACTCAGGCACCCCACCACGACGGCCTGCGGGATGAAGATCTTCGGGATCGCATCGAGGATGTCGGTGCCGAAGACAAAACGGTAAAAGAGAACGATCACCAGGCCTTCCAGAAGCGTGCAGAGTGCCGTAAAGGATGCGATCATGGCCGGTTTCCCGGCGTAGATCTTTCCTCCCACGGGGTTGGAGATAAAAAAAATGAGGACATACAGAAACATGTAGAGCCCGAAAATCGCGCTGGTCAGACAATCCAGAAAGAAACCGAGCAGAAGGGAAAGGAGTCCCCCGCGGAGGACGTCGAGATGGAATCCGAGATACACGACGACGATGAGGGAGATCTCTATCCCGATCCAGCCGAAGGAAAACAGCTCCAGGATCGTGAGTTGGACGATCACGAGAAGAAGCAGGAGCATCGGGAAAAGAAGATAATGGATCATTTTCCGGCCCCCGCGTCCGGAATCAGGGCCAGAACCTCCTCGAGCTTTCCGAAATCGACGGCGGGCGCCACGTCGATTTTCTGAAAAAGGCCCTCCCCTTTTCGCGAAACTTTTGTGACGACGCCGAGAAGCAGCCCTTTGGGAAATACTCCGGCCAGGCCGGAGGAGAGAACCACATCTCCAGGCAGGACCTCCTCCACCCGGGAGATGTATTTCAGGTTACAACCCGCCGATCCGGCACCCTGGAGAATCCCCTGGGCCCGGCTCCGCTGAATCAGTCCGTCGATATTGCTGTTTCCATCAACAAGAAGCAGAACCTGAGAGGCATGCCAGGCGGTTTCGATGATCCGTCCCACAACCCCCTGCTCGGACAGCACCGGAAATCCAACCCGCATCCCGTCGGCGGTTCCCTTGTCGATCAGGATCGTCTTGAACAGGGAGGCGCGGCTGCGGTCGACTACCCTTGCGGCCACGACCCGGTTGGACAGGCCATCCTTGAGGTTGAGGAGTTTTTGAAGGCGCATCCCCTCGATGTACCCCTCGCGGTAATGGTTGATCTGTTCGCTCAGAACGGCGTTCCCATGCCGGAGTCGTCTGTTCTCATCCTCCATGCCGACGAGGAAGAGATACCGTTTCCAAGAGTCGTACAGCCCCTTGAGTGAAACGTTTACGGCATCTTCCACGGGGGCTGCCGCCTCCAGGACCATCTTCCGAAGGAATCCGGTTTCGGACAACCGGGACGCGCTGTAGGAGATGACGGCCAGAGTGATGATCAGCAGAACCGCTGCCACGACGGGGGGGTGGTATTTATGGGGGATCAACATTCTTCAGCCAACAATCACTTCATCGCCCTTCCACCTATACCTGGATTGTCACCTCTTTCAGGACATCCAACTGATCCAGCGCTATTCCGGCGCCCCTGGCCACGGTAGAGAGGGGATCATCCGCAACCGTGATGGGGAGACCCGTCTCCGCCCGGATCAGCAAATCGAGGTTCCGGAGCAGGGCGCCGCCGCCTGTGAGGACGATCCCGTGGTCGACAATGTCCCCGGCCAGTTCGGGAGGCGCGTTCTCGAGGGCGTCCCTGATCGCGTCCACGATGAGGCTGATGGGTTCGTTGATCGCCTCCCGGATCTCATCGGAATTGATCTCCACGATCTTCGGGAGGCCGGAGATCAGATCCCTTCCCCTGACCTCCATCTTGCGAATCTCCTGACTGGGATCGGGATAGGCGTTGCCAATCGTTGTTTTTATGATCTCTCCCGACCGCTCCCCGATCAGGAGGCTGTATTTTCGTTTCAGGTACTGGACGATCTCTTCGTCGATCTTGTCCCCGGCGACCCGGACGGACGTCGAATAGACGATACCGGAGAGCGAGATCACCGCCACCTCCGTTGTTCCCCCGCCGATGTCCACGACCATCGAGCTGATCGGCTCGGTGATCGGCAGCCCGGCGCCGATCGCCGCCGCCATCGGCTCCTCAATGGGAAAGGCGTCACGGGCACCAGCCGCGCGGGCGGCATCAAGCGCGGCGCGCTTCTCGTTTTCCCCTTTGGCGTTCATGTGGACGGCGACGACGGAGGGTTCGTTCAGCACGATCCCCTTCCCCCTGACATATACGAGGGTATTGGCCGTTCCCAGATCGATGGCCAGGTCGTTGGAAAACTTTCCCAAAATGAAATCGAAAAGCAAGCTCGTTTCCTCCTGATGATTTCGGTAAAATTGCATTCACAATCGAAAGGATAGTTTCGATTGACCGATACCCTATACCGTATTTTCCACCCCTTATCAATCCATTTTTCCAAAAAATCATTGCATTTCGAGGGTGACTATATTACTAAGCCACGCATAAACGAAGGATCTTTTCCGGGGGCGTGGTGCAACGGGGTGTGGTGCGACGCCAAGGGGACACCTTGCCGCAAGGTGTCCCCAAGTGGATTTATTTTATAATATTCATGAATTACGGGGGGAGATGTAATGCTCAACATCATGAGAAGGCATGCCAGAAACTGGCTCATGAAGCTCATTCTGGGGATCATCATCGTCGTCTTTGTCTTCTACTTCGGCTCGATGGGCGGGAGACAGAGGGCGGAGCGAATTGCCATCATCGACGGCAAGCCGATCGTCTATGCCGATTTTCAGCGGGAATACCAGAATCTGATCGACGTGTACCGCCAGCGTCTCGGCCAGGGGCTGACGGAGGAGGTGCTCAAAGGGCTGAATCTCAAGCGGCAGGCGCTCGATAATCTGGTCAACCAGGCGGTCATTCTGAAGAAGGCGGAGGAGATGAACATCCAGGTAACCGATGATGATGTCAAGGCCGCCATCCTTGCCTATCCCGCTTTTCAGCAGAACGGCGTTTTCGACCAACGGGTCTATGAACAGACCCTCCGGGCCAGCAAGATGGCCCCGGAGGAGTTCGAGGGCATCCAAAAGAAGATGCTGGTCACCGTAAGGTTGGAGGACCTGATCCAGGATGGTGTGAAGGTGTCCGATCAGGAGGCCCTTGACCTGTATCGGATGCAGAAGGAAAAAATCAATATTGATTTCATCCAGATTTCTCTGCAGGATTTCGCGAAGAGGATCCGTCCCGCACCGGCTGATCTGGAGGCGTATCTGAAGGCCCACGAGGGGCAGTTCCGCGTTCCTGAGCAGGTGCAGATCAAGTACCTGGCGTTCATGAGTCAGGATTATGCCGCGACGGCAAAGATCTCCGATGCGGAGATAAACGATTACTACGAAAAGAACAGGTCCCAGTGGAAGAAGGGGGACCAGGTGCCGCCCCTTGCCGAGGTCCGGGATCGCGTTACCGCCGAACTGGGGAAGATCGGCGGGATGTATGCGGCCTCGGATGAGGCCAAGAAGGCCCACGATACCATCTACCAGCAGGAGAACCTCGAAGCCTACGCGGCCCAGAAGAAACTGACGCCCCGCACGACCGGTCTCTTCAGGCTCAATGACCCACCCCCGGAGTTCAAACCGATCGCGGACTTCGTCAAGATCGTCTCGCGCCTGGAAAACCAGGAGATCAGCCGGGTGCTCAAGGGTGAGAAGGGGTATTACATCGTCCAGGTGGCCTCCCGGAAGGCCCCTTATCTGCCCGCCCTGAAGGAGATCGAGGCCGAGGTGGAGAAACAGTATCGGGAGACGGAGGCGAAGCGCCTGGCGAAGAAAGAGGCGGATGATCTCATCGCCCGCCTGAAGAAGGGTGGCGATCTGGAAGGCGTGGCCAGGGAAAAAGGGTTGAAGGTTACGGAAACGGGACTCTTTCAGCCCGGGGGGGCTGTTCCCAAGCTGGGTTCATCCGTGGAGCTGACGGAAGCGCTGTTCCAGATCTCCGAAAAGAAACCCTATCCAGAGCAGGCCTACTGGGTCGACGGGAATTATGTAATTTTGAAGTTTAAGGCGAGAGGGAAAGTGGACGACGCGGAGTTCGTCGCCCAGAAGGATGCCATTGTCAATTACCTGGCCCAGGCGAAAAAAACAGAGACGATCAAGGCCTGGATCGAGGGAAGCAAGGCCGCCCTGGTCAAAGACGGCCGTTTGGAGTTCACAAGAGATTTCAAAGATCTGTAAACCTGACACTGATTCGAAGGGACCATGCAAAGTGGCTGACCGGCAACGGTCAGCCACTTTTTTATGATCCGGCGAGGTGCTGGCCGGAGATTCTTTCCA
>JAPLJX010000189.1:0-8969 GCA_026388375.1 Deltaproteobacteria bacterium
CGAGCATGGAAATCGACCGATTTAATCTGCTCAACCATGATGAAACCCGTTAGTTTGAGGTCTTTTGGAATAGGTATATGAAAGGGAAAACCGCGGTCTGTGTTTGTGATTGGGCATACAATGGCCAAACCCGTGCTTCGGTTGAACAGGTCTTTGCTGACGACATAAGCAGGGCGCCGGCCTTTTTGTTCATGACCGGATTGCGGATCAAATGTGATCGCAATAATATCCCCTTGCTTGGGAGTATAGTCCGCCATCTACCAGACCTCCTTACCGGCGGGCTCGCCCCAGTCAACCTCACTGGGCTGGTAGTCCTCAGGAATCTTTGCCACAAGATCCTTGATACTATGTCGGCCGTGTATTCTTTTAGCCGGCGCGACGATCATAATGCCTTCTCTTACACTAATATCGACCTCATCACCGACGGCAAGCCGTACATCGGTGAGCAGGTTCTTGGCAATACGAAGCCCCTGGCTGTTCCCCCATTTTTGAATTTTTGCAAGCATCGCAAACCTCCCTATGTATAGCCAATGTATAGCCATATTGAGCGCAAATATCAAGGACAATTTTGAGGCCAGGTCAGGCCGCACCGCCGTTTCTCAGGGCAACAGGGGAAAATCAAAAAACGCTCCTTTTTTTCTTGGCTTGCGCTGTTGGCTTTGCTGCCCGGGGATCGTCGGGCCAGTAATGGCGCGGGTAAGGATTACGGCTTGAAAGGGAGGCCGCTTGCAGGAGAAGGCCCTTCCTGTTTTGCTTCTGTTCATACATCAATTGATCCGCATGTGCCATGAGTTCGTCAAGAGAACAGGGATTTTCAGGATCATAGTAAGAGCAGCCTACACTGATTGAAAGTCTGTATCTCCGGTTTTCCTGGTTGTTTTGTGTGTCAATCAGAGACTGCAACCGGGCAGTAAAGATCTCGGAATTTGCTTCGGTTATATCAACGGTAAGGGCGGCATATTCATCTCCTCCCAGACGAGCAATGATGTCGGAGGTTCTGAAGGTCTCTTTAAATACGGTTGCTGCTTCAATGAGCGCTTTATCTCCTTCCTCATGACCCAGCGTATCGTTGATCCATTTCAACCCATCCAGGTCAGCAAAATAAAGTTGCATTCCTCGCTTATTCCTGTCCGATAATTTTAACTGCTGTCCCGCAAGAGATAAAAACCCCCTTCTGTTATGCAGACATGTGAGCTGATCGGTGATCGAAAGGGCAAGGATTTCCGCCTCCATCCTTTTGCGCTCGGTGATGTCGCGGGCTACGGCCTGAAAAGCCATCACCTTGCCGTCCTGAAAGATCAATTGGATGTTTTGCCCGAGCCAGATCTCGCGGCCATCTTTCATGATAAAGGGATATTCGGAGTAGGTATTGGGAATCCCCTTCACGAACTGACGACCAAAGAACTTCATGGCTTCCTCGCGTATGTCCGGTCGGTATAATGTCAGATAATGCCTTCCGATAAGTTCCTTTTCTTCGTATCCCATAATGCGGAGTGCCGCCGGATTGACAAACGTGAAGTGTCCTGTGTCGTCTGTTCTCAAGACGATGTCACTCGCATTTTCCACCAAGGCCCGATACCGTTCCTCGTTCTCCCGCAACGCCTCCTCGGCCCGCTTGCGTTCGGTGACATCCTGCGAAATGCCCCGAAATCCGATTGGTTTGCCCTTTGCATCTCGAATGAGTGACGCTGACACTTCGTTAAAATGACGCGTCCCGTCCTTGGATATAAATTGTCCCGGAAATCGTTTAATCGGCTTTTCCGTGTTATAGATATTGTAAAAGAGCTCATATGATTTCTTCGCTGTTGCTTCATCACTATATTGCCGGTAGTTCATGCCGATTAGTTCCTCGCGGGAATAGCCCAAATACCGGCACAAGGCATCATTGACAAAGGTAAAGTTACCGGCCAGATCATCTTCAAAATAGCCCTCGTCAATATCTTCCAGGATCGTGCGGTATCTTTCTTCACTCTTGCGCAGATCCTCCTCCACCCGCTTGCTCTCTGAGTCCGAGAGTTCCAGTTCCCTGATTCTCTGATTTAGGAAGGAATTCTCTTCGAGCAGTTCCGCATTTGTCTTGGCTTGGTCGTTCACCTGCCCCCCTCTGTTTTGATAAATGGTGCCGGTTGGGAAGAGATACGGGTGGTGTCTGTTACGAGACTTGTTAACTTCTACGCAGGCTAACGGATACCCCTATTGAGATGTCAAATGGAAACTGGGACCACTAGATGCTGTTTGCCATCAGTAATCAGCAGCTTTTCCTGACCCTGCCGGTTTGTGGATAACAGGAAGACAGTCTGAGCCTACACTAACTGGGATTTGACTGTCAATTTTTCCACCTTTGTATCCGTACTGCTGACAATCGCTCAATGAAACCACATTTTTTCAGTTTGTATTTGATTACTCCATCTGTTGAACACCCGGCAGTTTATATCCCCCCTTGAGGATTATCTCACGGGGTTGATATGTTCTGAAAACCAATCGGAATGGTCCCGACGGGGCCGGCAGCCAGTTGGACTCCAGGTCCTTTCCGGGCGATTGGTTCTGAATATGGATATCCAGTGATCCGTCGTTGTTTAATTTCAGGTCTTTGGTCCGGTCCCCGATGGCATAACGGTGAATGGGGTTATCGACGAAAAACAGCCTTTGTTCTGGCGTTATCTCATACATAGAAAGGGACCAGAATCCGTCGACCGGAGGCAAAGTCCCTTTTTCGAAATGGAGACGATAGCGGTTCTTTCCCATATAGGGCTTTCCGGATTTATCGGCTATTCCGCTAAAATAGCATGCTTCCTCTGGATCAAGGGCGGCGAACCCGACCAGGGCAATCCAAGCTCTCAGGGAATAATCTTTCCCGTATTTCCCCAGATTGGGAGGGAGAGACATCCAACCTTCATGGACGAGATTGGCAAAACGGGTCCTTTCCATGGGGATTCCTTTTGCCGCCTCCTGCATAGCGGTCAGCACGACCTGGCGTTGACCTTCCGTCAAGCGATTGGGATCGAAATTCTGGCCGGGTCCTACCCCGATCTTGGCGAGCTCGGATAAAAGAGGAGCCTCATCGGCAGGTGGAGGATTTTCAGTAAGGCCAAGATTGACGATTTTAAAGAAATCCCAGGGGTCCTTCGGATTGGGAGCCAGAGGTGGATTGTTCAAGTCGGTAGTTACCTTGGCCTTCCCTGTCTTGGTCCAGATCGAAAGGGGTGTGAGTTTGTACTGATCCTGGATCTTATGAACATTGGGGAGATCCGCTTGGTCATTGACCATGGTCCTGGCCAACAAAAATACCGAGTTGGTGGGTGCCTTGATCACCGGCAGCCCGGCTGGAGTCGCCCCAATCCATCCGGGACCGACGATTACAAAATCCCCGGCCTTGGTGCCTGTTGTCCGACGGCCAATGAAGGCGAAGTTGTTGGTGAAAAAGTCCATAAAAGGGATGGTGTAATAACGTCCGGCTGTATCCGGGACCGAGAGTATGACAGGCTCCTGCGACAGATCCAACCAGCCGTTAGTGTAGAGGGTGTCGTTATTGGGTGTGGTGACACGTCGGGCCGTATGGTCACTGAGTTCACGGACATGACCGAAGTGATTCAGATCGGCTCTGATCGGATTGCTGTGATCGTACACCGCCCCCTGGCGCATTCTATACATCTCGTAGACCGGAAATGAATAGACATAGGCCTTCTTGACCAAAGCGGCCAATTCACTGTTTTCCAGTGGGCTGGCCGATACCGAAGGATTCCACCAGACCAGGGAAAGGAGCATAGATGTCAAGATTACTGGGCAGAGTTGTTTCAACTTCATGTTTAGCCTGATTTTATTCATGGGATTCCTTTCTAGCGATTCTCTTCGCCTTTATTCCCGAAGTTTTACCCGCGGTCGGGAACTCCACCTTTCCGTTTGAAAGGGTGGATCTCTGCAAGAATTGTCAGACGCTTGATTTCAGGAAGGAGCCCGCACACCCGCCCATCCGAAAAATCACCCTCCGAAAAATGCACATTTCACTTGGATATTTGATAAGGTATTGCTTTCGATGGATGGAAGTATAGGGGGGGTTGTTTTTGCTTGTCAAGGGATTATGCATCGGCAACACTTAACCCTTTCGGTAACATTTTTCAATGAGGCAACTGGCGAAGAGGCGTTCGATCTCTTTCAGGGTTACCTGATAATCCGTCTCGGTTTTGATGGGTTTAATCTCCATGGTTCCTTCCTCCGATCAAATCGCGGCGAGGAGAGGGGCGAGCCCGGGGAAGACTGCCCGGTCTCCCTGCCAGTTGTAGATCAGCAGGTCGATGTTCAGCCGCTTCAGCTTTTCCCGGAGGGCCTCTTCCTGAGTGCGGGGAAGGGTGAGGAAGAGCAGCGGGTCCCCGGGCAGGCTGAGCCCGTTCAGGAGGAGCTGCGTTGCGCCTGCGTGGATCCCGGCCAGGGAGATGTCCGTCAAAACCTGAAAGACCGCCCGGATCCGCCCCTCTCGGTTGATGGCTAGCAGGTCTCGGCAGCCGTCGTTTCCGGCCCGGAGGCCATGTCTTTTCAGCGCCTCGGAGAGATCCCGGACGATCAGGCCGTGGTCGCATTCGGCACCGGTCTCCCTCTCCTGCTCGCGGTAGCGGGCGCCGATCAGCTCTTCACGGAGGCGAAGTTCGCCGAAGGTCAGCTCCGTCTGTGCGGAACGGGCCGCGGCCGTCTCCTTGATTCGGGCGATCTTCCGGACGAACTCGGCGATCTGTCTGGCAAAGCGCGGGGATTGGAGAATCCCGATGACGGCGATCGGCGTCTCCTCGCCTCCGTCATCCATCACCTCCCAGGCGCCCCGGTAGTGGTTTTCGAAGAGCGATTTTCCGATCCCCTTTCTCCCGCCGCCCAACTTTCCCCGGTGGACGACGAAGAAACGGCCGGCGCGGTCCTGGGCGAAGGCGCCGCCCGTCCGCCGGTCGACGCCGCAGAGAGGGAAATTGATCTCGCAGGTGATCGCGATGGCAGTTCCCCCCTCCGGTCGGCCGATTCCAAAGCCGTTCCAGTAGCGGCTTCCGGCGATCTTTCGGGAGAAGAACCAGATGCCGAGGCTCTCCGACCAGGCGACCTTCGCCTTTTCACTTGCCCCCGGATGGCCGAGCTTCACGGGGATCGTAGCGGCCGTCACCGATTTGAAACTCCTCACGAACTGCCTCTGGCAACGTTTGATCGCCGCCTCGTCTGTGATGACTTTCAGCATGGTTTTTTACCTAATCAATCCAGACGTTTCCGGAAACGCCGCGAAGACGGCAACGCCGATGACGGCCAGCGCGACGTACTGGGGCCAGAGGATGTGCAGCCCCACCCCCTTCAGAAAGATGCCGCGGATGATGACCAGAAAATAGCGCAAAGGGTTCAGGTATGTCAACCATTGAACGACCTCGGGCATGTTCGCGATCGGGAAGACGAAGCCGGAGAGCATGAAGAACGGGAGGATGAAGAAGAAGGTCGTCATCATCGCCTGCTGCTGGGTCTTCGACACCGTCGAGATGAAGAGCCCGACGCCCAGGGTGCTCAGCAGAAACAGGCAGGTCGCCAGGAAGAGGTCGAGGACGCTCCCCGCCAGCGGGACATCGAACCAGTACAGCGCGAACAGCATGACGAAAACCATCTGGCCGACCGCAATGATCGTATAGGGGATGGTTTTGCCGATGATCAGTTCGATCGGTTTCAGCGGCGTAACGATGAGCTGCTCCATCGTCCCGTTTTCCCGTTCCTTGATGATCGCGATGGAGGTCAGAAGCAGCGAAATCAGCATGATGACGAAGGCGACGATCCCCGGGACGAAGAAGTTCTGGCTGTCGAGGTTCGGGTTGTACCAGGCCCGGATGCGGGCGTCGATCTTCCCGTAACGGAGGTCGCGGCCATAGAGCTCGCGGACCAGCTCCGTGTTCAGCCGGTCGAGGACCATCACGGCGTAGGAGATCCGGAGGGATGCCATGTTGCTCATTCCGCCGTCGGCCAGGATCTGGACGTCGGCCGTCTCCCCCCGGCGGATGCGGCTGCTGAAATCGGGGGGGATCCGGATCCCGATGTCGGCCTTCCCGTTCAGAAACAGCTCCTCCATGCCGCGGGCGTCCGCCGGCCGGTGGGTGATCCGGAAGATCCCGCCCGCGGTGAAGGTGTCGGCGAGAAGCCGGCTTTCCCGGGTCTCGGCTTGGTCGATCAGCGCGACGCGGATGTCTTTGATATCGTAGTTGACCACGTAGCCGAAGACGAGGAGCTGGATCAGCGGCGTCAGGATCAGGATCGGACGGCTCCGCTTGTCGCGGAAGAGCTGGATGAATTCCTTGCGGACCATTTCCCGGATGCGCAGCCAGCTCATAGCCCCTCCTTCTTCAGGACGATGACGTTCAGGGCCGCGAGGATTGAAAACATCCCCGTCAGGACCAGCAGGTCGGGCCAGAGGTGGGAGAGGCCGAGGTCCCGGAGGTAGATCCCGGAGAGGATGTCGATGTAGTAGGTCGCCGGGACAATATAGGTGACGAGCTGGAGGGCCTTCGGCATGTTGATCACCGGGAAGACGAAGTTTGAGAGCAGCAGTGAAGGGAGGTAGGTGATCAGGACGGCCGCCTGGTTTGCGATCATCTGGGACTTCGTCACCGACGAGATGAGGAGCCCGAGCGTCAGCGCGACCAGAATATAGAGTGAGGAGGCCAGGAGCATGAGCCAGAAGCTTGCCTTCATCACGATGCCGAAGAGAACCTGTCCCATCAGGACGGCAACGAGGACGTCGATGAGGGCGATCAGAAAGTAGGGGATCGCCTTGCCCACGAGGAATTCCCCCGCCCGGATCGGGAGCGACCGGATCGTTTCCATCGTGCCGTTTTCGTACTCCCGGGCGATGACCAGCGAGGTCAGCATCGCCCCGACAATCATGATGATGATCGCGATGATCCCCGGGATGATGAAGTTCCGGCTCTCCAGGTCCTCGTTGAACCAGACCCGGATCTGCCCCTCCACGGGCGGCCGGATTTTCTCCATCCCCTGCCGGTCGAGGAAATCGGCGAGGAGCTTTTGGTTGTAGTTCTCGATGAAGCCGGTGATATAGGCGCGTGAAATCCCGGCAAAATTGGGGTCGCTGCCGTCGAGGAGGATCTGAACGGCCGTTTCCCGGTCCGCCCGGAGATCGGCGGTCCAGCCGGCGGGGATGATCACGGCCAGCGTCGCCCGGCCGTGGTCGAGCGCCTCCGTTACGGCGCTCACGTCCGGCAGTTGGGCGGCGATCCGGAAGTAGGAGCCGGCGCCGAGGCGGCGGATGAAGTCCCGGCTCAGGTCCGTCCGGTCCTGGTCGACAACGATCGTCTCGATGTGCTCCACGTCGAGGCTGAGCGCATAGCCGAACAGTAGGATGAGGAGCAGCGGGATGGCGAAGGCCAGGTAGAGGCTCCGGAAATCCCGGAGCAGATGGTAGATCTCCTTGCGGGCGATCGCCTGGATATTTCTCGGATTCACGCTTGGTTTCCTTCCCTATTTTCCGGTCTTCATCAACGTGATGAAGGCGTCGTTGAGGTCCGCGTCGGGCTTTCCCGGACAGGTTCCGCGGATGATCTCCTCCGGACTTCCCGCGGCGACAATCCTCCCCTCGTTGATCATCACGATCCGCCCGCAGTGGCGCGCCTCATCCATATAGTGCGTCGTGACGAAAACGGTGATTCCTTCTCCGGCGATCCGGCCGATGAAATTCCAGAAATGGCGCCGGGTGATCGGATCGACGCCGGAGGTCGGCTCGTCGAGAAAGAGGATCCGCGGGCGGTGGAGCAGCGCGCAGCCGAGGGCGAGGCGCTGGCGCAATCCCGGCGGGAGCTCCCGGGTCAGGCGGTCGCGAGCCTCCGCAAGGCGCGTCATGTCGAGGATCCAGGCGCTCCGCTCCGCCCACTCCTTCTCCGGCACGCTGTATATCCCGAGATAGAAGCGGAGATTCTCCGCGGGGGTCAGATCCTCGTAAAGGGAAAACTTCTGAGACATGTAGCCGATCGCATGTTTGACCTTCTCCGCCTCGGTGACGATGTCGTGGCCCGCCACCGTCGCCTCTCCCGATGTGGGGGTGAGGATCCCGCAGAGCATCCGGATCGTCGTCGATTTTCCGGAGCCGTTGGCGCCGAGAAAGCCGAAGATCTCGCCGGTCCGGACCGTGAAGGAGATCTTATCGACGGCGGTGAAGGCCCCGAAGCGCTTTTCGAGCTCCCGGACGACGATGGCCTCCTCCGTGTTGTGGTCTCCGGCGATGGTCGTCATGGCGGCCCTTCCCGTTCCATTTTGAAGGCATCCTGCGCAAGCTCTCCGTCCGCCTCCCGGATCCGTTCGATGATCGCCTCCTCCAGGTTCGGGAAACGGGCGCGGATCTCCGCGGGGGTGGCCGTCGTCAGCAGTTCCCCACGATGCATCAGACCCAGCCGGTCGCACCGCTCGCCCTCGTCGAGGTAGGCTGTGGAGAGGAGGATGGTCATCCCGTTTTCCCGCATTCGGTTCAGGATCTCCCAGAATTCCTGCCGGGAGACCGGATCAACGCCGTTCGTCGGTTCGTCGAGGATGAGGAGCTTCGGCTCGTGGACGAGGACACAGGCGAGCCCCAGCTTCTGTTTCATTCCGCCGGAGAGGTTTCCCGCCGCCCGGTCCGTGAAAGGGAGAAGGTTGGAGAAACCGAGATAGAGGGCCTTCCGCGCCTTTCGCTCCGTGCCGCGGATTCCGAAGATATTCATGAAAAAATCGATGTTTTCCTCGACCGTCAGGTCCTGGTAGAGGCCGAAGCGTTGGGGCATGTAGCCGATCCGGTCCTTGACCGCCGCCCGGTCGGCGACGACGTCGAGGCCGTCGATCGTGATCCGGCCCGCGGCGGGCTTGACCATCGTCGACGCCATCCGAAGGATGGTCGATTTCCCCGCCCCGTCGGAGCCGACAAGGCCGAAGATCGCCCCCCGCTCTACGGTCAGCGAGACGTTCCGGACCGCCTCTAC
>JAPLJX010000189.1:8993-17451 GCA_026388375.1 Deltaproteobacteria bacterium
AAACGGCAGAAGACCCCCTCGACCTGGAGGAAGGGGCCGCTTGCAGGGAATTCCTGCACGCCGCCGGCTTCCTGCGCTCCCGAAGCGTTTCTCCGATCGGACGGGAGCGCCGGTTCCGGCCGTTTTTCCCCAGGCTGGGGACACGATGCGGTATCATGTCCCCAGTTCCGTTCAACGTAGCCAGGCATCGGCGGGCATTCCTGATTTGAGTTCCAGGGCGGGGTTGGGGATGGAAATCTTGACGAGATAGACCAGCTTCACCCGTTCCTTCTTCGTCTGGATGATCTTGGGCGTGAATTCCCCCTCGGGGGAGATGAACGTGACCGTTCCTGCGAAACTCTTATCGGGGAAGGTGTCGACGCGAACCTCCGCCTTCTGTCCCGGTTTCACGTTGCCGATCTGAGTCTCGTCCACGAAGATCTTGAGGTCGACCGTCGCGAGACTGGAGAGGGTCAGGACCTCCCGCCCTGGTGTGACCACCTCGCCCGGCTCGACGTTGCGGCTCGTGATGATCCCCGGACCGGGCGCCTTCAACTGCGCGTAATCCGTCTGGATCGCGGTCTGATCGAGGGCCGCGTGGGCCGCGGCGACGGTGGCGCGGGCCGCCTCGACCTCCTTCTTCGCGGCGTCCACCCGCGGGAGATTGCTTTGCGCCTGCGTCAGCACCGCCTGCCCTTCGGCGAGCCTCGCCTCGCCGGTGCGGATCGTCTCCGCCCGGCTTCCCTCGCGTGCGAGATCGTAAGTCTCACGGCCCCGCTCGTATTCCCTGAGGGCCGTCTCATACCGGAGACGAACGGCATCCAGTTCCTTCTCCGAGACGGTTCCCTTCCGGAAGAGGTTCTCGTACCGGGCCAGGTTCTTCTTCGCGTCTTCCGTCACGGATGCGGCGCTCTGCATCCCCTGCTTTGCCCGTTCGATATCCTGCGTCCGGCTTCCGGCCCGGAGTTCGTCCAACTGCGAAGCGAGGGCGCGGACGCCCGCCTCGGCACGAGCTACTTCGGCGGGGAGGGTCTTTTCATAGACCTTGCGTAGGGTCTCCGCCTGTTCCTGGCCTTTCAGGGATCGGTCGAGGTTGGCCCTGGCCTGTTCGATTCGGGTGCGGAATTCGGCCGGGTCCAATTCAGCGAGCAGTTGATCCTTCGTGGCGGCCTCTCCCTCGCGCACCGCCACCCGGACGACGCGGCCGCCGGTCTGGAAGGACAGATGGGACTGGGTGGCCTCGACAGTTCCGGAGTAGAAAAGCTCCCCTTGCCGGACTTTCCGCTGCCCGTAGTAGACTAGAAACCCCACGCCGACAAGGAGTACAATGAAAATGATCACGATTCGCTTTCTCAGGACGGTACCTCCTTAGAAATAGGATGGACCATCCATACCATTTTCCTGTTGAAAAGTTAAGAGGGATCACTTATATAAATCATCGGGAACCGAACCTCTCATTTCGCTTCACCTGCGTACCATGCTCCTTGCTAAAACGACAAGGCCATCCGGGCGGATGGCATCACTTTCATACAGGAGGCTCTTATGGGTGAGATTTACGGCGGTCATCTGGTTGCCAAAGTTCTCAAGGAGATGGAGGGGGTCACCACGGTCTTTTCGCTGGCTGGGGGCCATATCGACCGGATCTATGACGGTTTTTACGAATACGGCGTCCGGATCGTCGATGTGCGGCATGAGCAGGCCGCGGCGATGATGGCCCATGCCTGGTCGATCTTCGGGGACCACCCCGGCGTCTGCCTGGTGACGGCGGGGCCGGGTTTCACAAACGCTCTGACCGGCCTCGTCAATGCGGCGCTCGACAACGTCCCCCTGGTCCTGATCAGCGGAACGGCCCCCGTGCGGGACTGGGACCGCGGCGCCCTTCAGGAGATGAACCAGTCGGCGATGGTCCGCTCCGTGGTGAAGTGGTCCGGCGTCTGTTACGACATCAAGCGGATCCCGGAGTACATCGCCAAGGCCTTCCGCCACGCCGTCGCCGGCCGTCCCGGCCCGGTCTTCCTCGAGTTTCCCCCCGACATCCTCAATATCCGCGTTGACGAGGCGCTGGTCCCGCCGGTGGTGAAAGGCGGGCGGGTCTACCGGTCCGGAGCGGACGCCGCTGCCGTTCGGAAGGCCGCGGATCTGATCAACCGCGCGGAAAAGCCCCTCATCGTCGGAGGGAGCGGCGTCGGTTTCAGCCCCTGCGAGGCGGAGTTTGCCGCCTTCGTCGCGAAGACGGGGATACCGTTTCTGCTCCTCAACAACGGCCGGGGCACCCTTCCGGACAACCACCCGCTTTCGCTCTGGGACGGGGGGCAGGTGGCGCTCCTCACCGCGATGTCGCTGGCCGATCTCGTCGTCGTCCTCGGCATCCGTTACAACTGGCTCCTGATGTTCGGCCAGACTTTCCCTCAGGCGAAGGTGGTCCGGGTGGATGTCGACGCGACGGAGATCGACCGGAACCGGGCCTCGGACGTCGGTCTCGTCGGAGATATCGGCCTGGTCTTGGGTCAACTCAACACCGCCGTGGAGAAGCGCGATCACGGTCCCTGGCTGAAGAGCCTCAAAGAGCTCTACCTGCCGGGCGTCGCCGGCGAGGTGGCCGCCCGCGAGAACCCCTCCGCGCCGATCCATCCGGCCCGTCTGGTGGAGATGGTGCGCAGGACCATGCCGGAGGATGCGATCTTCATCGTTGATGGCGGGGACACCTGCTATTTCGGTCTCATGGGGCTCCGGGCCAAGGCGAAATCCTCCGTCATCGTCGGGGCCGGCGGTCTCTTCGGCTGCCTCGGGACGGGGGTGCCGTTCGCGCTGGCGGCGAAGCTGGCCCGGCCGGAAAAGACCGTCGTCCTGATCAACGGAGACGGCTCCTTCGGCCTGAATGCGATGGAGTTCGATACGGCCGTCCGCCACGGGATCCGCGTCGTCAGTGTGATCTGCAACGACCAGGCCTGGGGGATGATCCGCCACGGCCAGGAGATCTGCTACGGGAAGGAGCGGACGGTAGGCTCCGGTCTCGGGGTGGTCCATTATGAGAAGATGGTCGAGGCCCTGGGCGGATACGGCGAACTGGTCACAAAGGATGAAGAGCTCGGTCCGGCGCTCGCGCGGGCGCTTAACTCGGGGAAGCCCGCCTGCGTCAACGTGATGACCGATCCCACGGTCACCAGCATGGCGACGCTCCTGTTTGTCGATTCCCTGACGATGGAGAAAAAGTAACGGAGGTTTCATGAGATGAAGGCGCTGCGATTTTCGGTATCGGTGCCGCAGTTTCTGACCTTGAAGGTCTTGGGCGCCCTGTTTCCGCAGCTTCACTACAGGGGTCCCTTGGCGACGGTCCGCCTGGACCAGATTCCGGAGCCCTCGCTTCCCTCGCCGGAATGGGTGAAGATCCGCACCCTGCTGTGCGGCTTCTGCGGCTCCGACCAGAGTCTGATCTTCCTTCGCGACTCCCCGACCGCCTCCCCCTTCACCTCGTTTCCCTGCGTCCTCGGCCACGAGCTTTGCGGGGAGATCGTGGAGACGGGAAGCGGCGTGAAGAATTTCCGGGTGGGGGAACTCGTCACCGTTGCGCCGCACCTGAACTGCGTCACACGGGGGATCGATCCCCCCTGCCGGAGCTGCCGAATGGGGAAACCGGCGGTCTGCGAGAACATGGCCGAAGGGGGCCTTGCCCCGGGGATGTTCCTGGGGATCTGCCGGGAGGTCGGGGGCGGTTTTGCCCCCTTCCTGACGGCCCATGAAAGCCAGCTCTTCCGGCTTCCCGAAGGGGCGACACCGGAGACCGGGGCGATGATCGAACCTCTGGCCGTCACCCTCCAGGCGGTCCTCGATAACCGGCCGGAAAAGGGGGATCGCGTCCTGGTCATCGGCGGCGGCGTGATCGGCAACCTCCTCGTCCAGTCCATCCGCGCCCTGGGGATCGACTGCCATGTCACCGTCTCCGAGCCGTCAAAATTTCATGCCGAAGGGGCGGCGCGAGCGGGGGCGGATGAACTGATCACCGACGGCGATATTTTCGGACATGTTGCGGAACTTACCGGGGCGAGCCGATACCGGCCGATGATCGGGCAGGCGATCTTCATGGGCGGCTTCACGAAGGTGTTCGACGTCGTGGCGAAGGCGGAGACCCTGAGGAGCGCGATGCGGGTGATGGCCGCCGGCGGCGTCCTGAGCGTCGTCGGGATCGGGGACGAGGTGAAACTGGACCTAACGCCGCTCTGGCTCAAACTCCAGACGATCCGGGGAGTTTACAGCTACGGCTACCATCTGATCGACGGAGAGCGTCTCCACGCCTACGATCTTGCCTTGCGCCTCGTCCAGGAAGGGAAGGTCCGCCTGGACGACATGGTCACCCATCGTTTTCGTCTCGAAGAGTACGGAAAGATGATTGAAGTGAACCGCAACAAAACGGTACACCGGGCGATCAAGACGGCGGTGTCGTTCATGTGACAGCAGGGAAAACGCTCTTATTGTCTTAAAAAGGATGACCCTCACGAATCTGAATCTCCGGAAAAGGGATTGATAAACGGCCGATTTGCAGAAGCGCGTTTCCGCAGTTTCACGGAAAAGGGAATGTCATTTTACAGGCACGTCGAAAAAGAAGGCATTCCCATATGACGGAAGAAGTCAGGAGACATCTCCGTGATGAGGAAATCGTTGAACCCGTCGCCTCATTGAAAATCGACGAGGGTCGCGCCTTCCTATCGGCTATCAAAGATTACCTTGGTCTGTAATTTAAGCATCATAGAAAAAGGGGCAAGCGCCACAAGAGCAACGGCAAAGACTTCACCAGGTATGCTGGCTTGTGAAGGGCAAAAAAGAGGCCTCAATATGCCGAATGAAGAGAAAACCGGTTCATCTTGTTGATGCGTATAGCTTCCTGTTATCAATAACTTGAAGGTGATGATGGTTATCCAATCTTTCTCTTGATAATGATCACTTCTAACGAGACCCCGACTACTCTTGGGATGCCTATATCCATGCATAACGCCTCATCAAAAAAGGCGTGCAGGAGAGGTCTGCCTGAATTGTGCTCAAAAATGCCTTCTTGACGGGTGACTCAATCAAAAGGTGAGCTGATTTCTCAAAAGGGCGGCCGTCGCTCCACCTCCCTTTCCCAATCGCATCGCCAGCCCCTGCTTTTCGATGCAAAATATCCCTTGACAAGCAAAAACAGCCCCCTCTATACTTTAAATTCATCAAAAGCAATATCCTATCGAAAATTATCAGAGAAAAGGAGCTTATCATGAAAAATTTTCCTCGAATTTCTTCGTTCATGATCATTTGTATACTCGGTGCCTTTACCCTCTTTATGGGCGGGTGTGGCGGAAGCGATAACGCAGAAAACCCAACTTCCCCCATCGTCAAAAATACACAGTTTGGTACGGTTGAAGGGCTGGTCACCCAAGACGGGCAGACCTATGCATGGCTTGGCATCCCTTTCGCCAAACCGCCTGTCGGCAACTTGCGCTGGAAAGCGCCGGCAGATCCCGCCTCATGGACGGGAAACCTGAAAACCCAACAATTTGGCAACGCCTGTTCGCAACTCGGCAGCTTATATGGCCCTCCTCCTGCAGGCATGGATTACGGGCTTGCCAACGTCGACACGATAAACGAGCCGATCGGAAACGAGGATTGCCTGAATCTTAACATCTGGCGCCCGGCGACTGATGAAAAAAACTTGCCAGTACTAGTCTTCATCCATGGCGGCAGCTGGAAAACAGGCAGCGGCATCATGTATAACGGCGCAACTCTTGCCAATAAGGCCAACGCTGTCGTTATCACGACAAATTACCGGGTGGGGATGTTTGGCTGGCTTAACCACCCGGCCCTCAAGACCGGTAATGCCCTCGATGATTCGGGCAACTTCGGCACGCTGGACCTGATAACGGCACTCAAGTTCGTCAAGAATAATATCGCGAATTTTGGTGGAGATCCGGCCAATATCACGACCATGGGCCAATCCGCCGGGGCAGGAAATATCTACAGTCTGATTGTCTCGCCTCTGACCAAGGATCTGCTGCACAAAGCCATCCCCATGAGCCTCGGGTTGTCCACCAGTGTCCCTGCGACAACATATGCCACAACACTTCTCCAGCAGCTTCTAATCGCGGATAAAACTCCGACTGTTACCGACGCGGCAACGGCCAACACCTACCTTGCCACCAAAAGTAACGACTGGATCAGGGGTTATCTCTACTCCAAGTCCACCACCGACCTGATGGGTCTGACAACGATAACGGCCCTGGGGTCGCCTCCCAACAATTTCAGAGACGGCACCGTTATTCCGACCGATCCGACGGCCGCTATCAATAACGGCGATTTCCGCAACGTGCCGCCCATTATTGGCAACACTTCGGACTCAATTCGATCATCACGGCCAGCATCAACACTACGACGCCGTTGATGAAAAGCAAGCAGGACAAAGTGTATGCCTACAGCTTTAACTGGAGCCAGCAGCCCTATCCGTGGAACATTGTCTATGGAGCGACCCACGCTTCAGACATATCGTTCATGTTTGGCACCTTCGACAGGCCGAGCCTCTTTTCCTGTGGCTACAGCACGGCAAACAAGCCCGGGAGGGAAGCTCTTTCGAACGCCATGATCAACAGCGTCAAGAGCTTTATCCGCACCGGCGACCCCAACAACAGCACCCTCGGCACCACCTGGGAAAAATGGTCGCCAACAGCAGGCGGGCCAAAGAAGCTGATCTTTGACGCGGACCAGACAACCACAAAAATTTCCATGTCCAGCAATTAGCACCGCAGGTTCAGAAACGACTGAAACAAGAAGACGCATTTCTCTTCCGGCTGCGCTGTGGGATACCCTCGGCGCAGCCGGCCTTTTTTAATTCTCAAGAATACATAAAATGTTATTCTGAAGAACACAAAAGACAACGGCAAACTTTGCCAGAGATGGATATACAAACATATTGGAGAGATGTATGAAGATCGACCTTAACCAAGTGAAAACGATCGGCAGCGGTCTGCTGCGGCCGGAAGGGGTGATGGCCCTGGACGACGGCACTGTCATGACCGCCGATGGGGGGGCGCATGCTCCCCCATTGAGAGGGACGGCCGCACCACCTTTCTCGGCTCCCTCCTCCCCTTGAAATCTGAAACGGCTATCTATTCAGAGAAAGGCAGTAATGACCGGAAGAGCTTCAACCCCTTGTGGTGGCCCGCGGCCATTACTCGGATATACCGGACGGAGGAGATCAGATAGTGCGGTACCAGGAATTCTGAAACACCTCAAAGACGACGGGAGTTCAAACATCATTATAAGATGGAAGTCTGAAAATGTACCGGGGGCGTCAGGTTGCCCCCTATAAAAAGGAGCAGGGTATGAATTCAGAGATGCGGCAGTATCTTCAACCTTCAGCGACCGTCGACTGCGACGACAAAGCGGTCGCCGCATTTGCAAAAGGGCACGCCGGCGATTCGGCAGATCATCGGGAGCGGGCGGTCAGCCTCTATTATGCCGTCCGGGACAGCATCCGATACGATCCGTACGCCATCGATCTGTCGATCGAAGGAATCCGGGCCAGTGCCACACTGAAAAGCGGCCGCGGCTGGTGCGTGGCCAAGGCGATCCTGCTGGCGGCCTGCTGCCGGGCCACGGGAATTCCGGCCCGACTGGGATTCGCCGACGTGCGGAACCACCTGACCACTCAACGCATGCGCGACCAGATGAAGACCGACGTCTTCTTCTGGCATGGGTACACCTCCATTTTCCTGGAAGGGAGTTGGATCAAGGCCACGCCCGCATTTAATATCGAACTTTGCGAGCGGTTTCGGCTGAAGCCCCTTTATTTCGACGGGCGCAGCGACTCGATCTATCACCCGTTCGATCTCGAGGGGAAAAGGCACATGGAGTACCTGGCCTATCGCGGGGAATTCGCCGACGTCCCTCTTGATGAGATCGCCGAGACGTTCCGCCGGGAATATCTGGAGGATTCCTCCTGGAATCAGGCCGACTTCGACCGCGACGTTGAAAAGGAGATCGGGGAGATCTGATCAACCTCCCGTAACTCGATTCCTGAACAAGTCCATCTCGCAGGTCTTACCGTTGCCCGGTTTCCCGGGCGTTGTTCCTGATGGTTTCCCCTATTTCGCCGACTCCGGCGCCTTGTCCAACGCGATCCGGAGCACCTCCATCATCTCGTCCACGAAGTGGAAGGTGATCTCCCTTTTGACCTTCGCCGGGATCTCCTCCAAGTCCTTTTTGTTCCACTTCGGCAGAATGATCGTCTTCACGCCGGCCCGGTGGGCTGCCAGGACCTTCTCCTTGACCCCGCCCACCGGCAGGACCAGCCCCCGGAGCGTGATCTCGCCCGTCATGGCGAGGTCCTTCTTTACCGTCCGGTTCGTCAGCAGTGACGTCAGCGCGGTCAGCATCGTCACCCCCGCCGACGGCCCGTCTTTCGGCGTAGCGCCGGAGGGGACGTGGATGTGGATGTCCATTCCCTCGAGGAAATCCT
>JAPLJX010000492.1:0-2826 GCA_026388375.1 Deltaproteobacteria bacterium
GACCTTCTGGCTGGCCCTCCTGCTCATGATCCTCTTCGGCGTCCACCTGGGGTGGCTCCCCATCTCCGGAATCCGCTCCCTGAACTCCGAGTACCTGCCGCCGGGGATGGCCTTCTGGGATCTGATCCGGCACCTCATTCTGCCGGTTCTGCTGGCCGCGTTCGGTGGGCTCGCCGGGCTCTCGCGGTACATGCGGGCGAACATGCTGGAGGTGATCCGCCAGGATTACATCCTGACGGCGAGAGCCAAGGGACTATCCGAGCGGGCCGTCATCTACCGGCACGCGCTGCGAAACGCCCTCCTCCCGGTGATCACCATCCTCGGCCTGTCGGTGCCCGGACTCATCGGGGGGAGTGTCATCTTCGAGACGATCTTCGCCATCCCCGGCATGGGGCAGCTCTTCTACATGGCGGTTATGGCGCGGGACTATCCGGTGGTCATGGGGATCCTCTTCATCGGCGCGGTGCTCACCCTGCTGGGGAACCTGCTCGCCGACGTCTCCTATGCGCTGGCCGATCCGCGAATACGGGTCTCATGAGGGAATGACGATGGGAAAGGATTTCCGGAAACGATTCGGGAAGAACCGGATGGCGGTCGTGGGAAGCGTCATCGTTTTCTTGTTGTTCACCGTCTCCCTGCTTGCGCCCTGGCTTGCTCCTTACGATCCGAACGCCATCGACCTGAAGAACGTCCTTGCTCCGCCCTCAGGGGGGCACCTTTTTGGTACGGATCCGCTCGGTCGGGATGTCCTCTCGCGGATGATCTGGGGAGCGGGGATTTCTCTGAAAGTGGGTTTCGTTGCGACCGGGATCGCCATCCTCATCGGGACGATGCTCGGGGCGGTGGCCGGTTACTACGGCCGGTGGGTGGACGCGGTGATCATGCGGTTCGTGGACATCATGCTCTGCTTTCCGTCCTTCTTTCTCATTTTGGCCGTGATCGCGCTGCTGGAGCCCTCCATCTGGAATATCATGATCGTGATCGGCTTGACCGGCTGGATGGGGGTGACCCGGCTCGTCCGGGCGGATTTCATTTCGCTCAAGGAGCGGGACTTCGTTCAGGCCGCGCGGGTGATCGGCGCCGGGGATCTCCGGATCATCTTTCTCCATATCCTCCCGAACGCGATGGCGTCGGTCCTGGTCACGGCGACGCTCGGCGTGGCGGGCGCAATCCTCACGGAGTCCGCCCTGAGCTTCCTCGGCATCGGGGTTCAGCCGCCCACGCCGAGCTGGGGGAACATCCTCACGGCGGGGAAGGACAACATCGACATCGCCTGGTGGCTCTCCTTCTATCCGGGGCTCGCCATCCTGATCACCGTTCTCGGCTATAACCTGCTGGGGGAGGGGATTCGGGACGCGCTCGACCCCAGGCTTCGACGCTAACAGGCTGTTGAAAAACGCCCGTCTGCTGCGTTTCCCTCATCCTTCGCCGTTCAACGTACCAGACAGTACGCCTCACGGCTCAGGATTTCGGGGGCCTTGCATCCGGACATTTTTGAACAGCCTGTTAAAGGTCCTTAACGGATGGCCCCGCCGTTTTCCGGAGGCGCTGCGTCGGCGGCCGATCCCTCTCGTTTTACGATCCGGACCTTGAGGATGGCCGTCTTCGTTACCTCTTCGCAGGAGATCAGATACTCCCGCCATTCGATTTTTTCCCCTTTTTCCGGGAACTTCCCGAGACGGTCGAGAATCAGACCGGCCAGCGTGTCGTAGGGGAGTCCCTCGCCGAGCGTTATGCCGAGATGTTCTTCCAGTTCATTGACGGGCAGGAGTGCGTCTACCAGCAGGCTTCCGTCCGGGAGCTTCTGCACCCGGCGCGCCTCGCCGATGTCATGCTCATCCTCGATCTCTCCCACGAGCTCTTCCAACAGATCCTCCGTTGTGGCGAGGCCGCTCAGGATGCCGTACTCGTCAACGACGAGCGCCATCTGGACGCGTTTGCGCTGCATCTCCCTAAGGAGGCTGCTCACCTTCTTCCCCTCCGGGACGAACAGCGGGGCGCGGACGATCCCGGCGATGTCGAACTCTTTTTCCGTACACAGGTTTCCGATCAGGATGTCCTTCGTGTGGACGAAACCGACCACATGGTCCATGTCACCCCGGATGACCGGATAGCGGGTGTACATATTCTCCCGGACGGTCCGGAGCATCTCTTCCCGCGGCAGCTTCAGGTTGATCGCGACCATCCGTGCCCGGGGCACCATGACTTCGCGGACGGTGGTGTGTGAGAATTCGAAGATGTTCTCGATGTATCGGTGTTCGGTCTCGGTCAGTGCGCCGGCTTCGCTTCCCTCCGCGAGGAAATGCTGTACCTCCTCGCGAGTGACGAAGGCCTGTCCCCCCTTCGGCGTGATTCCCAGAAGCGAAAGAACGGCCCGATTGGAGAAGGTCAGAAACCGGACGGCCACTGCCGCGACGACCGACAGGAGATGGATCGGTCGGACGACGTTCAAGGCGATCCGGTCCGCATACTGCAACCCGATAGTCTTGGGCGCCAGTTCGCCGAGGACGAGGAAGAGGTATGATATCCCCAGCACGACGATGGCGAGCGAAAGAGGCTCCGCCGCATGGCGGATGAACGGAACGGGTACGGCCTGGAGCAAGGGCTTGAGATATTGGACCGCCGCTGAACCGCCGATGGCCGAGGCGAGCGAGCCGACGACCGTGACGCCAATCTGGACGGTTGCGAGAAAACGGTGGGGGTCCTTCTGGATCTGCTCGACGAGCCCGGCCTGGCTGTTGCCGGCCGAGGCGAGGCTGGCGATCCGGCTCTTGCGTGCGGAAAGGACCGCAAGCTCGGCGCCGGCGAAAAAACCGTTGACCAAAA
>JAPLJX010000492.1:2884-6740 GCA_026388375.1 Deltaproteobacteria bacterium
AAATTAGCAGAAAAATGATCACAAATTCATTCAAGATCGGTTCCAAGGTTCTCTCCCTCCTTGAGAGATGAAATCATGATATGTTTTTGTGCCGCGATGCTCGACCCGAAGGAAAAACCGGCCGACGTGGACGCCGTGGCGGAAAATATTACGGAGAGCCCCACATCGCGGTGGCTATCCTTTCTTTCATGGCTTTCCTTTTTTTCTCAACAGGTTGAGCAGCGCTTCGTGGTAATACCAAGCCAGAAGCGTGATCAGAATGCTGATTCCGAGGATGGCCACCATGGCGGTATTCTGGTCGTTGCGTGCGCAGCTTCCGCTCACGGAGAGCATGACTGCACCCAGGAGCCGTCCGGCGGTGCAGAGGATCAGAAAGGTTGTCGTCCTCATGCGGCTGAGGCCGACGATGTAGGAGAGGGCGTCCTTCGGGAAACCAGGGATCAGAAACAGGATGAAGGTGACCGGGATGCCCCGGTGCTCCATGAAGTAATCGTACTTTTGGATGATCTGGGGGGTGATGATCTTCTCCACGAACGGCAGGCCGAGCCAGCGGGCCAGCAGAAAGGCAAGCCAGGAGCCGATGGCGAGACCGATTGTGGAATAGAGTGTCCCCAGGACGGGTCCGTAGAGATATCCGCCGATGAAACCGCTGATCTCTCCGGGAATCGGCGCGATCAGGACCTGAAGGATCTGGAGACCGATGAAAATCACGACGGAGAGGGGGCCGAAGGAGTTTACGAAATGGATGAGCTTCCTCCGGCTGAGGAAGAGGCTGTAGAGGTCGTAATGGAAGAAAAGGAAAATGCCGGCGAGGATCATCGCCAGCAGCAGCGAAATTTTTACGATGGCATTTCTGTTCATGATTCCGTGACCGGTTCAACCGTTGCTCTTACTTCCCCGGAAATCGGGAAGCGCCGGGCCCCCTCCGTACCTCGTGCTTCGGATCGGCAAGGATTTTTACATTCATTAACAAAAGGACGGGTGATTGTAAAGAGGGATATTCACGAAGTAAATGGTTGACAGCGGATTTACCTCTGTAGTAGATCCGCAATCTTGCCGGGAGAAGGGGGATGCGGTCTCCCTTTCCGATCAGAAAAAGCGAAAACGTTTGAACCGGAATTTGCCCATCGGGGTAGCCGCTTTTGTTTGAAGGAAGAGGGGTGTTGATGGCGGGTCTTATGGTTGGTCTGATTGCCGGTCTGTTGGGCGGTCTCGTCGGTGTTGGCGGCGGGGTGGTCGTGGTGCCGCTGATGACGGATGTGCTCAAATTCAGGCAACAGGAAGCCCACGGCACAAGCCTTGTCACGGTCGTCGTCACCGCCGTGGCGGGTTCGGTTGTCTATTATCTCCACGGTTCAGCCGAGCTCCCGGCGGCAGCTGTTCTGGCCGGCATGGCGCTTTGCACGATCCGTCTCGGGGCGAGATATTGTTGTTTCCTTCCCGAATCGAAGCTGAAACGGTACTTCGGCATCTTCCTCCTCTTCATCTCCCTGCTGTTGATCCTGAAGACCCTCCTGCCGCAGATGACGGAAGGCTCGCTGCCTGCGTGGATCCGGTGGACCGTCCTGGTTCTCCTCGGCCTCATGACCGGTTTCATCTCCGGAATGATGGGGGTGGGCGGGGGCAGTTTCATGATCCCGATTATGGTGCTCTTTGCCGACACTGCCCAGCATACCGCCCAGGGCATCTCCCTGCTGGCGATGATTCCGGCCTCGACGGTCGGGGTGTGGACCCACTGGAAGATGGGCAATGTCCGGAGAGCCGTATTGCCCGGCCTCATCGTCGGTGTGCTGGCGGGGGTCTTTCTCGGCGGGAGCATTGCCCATCTCATCCCGGAGATGGAACTTCGTCTTGTTTATGCGGTCCTTCTCGTCGGTATGGCGGTTCGGTATTTATGGACAAAACCCGGGTACGGGCCGGTCTGCACGCAAAAAAACGGGTGGTTGTAACCCCGCTTTTCCCCGCTGATGCCACAATCCATATTCTTACGTTCCAACCTCGTAGCCGTCTCTCCAAGAGCGACATTCAACCGCTTACTTCCCGTAGAAAAATATTTCTGATAAATATTCTTGACAAACAACACTAAGAAGGAATAAGCAAAGCCACCTAGTGGTCCAACCACCAGTCCAATAATCGCCTAAAATGGGTAATCGGGGTTTTTATGTTTGATGAGTCTCTGGTGTCTGAAGTCGAATTAAAAGTGGCAGAGGTTTTCATCGAAGACGTTGGCAAGGGGTTGGCGCGCTTTGACCCGGTAGACGTCAAGGCCTTGGGTGCTTCTCTTGGAGACATTGTTGAAATTATTGGAGGAAAAAGTACCGTCGCCAGAATTTCCGGGATTTTTCCCGAACATTTTGGCAAAAAAATGGTCCAGATTGACGGGAACACCCGTGAGAACGCCAGGGTTCAGATCGGCGGCACGGTGAAGATTAAAAAGGCGCCCCGGAAAACCGCAACCATGATCGTGCTCACCCCGATCGATTCCGGAAACTGGTGGCCTGACGAAAACGAGGTGGGATACATCGGCAAGGTCCTGCAGGGGTTGGCGGTGATTGCCGGCGACAAACTGAATATTCCGCTTTTCGGGGGCAAGGACCGTTTCTTTTCCGTTGATGGCACTTCGCCCTCCGGAGCGGTCATCATCAACCAGCACACCAAGTTCAAGGTTAACAAACCCGACTATACAGGCTGGGCATCGAGGCGCCGAAAGGGCTGCTTCTCTACGGAGCGCCGGGAACCGGGAAAACCCTCATCGCCCGCGCCATTGCGGGGGAGGCGAAGCTCCACTTCATCAAAATCGACGGGCCGGAAATTATCCAGAAATATTACGGCGACAGCGAGGCCAGATTGCGTGAGATCTTTGAAGAGGCGACACGCAAAGCGCCGAGCGTCATCTTCATCGATGAAATTGACGCCATTGCCCCGAAGCGTGCCGAGGTTGTGGGGGATGTGGAAAAGAGGGTGGTGGCGCAGCTTCTCGCCCTCATGGACGGCACGGTTCCCCGCGGTCATGTTCTCGTGATCGGCGCGACCAATGTTCCCGAAATGATAGACCCTGCGTTGCGCAGACCGGGCCGGTTCGATCGGGAAATCGGCCTCTCGGCTCCCCACGCGGACGGACGCCGGGCCATCCTGAAGATTCACAGCCGTCGTATGCCCCTTGCAACCGATGTCGATCTCGATCAGATTGCGCAGATTACCCACGGTTTTGTGGGGGCCGATCTGGAAGCGCTCTGCAAAGAGGCGGGCATGGCCGCCGTGCGGCGATATCTGCCGGTGGGCGCTTTGGGCAACTCCGACCGTCTCCCCGTCACTCCGGAAAGCATGCGGATTTCCCGCGAAGATTTTCTGACGGCCCTTAGGGAGGTTGAACCTACGGCAACCCGTGAATTCTTCAACGAAAGGTCCACCTTGAAGCTCAGTGACATCGGCGGTCTGGCCCAAATCAAGGAGACGCTCCTCTCGATCGTCGATTGGCCGCTGAAATATCCCGAACTCTTCGCTTCGGGCAAGGTTTCGTCACGCGGCATCCTGCTGTCCGGTCCGTCCGGCACCGGGAAGACCATGATGGTAAGGGCTCTGGCCGGAGAAACCGGTATCAATTTTATCCCGATCAGCAGTTCCATCCTTTTTTCAAAGTGGCTGGGGGAATCGGAAAAGGCGCTGCACGGGATATTTAAAAAAGCCAAGCAATCCGCTCCGACCATTCTTTTTTTCGATGAAATCGATGCCCTGGCGCCAAAACGCGGTGCAGATACGGGATCGGGAGCCATTGAACGCGTGGCAAGCCAGTTTTTCAACGAGCTGGACTCTCTGAGCGATCTCTCTCAGGTGATCGTGATCGGTGCTACCAATC
>JAPLJX010000162.1 GCA_026388375.1 Deltaproteobacteria bacterium
TGGAGGGCTGATCGGATGCCAGAAAAATATCACATCACGACAAAACCCGTTCCCCCGAGACGTCCCCGCATCGGCAAGTACGGCATCGTGGACTGGCGGGAAGACTGCGCCCGGTGCCACAACTGCGTCAAGAAGGCCTGCGTTTATGACCGGCACCGGGATGAGATAAAATATATCCGGAATATCGAGAGCGTGGACGCCCTCTTCTTCGACTGCATGGGCTGCTTCTCCTGCGTCCAGGATTGCACCAAGAACCTTTTGTGCCTCTCCATCAACCCCGAATACGAAAAGCTGGGCAACAGCTATTGGACACCCGAGATCATTCAAACCACCTGGACCCAGGCGGAGACGGCGAAGATTCCCGTTTCCGGGGCGGGTTACCGCGGGAAATTTTCCGGCGAAGGCTTTGATTCCATGTGGACCGATATGTCGGAAATCGTGCGGCCGACCCGGGACGGCATCCACGGGCGCGAGTATATCAGCTCCGCCGTCGACATCGGGCAAAAGCCCGCTTTCCTCGCCACGAGCGGCGATGAAGTGGTTTCTCCCCTGTCTCCGATCCTGTCCATTCCGATGCCCCTGATCATCGATCGGATTCCGGAGAAGTATTCCCTCCCGAAGCTCGATGCCGTGATCGCAGAGACGGCGGTGAAGACCGATCTCATCGCGATCATGGATTCGCAAAAATGGCCCCTCTTCGAGAAGGATGCCGAAAAAATCCTGCCGCACATCGCCTTTTATTTCGCATCCGGCGCCGTAATGCTTCCCGAGGGAATATTAAAAAATACGCGGCTTGCAGAAATAGAAGATGATCGGGACGTGAAGGGCCGGATCCGGGAACTGAAGCAGATCCATCCCGGGATCATCGTCTCCGTGAGGGTTGAACTGACGGCCGACGGCATGCAGCGGGCCATCGAGCTTGCGGACGGGGACGTGGAGGTCATTCACATCGTCGCCGACATGAATGGCCGGCAGATCGGATCGGAAAGCCCCATGTTCATCAAGGACATGACCCGAAAGATTCACAAGGCCCTGATCGAAAACGGTAAAAGAGACAATGTCACCATTATCGCCGGCGGCGGCATCGCCCTCCCGGAGCATCTGGCGAAAGCCGTTCTCTGCGGCGCCGATCTGGTTTCGATTGAATTGCCCCTGCTTGTGGGGCTTGAATGTCACCTGTGCCGGCGCTGCGAAGAGGGCTTAGCCTGTCCCGCCAGAATTCAGGAGATAAGTTTTGATTACGGCGTGGGAAGGATGACGAATTTAATCAGCGCCTGGCACGACCAGTTGATCGAACTGATGGGCGCCATGGGGATGCGCGACGCCCGGCGCCTGCGGGGAGACGCAGGACGGGCCATGTTTTTCGAGCAACTCGAGGAGGAAGCTTTTGGCAGAATTTTTGGAAACAGATTGCAGGCTTGAAGAGATCCTTCCGGAGAAAACACGGAAGACCCGTACGCCTCAATTCCAGCAGGCGCGTACCATCCGGCCCGCTTTGCCCAGATACCGGAATGAGATCTCCAAATATATCATCCTGCGGGACGAGGAGAAATGCGCGGTCTGCGGCCAGTGCGTCGCCCTGTGCCCCCAGGGCGTGCATGTCAAAAAGCCCGGTTATAAATACTTTGCCCTTCCCAAGAGCCACCTCTGTTTCGGGCCGAATTGCGAAGCAAAAGGATGCTATTGCATCACGGCATGTCCCCGGGGCGCCCTGCGCATACAGGAAAACCCGATGATGAAAGCCCTCGGCGATTACCGATGGCCCGCCGCAATGATCCTCGCCACCTGGAAAATGGCGGAAAGAGGCGAGGTTCCCTCCGCAGATTACGGCTATGAATTCGAGACGGGCGACTCGGGCGGCGGCTTCGATCGCATCCGGTTCAAGTTTCCGGAAAAACCGCCCATCGAACTGGGGAAAGACGAAATCGATACGAGCCTTGAACTGAATCGCCGCCACGACGGCCGTCCCAGAATCCGAATCGATGTGCCGTGGTATGGCGGCGGCATGTCCTTCGGATCCGTCAGCAACACGACTCAGCTTTCGAAGGCCCGGGCGGCCGTGGCCTGGAATACCTTCTCCTGTACGGGTGAAGGCGGCTTCATGGAACGGATGCGGCCTTACGATGACCACATGATCACGCAGGTGGCCACAGGCCTTTTCGGCGTCCGCGAAGAGACTATTCAGCGCGTTCGCATCGTGGAATTCAAATACGCCCAGGGGGCAAAGCCGGGCCTGGGGGGGCATCTGCTGGGGGATAAGAATACCGAGGCCGTCGCCAAGATGCGCGAGACGGTCATCGGGATATCCCTGTTCTCCCCCTTTCCGTTCCACAGCGTCTACTCCATCGAAGACCACATGAAGCATATCGATTGGGTCAAACACATCAACCGGCGGGCGCTGATTTCGACGAAGGTATCGACTCCCAACGACGTGGACATGGTCGCTGTGGGAAGCTACTCCGCGGGAACGCATATCATTCATCTGGACGGCGGTTACGGCGGTACGGGCGCCGCGCCGGACATCGCCAAGAAAAATATCGCCATGCCGATCGAGTACGCCATCTCCAAGGTGCATAACTTCCTCGCGGATGAAGGCGCCCGGGATCAAGTGACCCTGGTGGCCAGCGGCGGCATCCGCAACCCCTACGATGTCGCCAAGGCCATCGCCCTCGGCGCCGACGGCGTGGTCATCGGCACGGCGGAACTGGTGGCCCTGGGATGCGTCCGGTGCGCACGCTGTTCAACGGGTCGCGGATGTCCCCGTTGCATAGCGACGACCGACAAAATGCTTGTGCCCAAGATTGATCTCGAATGGGGGGCCCAGAGGATTATTAATATGTACAACGCCTGGCGAAACGAACTCGTCGGCATTCTCCAGCGCCTGGGCCTGAGAAGCGTATCCGAGCTCAGAGGTCGTTCCGATCTCCTGATGCATCTTGATTATACCAATGATGTTGTGGGGAAAAATCGTGAATAACGAACCAATACAACGACTTTTAGACTCAAAAAGGAAATTGATCGAAGGATTCGATCTGCCGGTCACCGTCAGGAAGAGCGAAGAAGAGGGCGGGTGCGGCGTTGTCGGTTTCTGTTGTACCGAGCCTGTTCCCGGCAAGCACATCTACGAACCCTCAAAGCAGATGCACAACCGCGGAAATGGGAAAGGCGGCGGGATCGCTGCGGTCGGACTCGTCCCGGAACAGTTGGGCGTCAGCCGGGAAATCCTGGAAGACCATTACATGCTCCATGTCGCCTTCCTGGAGCCGGACGTCAAGGATGACGTGGAGGGCCGTTTTATCAACCCCCATTTTGATATCGCCGCATCCCGGATGCTCGATACGGTTGTCGACTGGAAAACGATCCCGGGCCTGGAGGTGAAGCCTCCTGATGTGTGCCGTTATTTCGTGCGGGTCAAGGCGGATGTCCTCGATCGTTTTATCCTCGAACACAAGCTTCAGGATCTCGACCGCCGGGAAGCCGAAGACGAGTATGTCAACCAGAACAGCTTCAAGCTCAACCAGATGTTTTACTCCGCCGTCGGCGACAAGAGGGCCTTTGTTCTCTCCCACGGCCGGAACATCATGATTCTTAAAGTGGTCGGATTCGCCGAGGCCATCGTTGATTACTATAATGTCAGGGACCTGTGCGCCCATGTCTGGATCGCCCACCAGCGTTTCCCGACCAAGGGGCGCGTATGGCATCCCGCCGGCGCCCACCCCTTTACGGGCATCAACATTGCCCTTGTTCACAACGGGGATTTCGCCAATTATCATTCCGTCTGCGAACATCTGCTGCAGCGCCACATCTGGCCGCAGTTTCTCACGGACACGGAGGTCTCCGTCCTGCTGTTCGACCTCTTAAGCCGGACGTACCATTATTCCCTCGAGCACATCATCGAGGCCTTGGCGCCGACCTCCGAGCTGGACTTTGACCGCCTTCCGGAAGCGAAGAAAAAACTCTACCGGGCCATACAGGCCACCCATATCCACGGCTCCCCGGACGGGCCCTGGTTTTTTATTATCGCTCGGAACAATGTGGCCGAGAAGCAATTCCAGCTTCTGGGCATCACGGACACGGCCATGCTGCGTCCCCAGGTCTTCGCCTTTTGCGACGGGGAGGTGCAGGTCGGGCTCATTGCCTCGGAGAAACAGGCCATCGATGCGACGCTGCTGAGTCTCTCCAAAGATGACATCCGCATATGTCCCGTGGCCGACCGTTACTGGAACGCCCGCGGAGGAAGCCATACCGACGGAGGCGCTTTTATTTTCAACCTCACGCAGGAATCCGGCCGGTTGCGGATGACGTGCACCGACAAATTCGGCAAACCGGTTTCGCTGCCGAAAGGCACCGAGCCGTACGATTTTGCATCGGAAACCTATCTGCAGCATGAAGTCGGGCGTGATACCGAACAAAAGATCAAGGAATTTGCGGAAAGCGACGCCGTGGCTCTGTACCGGTATCTTCGCGACCATATATCCGCATGGGGTTATGACGATATACGCGCCGTCTGCCGACTGATTACCGATAACGCCAGGAATACAAACACGATCGGGATCGCGATCAAGGCCTTGACCATGCTCAACGATCTGCGCTACCCGACAGGCATAAAGAAGCGAAGCCATCTGCTCCATATCCTGAGAGGCGAACTCTCCAGGCTTTTAAAAGGATTACCGCGCCTTGACCGGGACCAGGATGCTCCGGGCAACGGGTACCGGCTGATTGACTTTGCGACCCGCAACGCCCTGCGCGCCCCGATGCATAATGAAACGGCTTTGGTGATTGACGCTTTCGGCTTTCCCGCGGAAGGGAATCAAAGCGATGCCTCCCTCGTGATGGATGCCTACATGAAGGGATGGCGCCGTTTCATCTCCTTCGGCTGCATAGGCCAGCGATACATCGGCAACGGCCTCGGGCCCGAGACCGATGCCGTGATCATCGACGTTTACGGCAGCTCGGGCGACTACCTGGCTTCCGGAATCGACGGGATGACGATTGCGGTCCACGGCAACGCCCAGGACCAGTTGGGGCAGATCATCAAGCAGGGGAAACTGGTCATCTACGGCGACGTCGGGCAGACATTTCTCTATGGCGCTAAGGGCGGAGAGATCTATGTCATGGGTAATGCTGCGGGACGGCCGCTGATCAACTCCGTCGGGAAACCGAGGGTGGTCATCAACGGCACCTGCCTCGACTTTCTGGGCGAGTCCTTCATGGCGGGCGATCCCCACAATGGCGGCGGGTTCGTCGTCCTGAACGGCGTGAAATTCGGCGACGACGGCTCTCTTATCCTGATGGATGAACCGTATCCGGGCAGCAATATCTTCTCCCTGGCGTCGGGCGGAGCCATCTATGTCCGCGACCCCGGCAAGACCCTGGTGGACCAGCAGCTCAACGGCGGGATGATTGCCCCGCTTACGAAAAAAGACTGGGAGCTCATCCTGCCCTATCTGGAAGAGAATGAGCGGCTCTTCCATATCCAAATCGAAGACCTCCTGAAAGTGAACGGCCAGAGGCAAAGCCCGCTGCAGGTCTACCGCAAGGTCGTACCGTTTGTCGCCGGGAAAGTTGCCGAAGAGCTCGAAGATGACTTGCTCGATGAAGAATTCCTGGAAGAAGAGCCGCTATGCGAAGCCGGCGTCACCGACCAAATAGATCGGGGCTTCAGGCGTCCTGAAAACCCGGATTATTCCGACAACCCGGAAGAGTAGAGATACACAATATGCCAATAAAAATCAAAAGAGCGGCCGCCGGCAGAGGTATCATCGATCAGGTCAAGGCCCTGTCGGGAATCGACATCAGGTGCACGAACGGATGTCCCGTGTCGGGCTTTACATCGTCGTCCCCCTCGGAAATCATCAAAAAGCTGCAACTGGGTGCCGGGGAAGAGCTGCTGGACAGTGAGATCATCTGGGTCTGCGCCTCCTGCGCCACCTGTTTCAGCCGCTGCCCCATGGAAATCAACATGGCCGAAGTTATGGATGCCCTGCGCGTGATGGCCGAAGCGAGGGGCGCCGCGAAGCCGCAGGGGAACATGCCCCTGATGAACAAGCTGCTTTTGGGGACTATCAAGACCTTCGGACGGACCTACGACCTGGGGGCCATGGCTCTGTATAAGGCGGGTACGGCCTCTTACGCAAAGGATCTGGATAAACTCCCCATGATCCTGAAACAAGGAAAGATTGCCCTCTTGCCCCCCCACGGCGCCGACAGGAAAATGGTGAAGCGGATATTCAACAACATAGAGAAAACAAGGAAAAAACCGACATGAAATACGCCTATTTCCCGGGGTGTTCGGCGGAATCGACGGCCCGCGACCTGTACCTGTCCACCGTGGCCGTAGCCCGCGCGCTGGGGATCGAATTTGCGGAACCCGAGGCCTGGTCTTGCTGCGGCACCACCATGGCCCACCAGGTTGATCATGATCTCTCCCTGTCGCTTGCCGCCGCAAATCTATTGAAAGTGAAGGATATGGGGCTCGACATGGTGGTCAGTTGCGCCTCCTGATACAGCAGGATGAAGATCGCCAACCATGAAATATCCACGAATTCAAAAAAGCGGGAGATCGTTTCAGCCGCCCTGGGGAGGGATTATGACGGCGCCGTCAAGGTGCGGCATTTCGTGGAAATCGTGATCGAGGATATCGGGCTCGACGCCTTCAAAAAAGCGCTGACCCACTCCCTCGGGGGGTTGAAGGTGGCTTCGTACTACGGATGCCTCATGGTGCGCCCTCCGGAGGTCGCGGGGTTCGATGACGCGGAAAATCCCGTTTACATGGACAGGCTCATCAACGCCATGGGCGGCGTTGGGCTGGACTGGCCACACAAGGTTGAATGCTGCGGCGGCTCACTCACGCTGACCCGGCCGGATCTCGTCGTCAAACTCTCCGAATCGATCATTGCCATGGCCAGGGATTCCGGAGCCCAATGCATGGCTGTTGCTTGCCCCATGTGCCAGATCAACCTGGATATGCGGCAGGACGATATTTTAAAAACCACGGGCCATCGTTACGACATGCCGATCATTTACATTTCGCAGCTCATGGGATCGTGTCTGGGCATGTCGGAGGATGCGCTCGGAATCAACAAGTTGATCGTTTCGCCGAAAGAGGCGATGAATCATGTTCGGTCATCGGTAAGGTCATGAATCATGGAAAAGAGTAAGAAGAAAAAAATTGGCGCCGTACTGGTGCAGGGAGGGGGCATCGCCGGCGTCCAGGCCTCCCTCGATCTGGCCAATTCCGGCTTCAAGGTCTATCTGGTCGAGAATTCGGCCGCCATCGGCGGAATGATGGCCCATCTGGATAAGACCTTTCCCACCGGCGATTGTGCGACCTGTATCGTCTCCCCCAAGCTGGTCGAGTGCGCCCGCAATCTCAATATCGAAATCCTTACGCTCTCCAGGCTCGAGAAGCTGGAAGGCACGCCGGGTAATTTCAAGGCCTATGTAAAAAGGTCTCCCCGCTATATCGACGAAAAGATCTGCAACGATTGCGGTGACTGCACCAAAGCCTGCCCGGTCGAAATCGACGACAGATACAACCGCGATCTGGGGAAAAGGAAAGTCATCCAGAAATATTCCGCACAGGCGATACCCAACAAACCCAGGATCCTCAAGCTGGGCCATTCCCCGTGCAAGATGGAGTGTCCGGCCAACATCAACGTCCAGGGGTACATCCAACTGATCAAGAAGAGGGAGTACGTCAAGGCGGCGGACCTCATCCGGGAGAGAAACCCCCTGGCCGCGATCTGCGGCCGGGTCTGCCCCGCCCCCTGCGAGAGCGCCTGCACCCGTGCCAACGTGGATGCGCCCCTGGCCATACGGCAGCTCAAGCGGTTTGCCGTGGACCAGGAAATCGCCATGGTGAAAGCGGGCGAACTGGCGCTCCCCGAGGAGAAATCCCCCCCGGCGAATGCCCAGAAGATTGCCGTCATCGGTGCGGGGCCGGCGGGACTCACGGCGGCCGGGGACCTGGCGGGCAGGGGGTTTGCCGTAACCGTCTACGAGGCCTCCGGCAGCGCCGGCGGCATGCTCCTCTGGGGGATCCCGCCCTACCGCCTTCCCAAGGACATCCTCGCCTACGAGGTGGAGCTCATCCGGCGAAGAGGCGTCAAGATCGTTCTGAACTGCCGCATCGGCAGGGATAAAACGATCGAGGAGCTGCGGAAGGGAAACGCAGCCGTCTTCATCAGCGCCGGTGCGCACGTGAGCCGAAAACTTGGGGTTCCCGGCGAAGACAAATCCGGCGTCGATTTCGGCGTGGAATTCCTGAGGCAGGCTGGCGACAAGGACAACAAGCCTCGTGTGGGCAGGCATGTCCTGGTCATCGGGGGCGGCAATGTGGCCGTGGATGTGGCGCGGACCGCGCTGCGTCTCGGGGCGGAGCAGGTCGAGATGGTGGCCCTGGAGGCGCGCGATGAAATGCCCGCCTACAAGGAGGAGATCGCGGCCACGCTCGCCGAGGGCATCACGATCAACAATGGCTGGGGGCCGAACCGCATTCTCGGCAACGGCTCTGTCATCGGCATCGAGCTGAAGGAATGCACCCGTGTCTTCGATGAAAACCGCCGGTTCAGCCCCACCTACAACCAGGACCATCTGAAAACGATCAGCGCCGACCAGATCATCGTGGCGATCGGCCAGGCGGTCAATCCCGATCTGCTACAGCACTGCGGCGTGGGGACCGGGCGGGGCTGTTTCACGGCCGATCCCGTGACGCTCGAAACGTCGGTCAAGGGGATCTTTGCCGGCGGCGAAAACGCAACCGGACCGGGGAGCGTCATCCAGGCCGTTACCGCAGGGAAAAGGGCCGCCGAGTCGATCGAACGCTACCTGAACGGAAAAGACCTCCGGGCCGACCGTTTTACCGATACCCTGAAACCCCTGCCGGAGGAGCTCCTCCCCTCGACGGACCACGTCGAAAAGAAAGAACGGGCCAAGGCAGCGGAACTCCCTGCGGAGATGAGGACCGGTAATTTCCGCGAGATTGAATCCGGCCTCTCCGAAGAAGACGCGCTTGCGGAAGCCGAACGTTGCCTGAATTGCGCCATGTGTTCCGAATGCATGGAGTGCGTTGCCGCCTGCGATAAAAAGGCCGTGGTGCACGGCATGCAGGAAGAGATGATCACCCTGGATGTCGGTTCCGTCATCCTCACGCCGGGCTTCGAAGAATACGACGCCAAACGCAAAGGGGAATACGGTTTCAACCGGTACCGGAACGTTTTGACCAGCGTGCAGTTCGAGCGGATGCTGTCGGCCGCCGGCCCCTATGCCGGACACGTCGTCCGCCGGGATGACGGCAAGGAAGCCAAAAGAATCGCATGGATACAGTGTGTCGGTTCCCGTGACGCCAAATGCGGGAATGAATATTGTTCTTCCATCTGCTGCATGGCCACGACAAAACAGGCGCTGGTCGCCAGTGAACATAGCGCCGGTCTCCAAGCGACTATTTTTTATATGGATATCAGGGCCTTCGGGAAAGACTTCGACCAATATTACGAACGCGCCAGAAGCAAGGAAAATATAGAATATATCAAGAGTATTCCCTCCAGGGCCATCCAGGTTCCGGGATCAATGGACATCAGGCTTCGCTATGTGGATGAGAATTTTAAGCATGTGGAGCGCGATTTTGATCTGGTTGTTCTGGCCGTCGGCCTGGATCCCAAACCCAACGTTTCGGCGAGCATGGCGTATCTGGGCATTGAACTCAATGAGTTCGGTTTCTGCAAAACGAGCCGGTTTCTTCCCCTGGAGACATCCAGCCCCGGCGTTTTCGTAGCCGGCGCCTTCCAGGAACCCAAGGACATACCGGAGACCGTAACCCAGGCCAGCGCTGCCGCCTCCATGGCCATGGAGCTTTTGGCTTCGGCGCGCAATACCCTCATCACGAAAAAGACCTATCCGCCCGAGCATGATGTCGGTGATGACGAACCGAGGATCGGCGTGTTTATCTGCCATTGCGGGATCAATATCGCGGCCACGGTGGATGTGGAAAAGGTGACCGAGGCCATTTCCGGCGATCCCCATGTGGTCGTCGCCTCGCACACCATGTACACCTGTTCGGACGCGAGTCTTTCTGAAATTAAAAAACGGATCGAAGAAGACCGGCTCAACAGGGTTGTGGTCGCCTCCTGTACCCCCCGGACCCACGAACCCCTTTTCCGCGAAACCCTGCGTGAGGCCGGATTGAATCCCTACCTTTTCGAGTTGGCCAACATCAGGGATCAATGTTCCTGGGTACATTCCTCCGAACCGGATGTCGCCACCATGAAGGCCATTGAACTCGTGAGAATGTCCATCGCACGCGCGAGATTCCTGAAGCCGCTTGTCGGAGAATCCCTGGCCATCAACCAGGACGGTCTGGTCATCGGGGGAGGATTGAGCGGCATGACCGCCGCCCTTTCCCTGGCGGATCAGGGATTCAAAGTATCTCTCATCGAAAAATCAGGAACCTTGGGCGGTCAGATTCTGAACATCCATTCCGTACTGGAGGGCGATGATCCCTACTTCTTTACCGCAAATATTCTATACCGGACGCAGAATCACCGAAACATCAAGGTTTATCTCCATAGTGAAGTGACTAAAGTTGACGGATATATCGGTAAATTTTTAGTGACGATAGCGGAAAAAGGAAAGGGCAACGGCCAGGGCGAAATCACCAAAACCGACATCTTCTGCGGCGCCATCATCGCGGCCACCGGGGCGGAGCCTGCGAAAGCCGCCGGATTCCTCTACGGCGAGTCGGAAAATGTCCTGACCCAAATCGAACTGGAAAAGCTGCTCTATGAGGACAGATTTGACGGCGGCTCCAAAAACATCGTCATGATCCAGTGCGTCGGCTCCCGGAATGATGAGCATCCCTATTGCAGCCGCATCTGCTGTTCCATGGCGGTGAAGAACGCCCTGGCTATCAAGAAGAGAAATCCGGATGCCCATATTTATATTCTTTACCGCGATATCAGGACCTATGGTTTCCGAGAGAAGGAAGCAAAACCGCCGGTCGTCTCCCGGGAGAACGGGCTTCTCGTTTCGGTTGACAGCCCCGATGTCAACGACCGGGTGGAAATTGAAGCCGATCATGTCATCCTGAGCACCGGAATCAGTGCGCCGGCCGGCAACAGGCAACTATCGGACATGCTCAAACTGCAGCTTAATGCCGATGGCTTCTTTTTAGAAGCCCATGTGAAGCTCCGTCCCGTAGATTTCGCCACCGAAGGAATATACCTGTGCGGCCTGGCCCATTCACCCAAGATGATTGATGAAAATATTTCCCAGGCCCGCGCCGCCGCTTCGCGGGCGGCGACTGTGCTCTCCAAGACGCATCTGGATGTCGGCGCCCAGGTCTCGGAGGTCAATCAGGACAAATGTATCTCCTGCATGACCTGCGTTCACGCTTGCCCCTACGGCGCGCCTTTTGCGAACGTTGACAACAAGGGGGAGATTACGGCGGCGAAATGCATGGGCTGCGGCATTTGCGCTTCCGAATGTCCCGCCTGTGCGATTCAACTCAACCATTTTGAGTCCAGGCAGTTTAACATGATGCTGGATAGCCTGTTGGAGCACCATTTGACTGTCGACTGTAATTGAAGATGGATAGAGGCATTCTATGAGTAACGAAAGTTTTGAACCACTGCTTATTGCATTCTGCTGCCAGTACTGCTCCTATTCCGCCGCAGATCTGGCAGGTTCCATGAGACTGCAATATCCCCCGAATGTGCGCATCATCCGAACACCCTGTACGGGCAGGCTGGAGGTGGAGTTTTTTATGAAGGCCTTCGAAAGGGGCGCCGATGGAATTCTTGTCGCGGGATGCCTGGAAGGCGGTTGCCATTTTACGGAGGGCAATCTTCTGGCCAGGGGCAGGGTCGGCTATACGCGGAAATTCCTTTCCGAGAGCGGGCTGGAGGAGGAGCGGATCCGCATGATCAACATATCGGCGGCACAGGCCAGGCCTTTTGTCGATCACATCCATGAGATGCTGGCCACCCTGAAAAACATTGGGCCAAGCCCGTTAAAGAACGTCAACCCATCAAAGAATGTGGAGATTAGGACATGATAGTAGCACAAAGGAAAAGCATCCCCGAACTCGTCGATATACTGAAAGGCCAAAAGAAGATCCTCGTGCTGGGCTGCGGCACATGCGTCACGGTCTGCCTGGCCGGGGGAGAGCGCGAAGTCAGCATCAACGCATCGGCGCTGCGTATATCCTCGAGGCTGAAGAACCTTGCGTTCGCGGTTGAAGAGCTGACGATTGAACGGCAGTGCGATAACGTTTTCATCGAAAAAGCGGCGGATGCGATCAAAAGAAACGATGTCGTCCTTTCGTTGGGATGCGGCGCCGGGGTCCAGGCGATTGCCGAACGGTATGACAAGCCGGTATACGCGGGGCTCGATACGGCGTTCATCGGCATCCTCGAAGAGCGGGCCACCTGGACGGAAAAATGCATCGCCTGCGGTAAATGCGTCCTCCATGAGTACGGCGGCATCTGCCCCGTCACCCGGTGTGCGAAGCATATGCTGAACGGTCCATGCAGCGGTTCGCGGGAAGACCGGTGCGAGGCAAGAGCCGATCGGCCCTGCGCATGGCAGCTCATCTACCAGAGACTCAAGAGCATCGGCGAACTCGATCGACTGAAATCGATCAAGGCCCCCAAGAACTGGGGTGCAAGCATCCATGGGGGAAGCAGGGTTGTGATACGGGAAGATCATAGAATTTGATGCAAGTTTGACAAATTAACCGATTGCTGATACAAATATATATATTAGGGAAATTGATTCCATGATCGATGACATCAAACGGAAGGTCGCTGCCGGACAGTATGAATATTCAAGGCATGCGGTTGATCAGACCATCAAGCGACGCATTGCCGTCCATGAGGTCTCTGAGGTTATCGCGTCACAAAGCCTGATCATTGAGGATTATCCGGATGACAAGTACGGCCCGAGCTGCCTGCTATTCGGTGTTACAGAAGCAGGTCGTCCTCTGCATATCCAGTGCAGCTACCCCGACCGGCCGCTGGTTAAAATCATAACGGTTTATGAACCTGATAAAGACCTGTGGATCGACTATAAGATCAGGAGGAAGTAACGATGGGAAGCGCAATCAGGGAAACATACAGCGAGCAGCACGTGACGTATACACTGGAAATGGATGGGAAATTCTACATCGTAGAGCATGTGCCGGCTCGGGTGTGTCTGGAGACGGGGGAACAGTATTTTGCTCCGGAGACGGTTGAAAATATTCAGAAGATCATCTGGGGACAAAAAAAGCCGGTCAAGGTGATCCAAACACCTGTTTATGAATTCGGGTTAGTTACCGCGCACTCCTGAGTATCGATGATTTAAAAGCATGGCGGAGCCTCACCCTGCTTATCAAAACCTTCTTCGAAAACCACATGAACGGTCAGGGTCATAATGGAGGTTCAAACCCACAGGCTGCTTCGATGTGGGGTATGACTGTTGGAGGGGGGGGCACGTGACCGTAGAGATGCGTGCCGAGCTGCGCTGACCGGTGCCCCTTCTTCATATTCACCGTTCAAATACAAAGCGAGCAGTGGGATGATCGGGACAGATCGCTGAATCCGGTTTGAAATGAGCAGGGCTAAACCGTAAATTTTCCCGCTCACGGAAAAAGTGCAGGCCTTCCTGCTATCGGTAAAACGTCGCCCTTCAAGAAAGTATCGATTTCCTTATTCATTGATTTTATTTCCCCGACAATTATGATATGCAAGGCCGACTCCGTGACGTGCCGGAACCAACGGATACAGGAATACTTTCTCAAATCATAAAGTACGACCCCGAAAAACCCCAAAACCGGTCCGTCCTGTCAGTTCAAAGCGCATTGCATATTTCATTGGAACAGTGGTAATCTCATCCACCGGTGTTCCGCGACAACGCAACCATTTGATATTCCCGCAAGGGTCTGTCAGGCGCCACCCGTGGATGATGGAACGCATCGGAAGGGTCGAATGTTTCGGAAGGGGAATGAATTGCGGGAAGAGGGGTTCCGCCATGACTTCATCGATCTGGCGACCGTCGGAGGTCGGCACATCCGGAGGAGAAGAGATCAGCATCCATAACTTCGAAGAACTGGCCGCGTTGCACGCCGTCGCAAAGATTCTGGCGCAGCCGGGTGAACTGCGCGATCAGATCGAACAGGCCTTGCGGGAGATGAGCGACCGGCTGGGGATGGAGCGGGGGATGATCTCCCTTATCGATCGCGAGACGGGAGAAGCGTGGCTCGATGTCGCGCACAACGTCAACATCCAGGGACTGGATGTGACCTACCAGCCGGGTGAAGGAATCACCGGCAAGGTTGCGCAGACGGGCCGGCCGATGGCCTTCGCGAATCTCGGGAAGGAGGCCCATTTTCTGGATCGGACCGGCGCACGCCGTTTTCTGAACCGTGCGGAGCTGTCCTTTCTCTGCGTGCCGATCATCTACGACGCCCGCGTCGTCGGGGTGCTGTCGGCGGACAAGGTCGCCCGGCAGGTGGAGAACCTGGACCGGGAGCTCGCGATGCTCTCCTCGGTTGCCGAGCTGCTCGCCAAGGCGGTCCACAGCCGCGCCGTCGAAGAGGAGAACCGGCGCCTCCGCCATCTCCTCGGCCGTTCCCGGACACCGTCGGCGGAGATCATCGGCCATTCTGGCGTGATGCAGACTCTTTTCGGCATGGTTGCCCAGGTGGCCGATTCCAATACGACGGTCCTGATCAACGGGGAGACGGGGACGGGCAAGGAACTGGTCGCGCGCGCGATCCATAAAAACAGCCCCCGCCTCAAAGGGCCGCTTGTCCAGGTCAACTGCGCGGCCATTCCCGACACGCTGATCGAAAGCGAGCTTTTCGGCCACGAACGAGGGGCCTTCACCGGCGCCATCCACCAGCGGCGTGGACGTTTCGAAGAGGCTCACGGGGGGACGATTTTTCTGGATGAGGTCGGGGAGCTCTCCGCGGCGGCCCAGTCCAAGTTGCTCCGGGTGCTCCAGGAAAAACAGTTCCAGCCCCTCGGTTCCTCCCGCGTGGTCCGCGTCGATGTCCGGATCATCGCCGCGACGAATCGCAACCTCGAGCAGGATCTCGCCTCGGGACGGTTCCGGGCCGACCTTTTTTACCGTCTGAACGTTTTTCCGCTCTACCTGCCGCCGCTGCGCGAGCGGGGGAGCGACATCCTCCTCCTCGCCGACCACTTTGTGCTGAAATACACCCGGGAGATGGGGAAGCCGCTCAAAAAGATCTCGCCTGCCGTGTCGGACATCCTGCTCGCCTACCATTGGCCGGGCAACGTCCGGGAACTGGAGAACTGCATCGAACGGGCGATTCTCCTTGCGCCCGGGGAGACGATCGAGCCGGTGCATCTACCCCCCTCCCTGCCGCTCCGGATGAAAGGCATGGAGCGGAAAGAACAGGGCAGGCTGACCGCCGTCGTCGAAGCGCAGGAGCGGGAACTCATCACAAATGCCCTCCGGGAGACCCGGGGGAACCAGACCCGGGCGGCGAAGCTTCTCGGGACAACGAAGCGGATCATCCAGTACCGGATCCAGAAGATGGGGATTGATCCCAAGCCGTACCGCACGAAAACGACGGATGCCCCGCGCTCCGGCATGAAGGAAGAATAAAAAAGATGCTACATTTTTGTTCTTTTTTTTGACAATAAGACAATTTTGTGTCGTTATCCCCGACCTTTTCCCTCCTCGCGGGGGATGGCAGAAAAGTCCTCCCGGAATCACAACGCATTTTAACGGCCATGATCCTTGCCGTTTCCGGAATATGGCACGGTTTTGGCTCTAATAAAACTCTCAGACTTTTTCAGTTCCCGGCCGTCGTCTTGGCGAAGACCCAAGGATTCCGAAAAAATCGATCGGATTTTGATGGATAGAAAGGATGGATGATTATGTGCAGATTGTTTTCCATTACGAGCAAGGACCCCCTCTCCCCGATGGTCGCGATCCGCGCCCTCGATGTCATGAAGGAGGGTCATGACGGATCGGGCGTGGGGCTCTTCCTGACCGATCTTGGCGGGGATTTTGAGCAGTTTCGGGGCGGACCGATCCTCTCCGGGATCTTCTCCAACACGGGGATCAAGGCCCTCGCCCGGTACACGATGGATATGGATTTCATGACCAAATACAAGCTTTCTTTCCGGCCGATGAAGCGCCCCCCCGCGGGGACCCCCCGGCGGGACAACTACCTGATCCGCGTCTATGAATACCCCCCGGACTGGGAGAACCTGCCCGAGGAGGAGGTCCAGCGTCGCCTGATGATGTGCCGTCTCCAGCTCCGCGAGATGGGGGAAAAGGACGGTTCCATGATGGTCTTCAGCTTCTGGCCGGACGTGATCATGATCAAGGAGGTCGGCGACCCGATGACCGTGGCGGATTACCTCGGTCTGAACCGCAAGGAGCTCCAGGCTCGGACGATCCTCGCCCAGGGCCGGCAGAACACGAACTACGCGATCGACATCTACGCCTGCCACCCTTTTTTCATCCAGGGGATGGCCACGATGACCAACGGCGAGAATACCGCCTTCGTGCCGATCCGGGAGTTTCTCATGTCGCGCAAGGAGCCGGGCTATGTCGGCTACCAGTCGGACTCCGAGGTATTCACCCATATTCTCCACTATACGTACCGGCACCTGAACCTCGATCTCGAGACGTACAAGCACATCATCACGCCGCTCAAGGACGGCGAGCTGGCGAACCACCCGAACGGCCCGTGGCTCCGGATGCTGAAGCAGAGTTGCCGGCCGCTGATCATCGACGGGCCGAACTGCGTCATGGGCTGCCTGCCCGACAAGACCCTCTTCATGCTGCAGGACAGCAAAAAACTTCGTCCCGGCGTGGTGGGCGGCAATCCCGGCATGTTCGCCTTCTCCTCGGAGATGTGCGGGCTGGACGCCGCGATCCCTGCGCGCGACAAGAGCCGGGATTTTCAACCGATGAAATATGATACGGTCTTTGTCGGACCGGAACGTCAGGAGGTTGGGCGATGGAGCCAGATGGACAGCTTAAGCCGTCTACACTAAGCACGAAGGATCTGCCCTGGCAGCTCCTCTGGAGCAAGGAGAAGTGCACACTCTGCGGCCGCTGCACGGCGGTCTGCCCCGTGCAGGCGATTGAGTTGGGGGTGCATCGGAAAAGGGTCCTCCAGATCGCCCTGGGGCTCACGGAAAAGCCCGGCAATGTATTCGGCGTCTACCACGGCGTCCGCCAGCGGACGGATGTCGCCCATGCCTGCATCGGCTGCGGGATGTGCGACATGGTTTGCCCCAACCACGCGATCATGCCGATCCACAATGACGAACCCGACAAGCTCCGCTTCCACATCAACCAGGGGGGGATACCGAGGCGACGCGGCGGACGTCGGAACGCGCGGGAAAGCCTCCTCGACAGCATCAAGTTCGTCCGCATCTCGATGCTGACCGACCCCGCCCTGGACGCCGGACGCCACGAATTCGAGCTCCGGACGCTGCTGGGACGGATCCTCCCGCCGGAGGAGGCGCTCCGGGCCAGATGGGGGTAGCCTATCTGAACGAGGAGCTGGGCATGCCGGTCCGCTTTGCCACCGGCGAAGGCGGCTGCCCGCCCCGGCTGCTCCGGTCGCGGTTTCTCAAGTACATCATCCTCCAGATCGCGAGCGGCTACTTCGGATGGGATGAGATCATCCACGCCCTGCCCGAGATGAAGGAGGACCCCTGCGCGATCGAGATCAAATACGGCCAGGGGGCGAAGCCGGGTGATGGCGGACTGCTGATGTGGTATAAGGTCAACAAGCTGATCGCTGCGATCCGGGGCGTGCCCACGGGGGTGAACCTTCCCAGCCCGCCCACCCACCAGACGAAATACTCCATCGAGGAGGCGGTCGCGAAGATGATCCAGTCCATGTCGATGGCCTGGGGCTTCCGCGTACCGGTCTACCCAAAGATCTCCGCGACCTCCACGGCGCTCGCGGTCCTGAACAACCTGACCCGGAATCCCTATGCGGCGGCGCTGGTGATGGACGGCGAGGACGGCGGCACGGGGGCGGCCTACAACGTCTCCATGGACCATATGGGGCATCCCATCGCGGGGATCGTCCGCGACGCCTATCTCGACCTGGTGAAAATCGGCAAACAGAACGAAATCCCGATCTTCGCAGGCGGCGGTGTGGGTAAGAACGGAAACCTTGCGGCGAGGCTCGGAGGCGGACCGCTGCAACATCTGCAACATCGGACTCTGTCCGAAAGGGATCACCTCCCAGGATCCGCGCCTCTACCGGCGGCTCGATCCGGAAAAGGTGGCCGAACGCCTCGTCGACGTCGTGGTCAGTTTCGATACGGAATTGAAGAAGATTGTGGCGCCGCTCGGCCGTTCCACTTCGCTGCCGATCGGCATGTCCGATGCGCTCGGAATTTCCGATCGCGATGCGGCGGATCGCCTCGGCATCCGGTATGTTCTGTAGATGATTCAGCGGAGGCGGGGATAAGAAGCCGCGGCTGATATCGATAAAGGAGAGGTCATGTCTCAAAAACCAACCATCATCATCCCCGGGTCCGAAAAGGGCGCCCGGGTTGATTCGCGTGTTCTTGAGGAGCGCATCCAGAAGGCCGTCGCCGACGGACACCGGAATATCGAGATCATCGCCCAGGGCCAGCACGGCCTCGGCGGACGTCTCTGGCGGGCGGGGAATGAGCCCATCTCCATCCGGATTCTGGGGACGTCGGGACAGCGGGTCGGCGCAATGGGTTTCCCGAACACGCTGATCGATGTGGTCGGGCCCGCCTCCGACGATGTGGGCTGGCTCAATGCGGGCGCCCGAATCACCATCCGCGGCAATGCCACAAACGGCGTGGGCAATGCGATGGCCCAGGGGAAGATCTATGTCGCGGGGGATATCGGGGCGCGCGGGATGACGATGACGAAGCACAACCCCCGTTTCGAACCCCCAGAGCTCTGGGTTCTGGGGGGCGTCGGCGATTCCTTCGCCGAGTTCATGGCCGGCGGCGTAGCGGTGATCTGCGGCCATGAAACGCAACAGATGGAAAACGTCCTCGGTTACCGCCCCTGCGTCGGGATGGTCGGGGGAAAGATCTTCTTCCGCGGACCCCACCAGGGATTCAGCGGGAAAGACGCGCGGCTGACCGTTCCCGACGACGACGAGTGGCGTTGGCTGACGGCGAACATGGCGGAATATCTGGAGGCGATCGGCCGGCCGGTTCTCCTTTCCGAGCTGATGGCGGACCGCGGCGCCTGGCAGCTTCTTGTAGCCCGAAAACCCCATGAAAAGGCCGGTGCGTCGGACCGGAACATCCACCGTTTTCACCAGGAGGTCTGGGACCGGGAACTGGGGATGGGCGGGATGATCGGAGATCTGTCCGTTCAGGAGCGCGGTCCCGTACCGGTGATCACGACGGGCGTGATGCGACGCTTTGTCCCCCTGTGGGAGAACGAGAAATATCTGCCCCCGTGTCAGGCCCATTGCCCGACGGGGATCCCCGTCCGGAAGCGGTGGGAACTGATCCGCAACGGAAAGATGCAGGAAGCCGTGGATCTGGCGCTCGCGTACACCCCCTTCCCGGCCACGGTCTGCGGCTACCTGTGTCCCAATCTCTGCATGCAGAGCTGCACCCGTCAAAAGGCCGACCTTCCAGCGGTCGATGTGACGCTCCTCGGCCGGGCCAGCCTCCAGGCGGTCGTCCCGGCGCCGGGGCCGGCCACCGGATGGAAAATCGCCGTCATCGGCGGAGGGGCGGCGGGATTGTCGGTCGCCTGGCAGCTCCGGATGCAGGGCCATGAACCCGTCATCCACGACGTTCGCAAACGCCTCGGGGGGAAGATCACGGCGACGATCCCCCGGGACCGGATTCCGGACGAGGTTCTGGACCATGAGCTGAAGCGCCTGGAGGGGGAGATCCCCCGCAAAACCCTGAAGCACCCGCTGACCGAAGAGGAGTTCGGAAAACTGTATGAGAAATTCGATGCCGTCGTGATCGCCGTGGGGGCGCAGAAGGCGCGGATTATCCCCTTTCCCGGTCATGAGCGGGCGGTCGCCGCCCTCGATTTCCTCCGTGAAAGCAAGCTTGATCAGGCGAAGGTGGGGAAGAATGTCGTCATCATCGGGGCGGGGAACGTCGGTTGCGACGCCGCCACGGAGGCTTTCCGGCTCGGCGCCGAATCCGTCACGCTGATCGACATCCAGCCGCCGGCCTCCTCCGGTGTGGAACGGAAACACGCGGAGGCCGCCGGGGCAAAGTTTCTCTGGCCCCGCTTCACGAAGGTCATTACGCCGACGGCCGTGGAGCTCAAGGAGGGCGAGGTTCTTCCGGCGGATACGGTGATCATGGCTGTCGGCGATCAGCCCGATCTCGGATTTCTCCCGGCGGAGATCAAAACCGAAAGAGGGTTCATCGTCGTCGACGAAAAGTTTCGCACGAGCGATCCGAAGGTGTTTGCCATTGGCGACGCCGTCCGCCTGGGGCTGCTCACCGAGGCGATCGGCGCCGGTCGGGCAGCGGCCCGCGCGATCGATGATATGCTCCGGGGACGCGAGGAAACCTACGACCAACTCCCGGCCATCGATCCGGAACGGGTGAAACTCGAGTACTACGATCCGCGTCTGCCTCGTTTCGAGGACGCCATATCCTGCGCCGCCGGTTGCGCCTCCTGCGGCGCCTGTCGCGACTGCGGTCTCTGCGAGACCCTCTGTCCGCAGAACGCAATCTCCCGGAAGGAGGGAGAAGGGGGTGCTTACGAATATGTCGTCGATTCGGACCGTTGCATCGGTTGCGGTTTCTGCGCGGGGGCCTGTCCCTGCGGGATCTGGCTTCTGATCGAAAACGATCCTCTGGAGTAGGGCGCTTTTGGCACAGGGATTGCTTTATTTAAGATGCTTCTCGAAAAGGTCGGGCGGCTAGGGAACGGGAATGGATTCCAGTAGGCAAGGTATTCGCACTGAATCAAGGCTCGACCCTGTTTGAGGAAGCTACGATGAAGTGAATTTCAGAAGAGAGGCATCATTGCAAGCCTGAACTACAGCGTATATTTTTTTAATAAAAGGAGAAAGTCATGGATCTTACTGAAGTTTTTGGATCGAATGTTTTCAGCGATAAGGTTATGCAAGAGAGGCTCCCCAGGCAGATTTACCTGGCTCTGAGGGAAACGATTGAAAAGGATATACCGTTACGGCCCGATGTGGCCGACGTGGTCGCAGATGCGATGAAGGATTGGGCGCTCGAAAAAGGAGCGACCCACTATACGCACTGGTTTCAGCCATTGACAGGGATAACCGCGGAAAAACATGATTCATTCATATCATCGACGGCTGACGGTGGAATCGTTGTGGAGTTTTCCGGCAAGCAGTTGATTCAGGGTGAGCCGGACGCATCGTCTTTTCCAAGCGGCGGTCTGCGCAGCACCTTTGAGGCGAGAGGCTATACGGCCTGGGATTGCACCTCGCCCGCAATCCTGAAGACCGACGAAGCCGGAAACGTAACCCTGACGATTCCCACCGCCTTCGTTTCGTACAAAGGCGAAGCCCTCGATAAAAAGACCCCTTTGCTTCGGTCCATGAAGGCGGTGTCGAAGCAGGCCCTGCGGGTTCTAAGAGCGCTGGGTAATTCGACCTCAACGAAGGTGACTTCTACCGTGGGTCCTGAACAGGAGTATTTTTTGGTGGACAAAGAATTCTATCTGGACCGGATCGACCTTATGCTGACAGGGCGAACGATCTTCGGCGCACCGGCGCCTAAGGGCCAGGAACTTGAGGACCAGTATTTCGGTGCCATTAAAGACAGGGTCTCCGATTACATGAACGACCTCAATACCGAACTGTGGAAAATGGGCATCATGTCCAAAACCCAGCAC
>JAPLJX010000126.1 GCA_026388375.1 Deltaproteobacteria bacterium
TGGTGTGTTCATAGCTGTTGGGGCCGATGAGATGGGCGTCGTGCTTCTCGACGGGCGCCGCCTCCGTCAGATCGAGGGCTTTGCCCTGCGGCACGCCTTCGATAATATCCACGAGCACCACATCGCACAACGCTTTTTCGCAGAGACGCTGCGCCGCAGTCGCGCCTACATTCCCTGCGCCGACGACGGTTACCTTCTTATCCATAATCTTCCTCCTCTTCTCTCTTTTTTCAATCCGGCTTCGCCCATCCCCCATGAATCGAGCCGGCCGGAGTCATCCGTACCGATGGACAGAAAACAGACAACCCCTGGGAGGTCATGGGAAACGATCCAAGGGTTCACCCTAAAACGACCCGGGAAGCTTTTGATTGCAAATTAACTGCACGTATTGTATAAGCTTCCGGCGTCAGTGACGCTAACACAAGCACCCCGGTATAGCAAGGGGAATTTCTTCGACAAAACGGGCGGCACAGCCGAATCGGGCTCTGTCTATTAAAGGAGATGCATGGGTAAACTATTCGGTACCGACGGCATTCGGGGGGTGGCGAACGAGCACCCCATGACGGCGGAAATGGCCATGAACATCGGCCGCGCCACCGCGCATCTTTTCAAGAAAAGGGGCCATGTTCCCAAGATCATCATCGGCAAAGACACCCGTATCTCTGGATACATGCTGGAAAATGCGCTTGTCTCCGGGATCTGTTCGATGGGGGTCCATGCGATCATGGTGGGGGTCCTTCCCACACCGGGGATCGCCTTCCTGACCGGCAGCATGAGGGCCGATGCCGGCATCGTCATCTCCGCCTCCCACAACCCCTTCCAGGACAACGGGATCAAGATCTTCGGAAGCGAGGGATTTAAGCTACCCGATGAGACGGAGACGGCCATCGAGGAGATCGTCTTTGCAAACAACCTGCACACCCTCCATCCGTCTCCCTCCGAACTGGGCAAGGCCTACCGCATGGAGGACGCCCGGGGGCGCTACATCGTCTTTCTGAAGCACGCCTTCCCCAAGGAATGCTCCCTGGAGGGAACGCGGATCGTCCTGGACTGTTCCAACGGCGCCACCTACCGGGTTGCTCCGGAGACCTTCATGGAATTGGGCGCCGAGGTGACCACCCTCTTCGACGAACCGAACGGCAAGAACATCAACCTTCAATGTGGCTCCCAGCATCCCGAAGTCCTGGCAAAGGAGGTTCGGAAGGCGAAGGCGGACGTTGGATTTGCCTTCGACGGAGACGGCGATCGCATGATTGCCGTGGACGAGACGGGTGCGGTCATGACCGGCGACCGGATGCTCGCGATCTGTGCCGCCTCCCTGAAAAAGCAGGGACTGCTTACGAACAACCTGGTCGTCCGAACGGTCATGAGCAACATCGGCCTCGGTCTCGCCTTTGAATCACTGGGAATCGACTCCGTCATGACCGGGGTCGGCGACGGGGCGATGAAGAAAGAGGGGAAACCCTTGTCCGAACTCGCAAAGATCATGAAGGTCTTTCCGCAGATGCTGATCAACGTGAACGTCAAGTCGCGCCCGGAGATCGAAACGGTGCCGGAGATCATGACGGCCATCCGGGACACAGAAAAGCAACTGGGGAGTCAGGGCCGGGTGCTGGTCCGGTATTCGGGAACACAGAACATGTGCCGGGTGATGGTCGAAGGCCCGACACCGGAAGAGACGGAACGCCGCTGCCGGGAAATTGCCGAGGTCGTGGACAAGACCCTGAACGCCTGATCCGACCGCCGAAATCCAGGAATCCCCGGCCCCGCAGGTACGTGAGTGAATACACGGTGGGTGGCTCCTCTCATACCATCTTCCCCGACCATGCCGCCTACGGCGATCCTGATTATCCCTGGAAGGCATATATAGTCCTATAACGACAAATTAACTCAGGTGTTCGGCGACGTCTGCCCAAATTTCCCCGAAAAACCTGCCGGGATCGCCTAATCACCTAACTCGACATCACCACCGGTCCTCAAATCGTCGTGCCCGCACGGCGAGAATCGATCCCTATCTCGACACAATATTTCGGTGGTCAAAATTCAATTGACACAAAACCGTTCTTCATATACTCCAACCGTGCAAAAGGAAGTTCTTATCAATCGTCTTGAACATCGGCAATGGGGGAGAGCGATCCTTCAAATGGCCATTTCGAGGGTCGTCATCTGTGGTCTGATCCTATCCCACCTTAACTTGAAAAGGAGAACTGAAGATGATGAAAAAAATTAGTTTTATTGCGTTGTTTCTCTTTCTTGCGTCATTGTCCTCGACCGTCCTGGCCTCCGAACCCGTCACCAAACTGCTCAAAAATGAAAACCCGGTGACCATGACGCTTGCCCATCCGGAAACGCCGGATCCGCGGAATTTCATCCACGCCGCCGCCTTGGACTTCAAAAAATACGTGGAAGAGGCATCTGCGGGAAAAATTTCCGTCAAGATCACGCCGGGAGGGCAGCTCGGGGATTCCGCCCAGATGTTGAAACAGATCCAGATGGGAAGCATCGAAGCCTCCATGTCCATCGCCGAAGGCCACATGGCCCCCTATTACAAGCCTATCCAGATACTGGCCATCCCCTACCTGTTCGTCTCCGAGGACCACGCCCAATACACGCTGGACATCCGTTCACCGTTCGGCGCGAAACTCTGGGATGATTTTGAAAAGAAAACCGGCATCAAGGTATTGACCATCTGGGATAACGGCGGATTCAGGTGCTTTACAAATGAACGTCGTGGACGGGCAGGAAAATTCGGTTCCCACGATCTCCCTGGGCCACATCAACGAGGTCCAGAAGTATCTGACCCTCGACAGGCACGTCTATTCCAACCATATCTTTCCGATTAGCGCAAAATGGTTCAACCAGCAGCCCACCGCATACCAGGTGATCATTCAGGAGGGCGCCCTCGTCGCCAGCGAAACAGCCCGTCGGATGACTCGTATCCAGCGCTCTACCCTGCTGGGAGATTTCAGGAAGGGAGGCATGGCGCTTTATGAATGACCCCTCGCTGGCAGAGATTGCGCTTTTCCGGAATGCCACACAAAAGCCGGTCCTGAAGTTCATCCGCGAGCAGGTCGGCGACAAACTGGTCGATGATTTGTTGAAGGCCTCAGAGGTTTCCCTGAAGGAACTGGGTTATACCCCATAATAAAAGGCGGGGCATCGGGGAGGAGCATTCCCTTCCCGATGCCCCGCACAATCAGGAGGTCCGCCATTAACAAGCTGATTGAGAAGTATGAAAAGGTGTTGGATTGGATCACTTCGGGGATTCTGGCAACCCTATTGCTGATCGTCCTGGCGCAGATCGTATCCCGCTATGTCTTCAACAATTCCCTGTCATGGACGGAGGAGGCCGCCCGGTATCTGATGATCTGGGGCGTCCTGCTCGGGGTGAGTCTGTCGTATCTGAATGGCTACCTGATTTCCATCGAGACCTTCGTCAACCGCTTCCCCGCCTACGTCAGAAGGGTTGTCCGGGTGGTCAACAGGCTGCTGTCACTGTTTTTTACCGGCCTATTGACCGCCTATGGCGTGAATCTGTGCATTCTCGGGACGCAGATGGAAGCTCCCTCCCTGGAGATCTCCTATGTCTGGATCTATTTGGCGGTTCCGGTCGGTGCGGGGTTGCTGTTTGTTCTGTTTTTGATCCATCCCCTGAAAAAATGAACGCCTCTCTGGGAAAAAGGAGTTGTGGCTCATGGAGTTGATTCTCTATTTGGTTCTGATGATCCTTCTCATGTTCATCGGGTTACCGGTGGTGATCGCCATCGGGGCGACGGCCTCCATCTGGATTATCATCAGCGGGTTCCATGGCCATCCCGTTTTTCATGGTGGCCGGCGAGGCGATGAACCAGGCCGGCGTCACCAAGAAACTGATTGATTTTACCAATATCCTCGTGGGTAGATTTCGGGGGGGGCTGGCGTATGTCAACATTGTCGCCAGCATGATCTTTGCCGGGATCACAGGGGCGGCCGTGGCCGATGTCTCCGCGCTGGGGACGATATTCATCCCCAGCATGGAAAAAGAGGGATATACGAGGAGTTATGCGGCGGCGGTCGTCGCAGGTTCGTCAATCATGGGACCCATCATTCCTCCCAGCATCGTGATGGTGGTGTATGGCGCCATGACCAATACCTCCGTGGCCGCAATGTTTGCCGGCGCCATCATCCCGGGCATACTCATTGG
>JAPLJX010000471.1 GCA_026388375.1 Deltaproteobacteria bacterium
ACAAAGTAAACCGCTTTGCACGGGCGGAGGGGAAAACAACCAGCGACGTCGTCCGGGAGTTGCTGGAGGAATACATATCCAGCCGCGATATCGCCGCCTATGTCGACGGCCTATGGGAAAGAATCGGAGCGCGGTTGGAAACGCAGGGCATCACGGCCGACCGGATTTCCGAGACCATTCAAGAGGTGAGACGGAGCAAGGCATGAGGATCGTCCTGGATACCAATGTGTTCATCTCCTCCTTCTTCGGCGGAAACCCGAGATCCATCATCGATTTATGGAAGGAAGGCCGCCTGACTTTCTGCCTTTCACGGGACATCTTCGATGAATACATCGAAGTCCTCCGGCGCCTGGGACTTTAGAACACGCCGGAGCTGGACGAATTGCTTAAGCTGTTCGCCACCGGCTTCCACATCGTCTTCACGACCAGGACGCCGGAAGTTCACGTCGTTAGCGATCCGGACGACGACAAATTCATCGCCTGCGCCATAGCCCTGAAGGCCGGATATGTCGTTTCCGGTGACAAGGCGCTGGTCGCTGTTCGCCAATACCAGGAAATCAAAATCGTCACCCCGCGGGAATTTCTCGAAATCATCGGATCTTTGAAACCATAATCGCTTTCACCCTTCCTTTTGAGGGTTACTGTTTGCTTTCCCCGCTGGCTGAGTGGATGGAAAATAAGACGGTGAGGCAACCGGCCTCTTTTTGTTTCGCTTCGGATCGCGCTATTTTTTCTTTTTCAGCAGATGGACGCTGCGGGGAATCTCCACTTCAACCTGTTCGGCGTGTTTGAAATGCTGCGCATCCCGCGGGTTGTACTGGTCGATGATCATGGTCCTGTCACCGATCGTCACCGTGCATTTTGCAATGGAGCCGGCATACATATATGATTTAAGGCTCCCGCAGAGGACATTCTGACGGTTACCGCCGCAGTCCAATAGAATGTTCACGCTCTCCGGCCGGATGACCATGAGCACCTCATCGCCGGTTTTGACATCATCCTGTCCCAGCGTGATTGCGATCTTTCCGTATTCCGTAGCGATGACGGCATCGCGTGTTTTTTCGTCGATGGAGGCGATCCGGCCGTCCATGAAATTGACATAACCGACGAATCCTGCGATAAACTCATTCGCCGGTTTCTCGTAGATCTCGATCGGGCTTCCCACCTGTTCGATCCGACCGTCCTTCATGACGACCAGCCGGTCGGAAATGGCCATCGCCTCGAACTGGTCATGGGTCACGAAGACCGTCGTAATGTGCAGCCTCTCCTGGAGTTTGCGGATCTCCTCGCGCATCACGAGCCTCAGGTTCGCGTCGAGGTTGGAGAGGGGCTCGTCGAGCAGCAGCACCTTCGGTTCGAGGCTGAGCGCCCGCGCAAACGCGACGCGCTGCTGCTGACCGCCGGAGAGCTTGTCGATCATCCGGTCTCCGAATGCCTCCAGTTCGACCATTTCGAGAAGTTCCCTTACCCTCGCAGCGGTCTTGTCCTTGGGCCACTTGTTGATCTTCAATCCGTAGCCGACGTTCTCCGCCACGGTCATGTGGGGAAACAGCGCGTAGTTCTGAAAACAGATCCGCGTGTCCCTCAGGTTGGGAGGGAGATCGTTTATCCTCTGGCCGTCGAGGATGATGTCCCCCGAACTGATATCGGTGAAGCCGCCGATCAGGCGCAGCAGCGTTGTTTTTCCACAGCCGCTGGGGCCCACGAACGTGACCAGCTCGCCCTTTTTGACCTCCAGCGATACCCCCTTGAGAACCTCGTTCGTTCCATAGAACTTGTGGATATCCCTCAGAATCAACATCGGTTTTTCATTCTCTTTGCTGTCCATATATCCGGCGACCTCTTTCTTTTTCATGCAGGTTTCTTTGCGATGCCGCTGCCAAGTCGGGTCTTATTGCTGATGTAATTCAGGATCATCATGCAGATCATGACGATCAGGACCAGTTTCATCGTCGTGGCCGAGGCGATGCCGATTTCCCCGTAGACCGCCGCGTCGAAGATCTTGACGGCAGCCAGTTCGAAACCGGGGCTGACCAGGAAGACCACGGCGCTCAGAGAGACAATCGCCGTCATGAAGGTATAGATGAAGCCCGCAATGAAGGCGGGGAACATGATCGGCAGCACGATCCTGGAGAAGGTGGTCAGGAAGCTGGCGCCGAGATCCGCAGAGGCCTCTTCGATCTCGATATGGATCTGATGAAGCTTGCTGATCCCCGCCTCGACGCCGACGGCCAGAAAACGGAAGACGCAGTTCAGGGCCAGTATCATGATCCCGCCGGTCAGCTTGAGGGGCGGGGCGCTGAAGGCAAGCAGATAACCGATGCCGAGAACCGTCCCGGGGAGGGCGAAGCCGGAGAGGGAGACCATCTCGATGAAGGTGCGGCCGAAGAATTTCCCCCGCACGATGACGTAGGCCAGAAGGACGCCGATGATCGCGCCGATGACGGCCGCCACGAAGCTCACGCGAATGCTGTTGTAAATCGCCTGATTGGATGTGAAATCGAGGTAGTTGGAGAAAACAATGTTGTGGGTGACGCCGAGGATCTTGTAGAAGGAGGCCGCAAAGACGACGGCGAAACAGATGAAGATCGCCCCGGCGGCGACCGTAGTGATGATGATGAAGGGAATTTTGATCAGCGGGGTGATCTTCCTCGGCTCCGAAGCAACCGGTTTTCCGCCGATCGTGGTGAACATCTTCCCCTCCAGCAGATAATTGTGAATGAAGAAGATCAGGATGCAGGGGGCGATCAGAACGACCGAGAGGACGCTTCCCATGTTGAAATCGGACTCCCCGGTGATCATCGTGTAGGTATCCGGCGCCAGGAATGGCGTTCGCCCGCCCAGGATGGCTGCGTTGCCGAACTCGGCGATCGTCATCACGAAGATCAAGAGCCCCGCCTTGAGAAGCCCCGGCGCCAGAAGCGGAATCGTGATCGTCCGGAGGATCGTCGCCTCCGACGCCCCCAAGTCATAGGCGCTCTCCTCGAGATTGGGGTTCAGCGACATCAGCGTGCTTTCGATCATCATGTAGGCGAGCGGGATGAAGGCCAGCGTCTGGGAGATGACTACGCCGCCGAAGCCGTAAAGCTGCCAGTGGAGATCGAACATCCGGGTGACGAGGCCGTTACGGCCGAACAGGATGATGAGCGAAAGGGCGAACAGGTACGGCGGGGCGATCAATGGAATGAGGGAGATAATCTTCAGCGGTTTTCGAAGGATCCAGGGTCCCCGTGTCGTC
>JAPLJX010000011.1 GCA_026388375.1 Deltaproteobacteria bacterium
GCCTTCTTGCGGTGGGGCTGTTTGAAGTGGTCTCGGCGGCCCTGATCTACCGGTTGCTCCAGGAATCCCCGGTTCGATCCGACCCCCCACGGGCGCCGATCGCCTGGAAAAAAATTCTTCAGATGGCGATGCAGCGGGATATGCTGATTCTGGGTGGAATCGCATTCTGTTTCATGGCGAGCCAGTTCTGTTTTTCCACCTACCTGATCCTGTTTTTGACCCAGGAGATGAAATACCCGATTGTCCAGGCAGGTCAATACTTTGCGTTATCGTTTCTGATTGGAGCCGCCGGCCGCATTTTGTGGAGCCTGGCCAGCGATTATTTTCTGGCCGGGCGAAGAAAGGGGATCCTGCGTCTGATTACCCTGATCCTGTTTTTTTCTTCGCTGGCTCTGGGCATGATTTCCTTCTTTCCCGCCCTTTCCCCGCTGCTCCTGACCGCCGTTCTCGCCTTCGGGATCAGCGGGATCGGCTGGAATGCCATCTATCTCACCATGGTAGGCGAAGCCGTCGGAAAGGAGTCAACCGGGCTTGCGACCGGCGTCGGCTACAGCTTTGGTTTTCTGGGGAGCCTGATCTGCCCCCCGCTTTTCGGTTTGTTGGTGGATCAGACGGAAGTTTATGGTTATGCCTGGCTCCTTCTGACCGCATGCGCCGGGGCCATTCTGGTCCTTTTGAACCTCTATAAGGAGAAAGAAACGCCGCCCCCCCAATTCACGGCGCAGCGGTTTCACGGTGACAACATCGTCAACCGGATAAAATATCAACGAATAGGTTTACATCGGCCCGCCCGTTACAGCGCCCGCATCCACTCGGGCTTCAGGCCGACCTCTCCCCGCAGGGCCGCGTCGATCAGATCGAGGGCCTTCTGCTTGCCGCTGGGCAGTTTGGCCTTGACCGGCAGGTAATTGGAGGCGTGGTTCGAGAAAAAATATCCCCTGGAGAGATGGGTATTGGCGATCATCTCCCGCAATTCCCGGAGCAACCCGGCTTCATCGGGCAATTCAAATGTCCCGTTCACACAATCCTGGTAAAGCGGCGTTCCGGGAATGAGCATCACCGTCAAGGCCCCGACAAAATCGGGGTCCATGGCGCTCAACAGCTCGCCCGTCGCCCGGGCATGCCGGAGCGAATTCTCGCGGCCGCCGATGCCCAGAAGAACCGTGGCCGACAACCGGATGCCCGCCTCCTTGACCCGGCGCCCCATCTCGATGCAGTTCGCGGCCGTGGAACCTTTATGGATCGCAGTTCGGATGTCGTCATCGCCGGTCTCGACGCCGTAATAGAGGATGCCGAGGTTGGTTTGGCGCAGTTGCCTTAGCTCTTCCACGGATTTCATCTTGATGCTCTTGACATTCGCGTAGGCCCCGACCCTTTTCACCCACGGCAGATGCTCCCTAATCCGCTCCAGGATCCACATCAGCCTTGGCTGGGGAATGATCAGCGCGTCGCCGTCCATCAAAAAGAGGCGGTCCTCGTTTTGCATGTGTCGGGCGGCATAGAGGATGTCGTTCAGGATGATCCGGTCGTCCTTGATTCGGAAGCGCTTGTCGCGATAGGTGCCGCAAAAGGTGCAGCGGTTATGGGAGCAACCCAGCGTGACCTGGAGGAGGATGCTGTCGGCCTCGCTGGGCGGTCGGATGCAATACCCTTCATAATGCATCCCTTCATCTTCGGAAACGAGAGCCACTGTTTTTCTCCTTTGGCCATGCTGCCCGGAGGGTAGATCATGCGGGCTCGGAACTTAAACTCTCCCCCTTTAGTAACATATTTATGAGGCAACCGGCCCCGAAGATTTGCATGATTTTGGGGGAAAATGACTTTTTCAGAAATGTTGCCCGCTACGACGCTGCGTCCCCGGAATAGGCCTCCCGGAGAATGCGGGCAAGGTCGTCCACCAGTGTATAGGACGGATTGGCCCCCATGCACTGGTCATCGAAGGCGATCTCGGCCATGTGCTGCACGGCCGACTCGAATTCTGCTGCGGGCACCCCGGCCTCGCGGATCGTGGCGGGAATCTTCAGTTCCGCCTTTAGTGCCGCGATGGCCTTCAGCAGACTCTCCACGCCCGCCTCGGGCGTCATCGCGGGGAGCTTCAGGGTCGCCGCGATTTCCGCATATCGTACCTGGGCCTGAGGATAGCGGTACTTGGGATAGGTTGCGAATTTCTTCGGCAGCGCGGCGTTGTGCCGGATGACGGGGATCATGACCAGCGCGTTGGCCCGGCCGTGGGGGATATGGAAGGTCGCCCCCAGGATATGGGCCAGACCGTGGTTGACCCCGAGAAAGGCGTTGGTGAAGGCCATGCCGGCGATGGTGGAGGCATTGTGCATCTTCTCGCGGGCGAGGAGGTTTCCGCCGTTCCGGAATGCCTCGGGCAGATATTCGAAGACGATCTGGATCGCCTTGAGCGCAAGCGGATCGGTGTAATCGGAGGCGAGTACCGACACATAGGCCTCGAGGGCGTGGGCCAGGACGTCCAGGCCCGTGTCCGCCGTGACGGACGGCGGTACGGAGAGGGTCAGGTTCGGGTCCACGATCGCAATGTGCGGCGTCATGGCGTAATCCGCGAGGGGAAACTTTGCGCCGGTTTTGGCGTCCGTAACGACGGAAAAGGAGGTGACTTCCGAGCCGGTGCCGCTTGTGGTGGGGATGGCGATCAGCTTTGCCTTCCGTCCCAGTTCGGGGAAACGGACGATGCGTTTGCGAATGTCCATGAAACGCATCCGGAGATCGTCGAAACAGATGTCCGGATTCTCGTAGAAGAGCCACATGGCCTTGGCGGCGTCGATGGGAGACCCGCCGCCCAGCGCGATGATCAGGTCCGGCCCGAATTTCTTCATGGCCTCGGCGCCGCTGACCACCGTTTCAACGGTGGGGTCGGGCGTGATGTCGGAATAAACGGCCGACAGGATGTCCGCCTGCTGGAGATAGTTCTCCAGTTTGCGCGTGGCGGAGCCGGTGCAAACGATGAAGGCGCGGTGCACCCCCATTTCTTTGATCTCTTTCGTGAAAAAAGTATCAAACGCACCCGCCTCAAAGTAGATCTGCGACGGAACCCGGAACCATTTCATGTTGACCATGCGCTTTGTCACCCGCTTTATATTGATGAGGTTGGAAACGCTTACGTTGTCCGTGGTGATGTTCTGCCCTCCGGCGCCGCAACCCAGGGTCAGGGAGGGGTGAATCCGGGTGTAAATGTCGCCGATGGCCCCCTGGGCGGAGGGCGAGTTCACGATGATACGGCCCGCATTGACGGTCTCGCTGAATTCGCGGATGGCAGCGGGGTCCTGCGAGGCGATGGACGCCGTGTGGCCGAGTCCTCCGAAGTACAGGATATCCTGGCAGACATTCACGCCTTCCTTGAGGTTGCGGACCGTGTAAAATCCGAGGATCGGGGCCCGGGCTGAGGAAATACGCCCCCTGCGAACGGAAACGGGCCATGACGGCATCCCGGATCTCCCGGTCCACGACCACAGCCTGCTCGGAGGCGCAGACCATCCCGTTGTCAAAGGTCTTGCTCAGCAGGATATCGTTCACCGTGGAGTTGATGTCGGCGCTCTTTTCGATATAGACGGGAACGTTGCCCGGGCCGACGCCGATGGCCGGCGTTCCGGATCCGTAGGCTGCCTTGACCATGCCCATGCCGCCCGTGGCCAGGATCAGCGAAACATCGGGGTGCGACATGAGGGTCTGCGTCAGTTCACGGGACGATATCTCCACCCAGCGGACACAGTAGTCCGGCGCGCCCGCGGCCAGCGCGGCCTCGTAGATGGTCTTCGCCGCCTCGATCGTGCTTTTCAAAGCGCTACGGGCGGCACTGATGATGATGGTATTGCGCGTCTTGAGGGAGATCAGGCACTTGAACATGGCCGTGGAGGTGGGATTGGTGACGGGGGTGATGCCCAGAATGACGCCGAGGGGCTCGGCGAATTCCATGATCCCCGTTTCCAGACAATCTTTGATCAATCCGACGGTCTTGCGGTCGCGAATGTCGTTGTAGATGCATTCCGTGGCGAACAGGTTCTTGATGACCTTGTCCTCGAACACACCCATGCCCGTCTCTTCGACGGCCATGCGGGCCAGCTCGATCCGCCGGGCCGCTCCCGCCTTTGCGGCGGCTGCAACGATCCGGTCCACCTCTTCCTGACCGTACTGGGTGAACAGGGCCGCCGCCTCCCGGGCCTGCCCGACCAGCTCATCGGCCTTCGCCTTGACGTCCGGCGTCTGCTCGACATCGCTCTTCTTTGCCAACGGTATCCTCCTTCTTGCGGTTCAAAAAACTAAGACCACAGTTCCCGGACGGCCTCGCCTTCGTTGTCGAAAAAACGGAAGACCTTGTCCAGGGCCGCGATTTTGAAGATCTTATAGATCTGGGGTTGAACGTCGACCATCGCGATCCGCTTGCCATCTGCCGCAGCCTTCTTCCAGACGATGATCATGGTCCGCAGCCCCGCACTGCTGATAAAGTCCAGAGATCCCATGTCCAGGATCATCCCGGCAGGGCCCTTTTCCAGCGCCTCCGCAATGACCGGCTGCGCCGCTTCGTATGTTGCGGCGTCCAAACGGCCGGAGAGCCTTACCACATTCACCCCGGGTTTTCCCGCGGCAACCGTAATCCCAATATCCATCGCTGCGTCTCCTTCCTCATGCCCTGTACCCCGGGGCAGCCACGTGGAACCATCCGTTTTCCGGCTCATCGGGCACGACCGCCCAAGCAACCGATACCGATAAGAACTTGTTTGTACGTAAATTGAGGATATGAAAGAATAAGAACGGGCTCTTGCCTGTGCCGAGGATATGAAAAGCGGTTTTGTATGTCAAGGGAATTTTATCGCAACATGCCGTCACCCTACCTCAAGATTTGGCAGCGAGCGTGTGAACTTTGAACGAATCCGCCTTGGCAGGCCGGATGTTGTTCAAATGAGGCGAGGCTGCGCCTGGACGTTAGGGGGGACGAGATCAGCCAGGCTTGAGATGAGGAGTACCGGGTGGTCAAAGACGGGGCCGGAAGCGGGCATCACCGGACGGCGGAGGACGATGAGCCTGCAGTTTGCCTGATCGGCCGCGGCGAGCTTGGCTTCGATGCCACCGGCCCGGCCGCTCTCCTTGGTGACAATGACGCCTATCCCGAAGCGATGGATGGCGGCGAGGTTTTCCACGACCGAAAAAGGGCCGCGTCCGGCGATGATCCGATCTTCCGGAATGCCTGCCGCCCGGCAGGCGGCGAGTGATTCCGGGATGTCGAGAACGCGGACGGCGAACGGGACGCCGGTCCGGCGGGCGGCCTCCGCGTAGGAGACGAGATTTCGGGAGCCCGTGGTCAGCAGAACCGGGCGGCCGAAGGCGAACGCCATTTCCGCGGCCTCGGCGTGGTCGGCGGCAAAACGGACAGGGCTTTCCGAGGCGTCAGAACGACGGCCGCTTCCCGGCGTCAGCGCCTCGGGCCGCCGGAAGAGCAGGCAGGGGATTCCGAGGCGCTTTGCCGCGTTGTGCGCGGCTGCGTGGGCGGCCTCCGCGTAGGGATGGGCGGCGTCCACGATCGCCCCGATGCCCTTTTCATTCCCGAGCGCGACCATTCCCTCTTCATTGAGACGTCCCACCCGCCGGGAGATCCGCGGGTGGTCGCCGATCGTGAGGGGGGCCGCCGTCGCCATCGATACGAGAACCGCGTATCCCGCTTCGGCGAGGCCGGAGGCGAGGGGGGCCGTTTCACTCGTGCCGCCAATCAGCAGGATCATACCTCGAACCCCCGTGGCGTTGCCGCAAACCGGTTGCCGGTGAAAAGGAAAACTCCGTTTCCGATGATCACCACACGCCGTTTGATCATACCCCGTACCCCCTGGGCGTTACGAGCCATGATGCGATCCGCTTTGTGGATCGGTTTCCGATGATGACGACGCTCCGCATCGCGATCGGGAGTTCGAGGAAGTGGTCCAGGTCGGAAAGGAGGATCTGTTCCGCCGGCGAGCCCACCGCAGTTCCCACGCCCACGGGGGTCGTCCCCGGCCGGTGGCGGCGGAAGATCGCCGCCGCCTCGTCCAGTTGACGGGTGCGCTTCTGCGAGCGGGGGTTGTAGATCGCCGCGACCAGATCGGCGGCCGCAACCGCCTCCAGCCGCCCACGGATCGTCTCCCAGGGGACGAGGAGGTCGCTCAGGTTGAGTGTCGCGAAGTCGCACATGAGCGGCGCCCCAAGGCGTGCCGCCAGGGCGTTCGCGGCCGAGACCCCCGGAATGATCTCAATGGGGACGGCGATCCCCTCGGAGGCGGCGAGCTCCAGGACGAGGCCGGCCATCCCGTAGACGCCCGGATCTCCCGAGGAGACGAGGGCGACGGTCTGCCCCGCCTCCGCCCGCTCCAGAGCCATCCGGCACCGCTCCACCTCGCGGGTCATCCCCGTGGCGATGAGTTCCTTCCCCGCCGTCAGATCCCGGATCAGCTCCAGGTAGCGCGTGTAGCCCACGACGACGGAACTTTTCGCGATCGCCTCCTCGGCCCTCCGGGTCCGGTCTAACGGACCACTGGGACCGATTCCGACCACGAAAAGCCTTCCCGGGCGAGGGCGATCGTGATCCCATTGAACGTTTTCTACCTGCAAGTGAATTGGTTCCTCCTTCCCGCCAACAGCGTCACCGGTTCAGCGGTGGCCAGCAGATGGCCGGTCAGTTCGAGGCCGTCGATCCTGTCGACGTGCTTCATGTATTGCCTTTCGTGCCGGTTGTAGAAATGTAGATGCCGGTAAAAATCAATGCCGCGCCGACCAGATGAAAAAGATGCAACCGCTCGCCGAGAAACGTGATGGCGAGCGCGATCCCGAACACCGGCACCAGATATAGGAACTGCCCGGCGCGATTGGCGCCGACTTGCTGTACCCCGCGGTTCCAGAACAGATAGGCAAGAATGGACGGAAACACCGCGAAATAAACCACTCCGGCGCCGGTTGCCGCATTCCATACGGCGACGCGGCCGCTTGCCAGTTCGACCAGGTAGAGTGGCAGCATGAGCAGCACTATGCCGCCGACGACCGTGGCGCCAAGGAACGTCATGGTGTCGATGCCGTCGGGCCGCCACCGCAGCAACACCGTATAAAGCGCCCACGTAAATGCGGCGCCAACCAGCAACAGATCCCCATGGTTGAAATCGAGCTGCGCCAGCACCGAGATATCGCCGCGGCTGACAATCCCGACGACACCCGCCAGCGACAGCAGGATACCGACCTTCTGCCGGGGTGTCATCCTGACGCCGAACAACGCCCGCCCGATGAGCACGATTAGCAGCGGCGTGATTGAGCTGATCAGCACGCCGTTGGTTGCGGTCGTGGTCTGCAGCGCCGCGTACAGAAAAGTGTTGTAACAGCCCACACCCAGAACGCCGAGCAGCGCCAGGCGTGCCCAGTTGGCGCGCAGCAACGCGCGCTGCTCATACATCGGCCGCATTACAAACGGGAAAAGCAGCAGCAGGGCCAGTACCCAGCGCCAGAACGCCATTGTTGCCGGCGGCAGCAGATGGTGCAACGCGCGCGCCATCACTGCGTTTCCCGCCCAGAACAGCGCGGTTAGCGTCAGCAGCAGATACGGCGATGCGTTCGCCGGGCGCGATGGATTGTTATACACGCCAGCCATTGCCTAACTGTCCTCCGGGGATGATTCCGACCATGGAAAGCCTTCCCGCGCGAGGGCGATCGTGATTCCGTTGTATGCTTTCTTTCGACAAATGAATCGGGTCCTCTTTCCCGCCAGCAGCGCCGCCGGTTCGGCGACGGCCGGCAGATTCACCTTTTTGGCCACAAAATCCGAATGCGAAAATTCACGTAAAGAAGCCCGTATCTCTTCCGCGGCGATAAAGCGGATCGGAACGCCGAGCGCCTCCGCGGCCGCGAGAAGCCCCGCCTCGTCCGCCTTGATCTCCGCCGATGCGAGAAGGCGGACCTCCTCCAGGGCAATTCCCGCTTCGGAGAGCGCTTCACGGACGGCCGCGACGATCCTCTTCGCAGGCGTCCCCCGTTTGCAGCCTATTCCGACGATCACCGATTTGAGCGCCTCGGTCGTCGTCGTGACGACGGGCTCGGCGCCGGTCAGGTTCGCGACGCGGATCGCGAGGCCGTTCGCTCCCCCTTCGTGACCGGAGAGCAGGCTCACCACCCAGCGCCCTCCCGCATCGAGGACGACGACGGCGGGATCCTCGTACTTGCTTTTGACGAGCGGGGCGAGCGCCCGGACGACGACGCCGCAGGGGGCGGCGTAGACGAGCCCCCGGCAGATGGGGAACAGCGTGGCGGTGAGGTCGGCGATTTTCGTGAAGCGTTCCGCAGCGGGGGCTTCCAGTTCCGAAACCGAAGCGATCCGGTCCGAATCGCTTCGGTTTACCTCGTGCGGGGCTGAATCCTGCCGGGCTGTCTCATGCAGGACGGTCTCGCACCGGATCGACTCGTCCCGAACCGACTCATGGATGAAGAGCCGCGCCTCCGGCAGGCGGCCGGTCAGCGGGGCGAGGAGCCTCGCCCCCTCGTCGGAGAGCGTGATGAGGGCGGTCTTCATGATGTTGTATCCTCCGTCTCCGGGACTTCCCGGACCGACCCATCAATGAAGCGCCGCGGCTCCAGAAGTGCCGCTACCGGCGAAGCAAGGCGTTTCGCCCCCGTGCTGGGGAGGACGATCGATGAGATGGTCGCGGAGCTCATGGCCTCTTCCCCTTCCGGAAGCCGTGGGTGAAGGCGGCGTCGTAGAGCTTCGATGCGGGGAGGTCGCGCGCAAGCGCCTCCCCGACGACGATCAGCGCCGTCGAACGGATTCCGGCCGCCTCCGTTTTCAGAGCGATGTCGGCAAGCGTCCCGCGGATGAGGAGTTCCTCCGGCCAGGAGGCGCGGTAGACGACGGCGGCGGGGCAGTGCGGTCCGTAATGGGCGCTCAGGGTAACGGCGACCTCGGCGATCTTTCCGACCGACAGGAAGATGCAGAGGGTCGCGCGGGTCCTGGCGATCCGGTCGAGCTCCTGTGCCTCGGGGAGCGGCGTTCGCCCCGCGGTCCGCGTGAGGACGATCGTCTGGGAGATCTCCGGGGCGGTCAGCTCCGTACAGAGGGCGGCCGCGGCGGCCTGGAAGGCGCTCACCCCCGGGCAGACGTCGTAGGGGATCCCCAGGGCGTCGAGGGCGTTCATCTGCTCGCGGGTCGCCCCGTAGATCGAGGGGTCTCCGGAGTGGAGGCGGACGACGTCGATCCCGCGGTTGCGCGCGTCCCGGCAGACAGCGATCACCTCCTCCAGGGACATCCCCGCGGAGTCGTGGCGCTCGGCCTGATCCGGGATGAGGGCGAGGACGCCGGGGCTCACGAGCGACCCCGCGTAGATGCAGATCCGGCAGGCGCCGAGCAGCCGCTCCGCCTTTCGCGTGAGGAGTTCCGGGTCCCCGGGACCCGCGCCGACAAAATGGACGATCATGTTTTTCTCCTGGCATGCACGAGGATGATGGCGAGGTAGCCCGCCTCCGGTCCCTCCGCCTTCAGGCGGCGGAGGTCCGTCTCGATCCGCTGCTCCGCCATCGTCGCGTGGGAGACGAAGACGCTCGACTCCAAGAGTCCCTCTCCGTCAAGGAGGTCGAGGAGTTCCGGGAGGCGCTTTCCGATCTTCATCAGGACAACCGTTCCCCCCTGTGCCAACGCCCGTCGGACGGAGCGCAGGTCGTCCGCCGCGGGGACGATGGTCACCGGTTCCCACCCCTCCCCGACGGGGAAGTCGGTCAGAGCGGCCGCCGCGCTGAAGGCCGTTATTCCCGGGACGGTGACGGCGTTCAGATCGGGGATGATCCGCCGGAGTGCCCGGCGCAGATAGATGTAGGTCGAATAGAGGAGCGGATCCCCCAGGGTGACGAAACAGGCCTCCTCGCCGGCCATGAGAACGTTGGCGACGCGGGCTGCCGCCTCGTCCCACCGCTCTGCAAGCTCCTCCCGGTCCGCCGTCATCGGGAAGACGATCTCCTCGATCCGGGTCTCCGGGCCGATGAGGGGCCGGGCGATGGCGAGCGCAACGCTCTCCGACGCCGTCCGCGCCTTGGGGACGAAGAGGTTCCGGCAGGCGCTGATGAGCCGAGCCCCCTTCAATGTAATCAGCTCCGGGTCGCCTGGCCCGATCCCGATGCCGTAGAGTGTACCCGTATTCATGATAGCAGTTCTCCCTGAATGATGAGGATGATCGCCCGCGACGAGACCGGAATTCGGATCAGCTCATCGGCGCGGACCTCGCGGAACTTTTCGTCGGACAGGGTGAGGTCTTCGCAGAGGAACACGCGCCGGCCTTTCCCGAGCTCCGGGATCAGCCCGGCGGCCCAGCGGAGCGATCCTTCCCTTCCCCCGAGGACCGCAATCTTTCCGGCAGGGCGCAGATCGGCGGCGGACACCTCCGGATCGGAGCCGTGGGCCGAGATGACCCTCGCGTCCTGCCAATCGAGGCCGAGTCTTGCGAAGGCGACCTGGATGGAGCTGATTCCGGGGATCACCTCGCAGTTCTCCCGTCCGAAGCGCCGGATCACCGGTTGTGCGAGGCTCGCAATCCCCGGATCGCCCGTGACGAGGAGGACGACTTGCCGCCCGTCGTCGCGGCGGGAGGCGATTTCGTCGAGGGTTCCATCGATGTCCACGCCCGAATCGATCCGCTCCGCGGCGACCTCCGGGAAGAACCCCATCAGGCGCCGGGAGACGATCAGGACGTCGGCCCTCGCCGCTGCCGCCCGGGCCGCCGGCGTGATGTAGGATTCCGCACCGGGTCCGCACCCGACGATGATGATCTTCTTTTTTTCTACAGCCATGATTTCAACTCTCCCGCTTCCCCGAGGATACGGCCGCCGAGGTCGATGAGGACCACGGCCGCTTTGAGACGCCTCTCTGTCCGTTTACCGACGGCCTTTTGGATCGCCGCCGCCAGGGTATTTCCCAGCCTCTTTTTCTCCCCCCCATCGAGGGTCGCGAAGATTCCCTCGACCGTGGGGGTCTCCGCCGCCGGCCGCCCCAACATTGCTAAATGCATTTCCGCAACAATCGGGAGTGCGCTCCCCGACCTTCCGGAGTGGGTGTCCCAGCCGCCGGCCGTCAGTTTGGCCAGTTTGCCGGGATGGCCGACCATCAGGAGTGCCGCGAAGGGTGTCCGCAGGGCCTCGTCGATGGCGAATCCCCACTCGTTTCCGACCTCCACAACCTGCTCCGGCGTGACGCGGAAATGGCTCCGCGCGGCCCGCTCGCCGATGTGGCCGGGGACGAACACCGGCGCCCGGATGCCCGAGGCCGCCGCCACACGCAGCGCGCACCGGAGGGTCTCGCGCAGGGCGGAGCAACTGAACGGCCGGACGATTCCCGTTGTCCCGAGGATCGAGAGCCCGCCCGCGATGCCGAGCCGCGGGTTGAAGGTCTTTGCGGCCAGTTCCCGGCCTCCCTCAATCGAGATCGTCACCCGGACGCCGCGGAACGTGACCTCCCGGACCGCCTCTCGGATCATCCGTTGCGGCACGGGGTTGACGGCCGGCTTGCCGGGGGGGACGGCCAGCCCCGGCTTCGTTACCGTTCCCACGCCTTCTCCGGCGGCGAATTCCACGTCGTTCCCTTCGATCCAGACGACGGCGGCCATGATCAGCGCGCCGTTCGTCACGTCCGGATCGTCGCCCGCGTCCTTCCGGACCGCCGCCTCCGCCCCTTCGTCCGTCCGCCGGAGGACATGGTTGACCGGCAGACGCCGCCTCTGCCCGTCGGGAAGCGGGATCTCCACCTCTTCGGTCGCCAGCTCTTCCGCGAGAAGCAGCAGGGCCGCCTTTGCCGCCGCCGCCGCGCAGCTTCCGGTGGTGTATCCCTCCCGCAGGGCGCTCACGGTCCGGCCTCCTCAATCCTTTCGGGTTGCCTGCCTTCCACAAGGAACAGGACGGCCGCTTTCGCCGCCGCGGCACAGTCCCCTGTGGTGAACCCATTGCACAGCGCTTTCATGGCCCGATCTCCTCGATTCCCGGGAGGATCATCTCCTTCGGGATCAGCTCCAGGAGTTGTGCCCGCGCCTCCCCGATCGTCAGTGGTAGGCCGTCGATCGGAACGCCGTCGTGCCGCTTCATCTCATACATCAGACGGGAGACGTAGGGAAGTCGGAGTTTCGCCCGGACGATCATCTCCTGGTGGCAGAAGATCTCCTCGGACGGCCCCTGCTGGAGGACCCTGCCTCGATCGAGGACGTAGATCCGGTTCGCGAAGAGCGGCAGCATGTCCACCGAGTGGGTGGCGAGGATCACCGTCATCCGCTCCTCGCGGTTCAGCTTTTTCAGGAGCTGCATCATCTGCGCCTCGCCGGCCGGATCGAGGCCCGCCGTCGGTTCGTCGAGGATCAGAACCGCCGGTCGCATCGCCAGGACGCCCGCGAGCGAGACCCGCTTCTGCTCCCCGAAGCTCAGGTGATGGATCGCACGCCCCCGCAGGGAGAGCGCCGTGACCGCCGCGAGCGACTCCGTCACCCGCCGCTGCACATCCGGCTCCGGGAGGTTCAGGTTCCGGGGGCCGAAGGCGCAGTCCTCCTCCACGGTTGCGGCGAAGAGCTGGTCGTTCGGGTTCTGGAAGACGAGGCCGACCCGCTGGTAAAGCTCCTCCGCCGTGAGGCTTCCGATCTCCCGGCCGCCGATGGCGATCCGCCCCGACTTTGCCTTGAGGAGGCCGACGAGGAGCTGGATCAGCGTCGTCTTCCCCGAGCCGTTGGAGCCCAGGACCGCAACGAACTCGCCCTCTTCGACGCAAAAATCGATTCCGGCGAGCGCCTCGGTCCCGTCGTCGTAGGTGAAGGAGACCCCCTGAACATCGACCGCCCTCATCCGTTTATCCCCCATTCGAAAAACCCGTAAGCGGCGGCGATCACGGTCAGCAAGAGAACGAGGAGCCCGCGGTTCCTGCGCCCCAGCGCCGGGAGCGGTCCGAAGGGCATCGTGCCCCGGTAGCCGCGCAGCCGCATTGCGTCGTGGGTCCGGCCGGCCTGTTCGAAAGAGTGGACGACCGTTGCCCCGGCAAGCGCGGTGAAGGAGGCGAGCGCGCGGCGCGGCGCCGTGTAGCCGAGACGAAGGCGCTGGGCGGCGGCGAGATCGCCCGCGCGGTCCATCAGAACGAAGATGTAGCGGTACATCAGGATCGCGATCTCCACCCAGTCCTTCGAGATCCGGAATCCGCGGAGCGCCTGGAAGATTCGGTGGGCTGGCGTCGCGATGCCGAGGAGGAGGACAATGCTGATGGCGCCAAGAACGCGCGTGCCGAGGAGCAGCCCCTGCCGGAGCCCCTCAGCCTTCGCCGTGAGCGTCCAGCCGCCGAGGGTCAGCGTGAAGAGCGGCGTCGTCCCAGTGATGAAGGTCTGGATCACGACCAGGATCGCGACGGTCGAAAAGGGCGCGGCGAGACGCAGGGCGACGAGCTTCGCCGGGATGCGGAGTATGGCGATGGTCCCGAGGCACAGGACGAAGACGCCAAGCGGCAGAATGGGCCGCGCCGCGGTGACGACGGCGATGATCGCGGCCAGCGCGACGAGAAGTTTCACCCGCGGATCGATCCGTGTCAGGGCGTTGTCCCGGTAGGTAAAAATGTCCGAAAAGAGTTCAAACATGATCCATCCATATCCTTTTTTCGACGGCTTCGGCACGGCGAGTCGTCATGACGCCGGTCGGGATCCTCCTGCGGTGCTTCATCCCGCCCTTCGACGGGCTCTGGGTGACAGGGCGATGCCCGGAGTCGCCGCAGATATGTCATGGTGAGCTTGTCGAACCATGATGCGCCTCCTTTTTCTCTTTGGTCCGTTGCTTCGTCGGGAAAAGGACGCGGAACCAGTAACCAGCGGCGAATCCCCCGACCGCACCGGCCAGAAGAAAGACGAACAGAAGGAGGTCCCCTTGGTCGGTGTTGATGAAGGGTTCGCGAGCCGGCCGTCCCGCCTTCTCCGCGAATTTTTCGATCACGGTCTCGTCGACGCCGGACCAGGAGGCTGCCCGGCCGGAGGTCGACATCGGTTCGGAGAGGAGGATTCCGGCAAGAATCAGGATCGTGATCCATCTCTTCATGCCGCGCCTCCCGTCGGAACGGTCCGGAGGAGTTCGGGTCTCCGGCTCCGGATGAACTTCAGCACTCCCGCGCAGAGGAACCCTTCGAGGATGCCGAGCGGGAGCTGCGTGGGAACGAAGGCGAGCAGGATGAGCGAGAACATCGCCGTAAACGATCCGTCTCCGTGGAGCGCGGCGGCCAGTTCGAGGGAGGTCGTCGCGTAGGTGGCCCAGTCGGAGAGTATTCCCGCGAGAAAGGCGGCTGCGAACCAGGGGAGGCCGAGGCGCCTCGCTGCCGTGAAAACGCCCCAGCCGACCCATGCGCCGGCCACACCCATCGAGACGATATTTGCCCCGAGGGTCGTGATCCCGCCGTGGGCGAGGAAGAGGGCCTGGAGCGTGAGCGCGATGCTCGCGACAACCGCGGTCAATCCCGGACCGATCAGGATTGCGGCAATGCCCGTACCGGAGGGGTGGGAGCAGGTCCCGGCGCTGGGGACGGGGATCGGCATGCAGGAGATGAGGAAGACCGCCGCCCCGACGAGGCCGACCAGCGGTTTGAACCAGGGGGTTTCTTCGCTGCGGCGACGGAGGTCCCGGAGGCCCCAGGCGACGAAGGGGAGGGCGACCGCATACCAGAGAACCGCCCAGGAGATGGGCAGTATCCCCTCGGAGATGTGCATGGCGAAAGCGGGCGCGGGCAGCGCGCACAGGCTCACAACCAGGGATAGGAAAAATAGGGGCGCTGTCCCCCCTTTTCCTACAGCGGCGATTCCATCCGTCCGGGACAATCGGGAGAGGGGAGCCCTATTCCCCTGGACGCCTGCCTTTGCAGGGGTGACGGTTGTCCTGGTTATTATGCGATCATCGATCATGCCTATATCTCCTCCGGAACACACAGAATAGACGTCACCCTATCCGGGGCAACGGTCGATCGGCGCCGGGGCGAGTTCCCGGACGTCGCAGAGGCCCTCCGACTCCCCGATCCGTTTCGCGACCAAGTTGACGAGGGCGTCGTCGTAGCCGAGGTGTCTGCCCAGAACAAGACGGACCTCAGGGCTTCTCCGTATTGCCTTTCGGAGGATTTCCGGGATGTCCTCGCGGAGGTGAACGCCGAAGTGGAGGAAGTAGGGGAGGACGATTACGCTCTTCGCCCCCTGGCGAACGCATTGATCGAACGCCTCGTCGAATGGAATCCCCCGGCCGGACATCCGGCAGGTCGCGACGATCCCGCCGAGCTTCGCCCTAAGCCCCGCCGCGATCTTTTCCATGTCGTCGTCGGCGCCCGTGGCGCGGCTCCCGTGGCCGATCAGAATCATGGCCCGCATTACCGCCTCTTCTCCCATGGATCACTCCTTTTGATAAATAGGGACAGCTCCCGATTGTTTCATATTTTCTTTTCCGTCCCCGCGAGGCCGCAGAGGGCGTGGATTACGCTCACCGCGAGCGGGCTTCCCCCGCGGCGGCCGGCGAGCGCGATGTACGGAACGCCCAGCGCCATCAGCTCCTCCTTGCTCTCCACGACGTGGACGAAACCGACCGGCATCGCAACGACGAGGGCCGGCCGGAGCCCCTCTTCAACGATCATCCGGTTCAGTTCCATCAGTGCGATCGGGGCGTTTCCAAAAGCCGCGATCGCTCCGGCGATAAGGGGCCGGGCCTTCTCGATCGCATGGAGCGAGCGGGGGAGGCCGGTCCGCCGGGCCGTTCGTTCGATATCCTCGTCGGCAATGTGGCAGATCAGGCTCTCCTTCCGGTAAAACCCGCAAACGCCTCGCAGGCGGGCGAGGGAGATCCCCGAGCGGATCATGTTCGAGTCGACGATGAGCGACCGGCAGCCATGAAGGGCCGCAACGCCGGCGGCGATCGCATCCGGCGAAAAATGGACCGCCTCCATGATCCCGAAATCGCCGGTCGTGTGGATCATCCGGCGAACGATTTGCCACTCCTCCGGCGTGAACCGGTGGGCCGGGGCCTCCCGGTCGATGATCTCCATCGATTTCGCTTCGATCTCCAGCCCGCTCAGCGGCGCTTCCAGAAAGGCGCGGATCAGCGGGCGTCCGGGTGTTTCGTTCATGACGTACCTCCGCATCGTTCGAGAAAACGGGCGACCGCCGCCGGCCGGGAGGCGTAGTGGAGGTGCGTGTAACTCGCGAGGATCGCCCCGTTTTGATATCCCTCGGTTTCGACCGTATCCGTGCGGCGGCGCCGGAGGGAATAAACCTTCCGCCAGGCCGGGTCGGAGACCGGGTCGTCGATCAGTTCCGAATAGTGGAATTCGTGTCCCCGCAGGAGGTCCCCGCGGCGGCCCCAGAGGGAGTCCTCCGTCAAGGCGACCTCCACGTAGCCGAGCGCCTTCTTGCCGCTGAGCATGCGTGTCCGGGCGGGGAGGACGCCGGCAAAGGGATAAAAGCGGCCGGCCGTCTCAATCCCCCGGGAAAGGTACATGAGCCCTCCGCATTCGGCGTAGAGGGGTCTTTCGGAGTCGGCGTAAGCGCGGATCGCAGCGAGCATCTCCCCGTTTTCTGCAAGGCGTTCTGCGTGGAGTTCCGGATAGCCTCCTCCGAGGTAGAGACCGGAGATCCCTTCCGGCAGGCGGCGGTCGTCGAGGGGAGAGAAAAAGACGACCTCGCAGCCCGACGCCTGAAGGGCGTCGAAGAGATCCTGATAGTAAAAGTGAAAGGCGGCATCCCGTGCGACGCCAATCCGCAGGCGGGCCGTCGCACCAGCGACTTTCTGTTCCGCGATTGCGGCCGCCGCAGCCGTCGGTTCGGATCCCTCTTCGGGGAAGAGCGACATCTGGCTGCTGTTACGACGGATTCTCGGGATCGTATTTCCCGGCTCGCCGGCGGTTGAACGAACAGCGGTAGGGGTCGCGTCTGTTCCCGCATGACTTTTCCCGAGGATCACCCTTGCATCGTCCTGGAACTCCCGGAATTCCGGATGATCATCCGGGACCGCCGCCTGTTGAGCGCCGGTTTCAGAAGGGGTGGGCGGGAAGAGCTTCTCCAACGACAGGTTCCGTTCCAGCGCATCGGCGAGGGCGTCGAGGAGGGACTCCGGGAGTTGCCCCCGGTCGGCGGTGACGAGGCCGAGGTGTCGGGAGGCAAGCTTCGGAAAGGCCCCGCGAGGGATCGCCCCCAGAAGCGGCGGCAAACCGGCTGCCTGGAGGGAGTCGGAAAGCAACGCAGTATGGCGCTCCGAACCGCAGTGATTCGCGACGACTCCCGTGAATCTGAGATCCGTCTGGAATGTCGTTGAGCCCTTCACGAGCGCGGCAAAGCTCCGGCCCATCCCGTGAGCCGTGCTTCCTTCATCGCTTTGCGCATCCGCCCCGTCGAAGAGCCCCATGACCCCTTCGACGAGGGCGTAGTCGGCGTCGGTCGTGGTCCGCGCGAAGAGCCGGCGGCAATGGTCATGACCGGCCATCCATCCGTCGAGGTTGTAGCAGGGACGGTCGGAGGCGAGGGCGAGGTAGGTCGGGTCGAGGAAATCCGGTCCCACCTTGTACGTCTGGATTTCCCGACCCCGGCGGGCGAGCGAGCGCGCCAGCGCGAGCGTAAACGAGGTTTTCCCCGCCCCGCTGTGCGTTCCGGCGATGACGAGCGTCGGGCAACGGCTCATCAGAATTCCACCCCCTTTTGGGCCTTCCGGCCGCTATCGAATCCGTGTTTGATGCAGCGGACCTCGGAGACGGTGTCGGCGGCCTTGATCAGCCCCTCCGTGGCGCCCCGTCCGGTCAGAACGACAGTGCAATCGGGGGCCGCCTTATGGAGAACCGCAAGGACAGCATCCTCGGCGAGCAACTTCAGGGAGACAGCCATGCAGACCTCGTCGAGGACGACCAGTCCGTAGCGTCCCGAGAAGGCCGCCTCACCGGCGATCCGGAGTCCTTCTTCCGCCGCCCGGCGGTGGTCCGCGAATCGCGGATCGGTTGGGCGCGGGACGAAACCGAGGCCCGTCACGACGATCTCGACGTCGGCCATCCCTTTCAGGGCGGCGAACTCGCCGGTCTCCGTATCGGACTTGACGAACTGGATTACCGCGACCGGGATGCCGTGGCCGTGCGCCCTGAGGGCCATCCCCAATGCCGCCGTCGTCTTTCCCTTTCCGTCGCCGGTGAAGATCAAAATCCTGCCTGCGTCTTTCATTGGATGAGACCCCTTTCGATCACCCCTTTTTATCACATTTTCAGCAGCGCGGCGATTCCCCAGCGCGCTGCAAGGAAAACCGCGACGGCGATTCCTGTCGCCGCATACATCATGCGATTCGCGGCGAGGATCTGCCCGCGTGCGAGCGTCACGACCGGATCGCCGATCTCCGGCAGGGTTACGGGTCGCCCCCGTCGTTGCATGACGCCCCCCAGACGGATTCCCAACGCCCCGGCAAACGCCGCCTCCGCGATCCCGGCATTGGGACTCATGTGTTTTCGACCGTCGCGCCGGGCGATTCTCCAGGCGGCGGAGGCCGGCAGCCCCGTGAATGCGGCTGCGGCGGTGATGATGGGCACCGCAAGACGCGCGGGGAGCCAGTT
>JAPLJX010000123.1:0-10094 GCA_026388375.1 Deltaproteobacteria bacterium
CCGCCTACGATGGAGATCCGGCGGCCGCAAACCCGGACGAGGTGATCTTCTGCTATCCGGGGCTCGCGGCGATCACGAACTACCGTCTGGCCCATGAACTGCGTCTGCTTGGCGTGCCGCTCATCCCGAGGCTGATCACCGAGGCGGCGCACAGCGTGACGGGCATCGACATTAATCCCGGGGCGGCCATCGGGGAGAGTTTTTTCATCGATCACGGGACCGGGATCGTTATCGGGGAGACCTGCATCGTCGGCAGCCGGGTCCGGATCTACCAGGGGGTGACCCTCGGGGCGAAGAGCTTCCAGGTGGACGGAGAGGGGAAACCCGTCCGGGGGATCGACCGGCACCCCATCGTCGAGGACGACGTGACGATCTACTCCGGGGCGACGATCCTCGGGCGGGTGACGATCGGCCGCGGTTCGGTGATCGGCGGGAACGTCTGGCTCGTCCACGGCGTGCCGCCGGGGAGCCGGATCACCCAGGCCCAGAGCCGCGAGGATGAGTTCGAACGGGGAGCGGGGATCTGAAACATGCGTGAGAACGCAAAGGTGCAGATTACCGGAGGGAATGTTATGATCGACGATATGAAGCGACATGAACTCTATATCAAAGAAATGTTCGGGAAGAATCTGAACGTGGAAGCATTAAAAGATCTTCTCGAATATCACGATAAGCAGATTCAGTGGATGCAACATGAAAGACTGGCCCATCTTATGACCATGTTATTTGTTTGCCTGTTTGCCTTGCTTTCACTGGGATATACTCTCTTAAACCCTGCCGTTCCGTGTTTTATTCTTTCGCCGGCTCGAAAATGGCGTACAGAAATGGTATCGGCTATCCAATGAGATCCGGAATAGATTTTAGATGCATGAAATTTTTCTACATAACAGCGCTGATGCCAGGAATATGGACTTGTTTGTAACTATTTAATGAATGGCAACAATCATGTCCCGAAAAAAGCTGATCATGATAGGAATGATTGCAGGTTCTATAGTCGGAGGGTATCTGCCTGCTCTGTTTGGGCTCGACGAATTCATGGTCTCATTATTGGGCAGTTTTATCGGCGGGATTATTGGCGTATGGATTGGATATAAGTTTTCCGTGTAGCAAAAGGTAGGGTGGGCATTGCTAACTGATTCAGCACGGAGGCCTTTTCGGGGTCCAGCCAGACCACATATCCCTGATGCTTGGACGTCATGACTGAATATAGTCTCATCCTTTGGACTAGTCGAGAACGGCATGGATGCACTCATTATTGAAAGAGAGATTCTCGGCAAATGCGTGCGTTGCAGCTTTCCTTCCGGAATACTCAGGAGCGACCGGGGAAATGAGGAAATATGTCGGTCATTGGGAACACCTACAACTGCTTAGTGGTGGGCATTTCTGAGAATTGAGCATTACGGATGGAAAGTGAGGTCGAGGCTGCCTCCGATTTAATCATGCAGCCTTTCCGTTTCCGGTGAAGAGCGACCAGATCAAAAGTCCCCCTGCTAAGGACATGAGAACCACAGCGATCAACCCGAGAGTATTGGATAGCCATCCGTTTGCATTCTTGCCCACGATCTTGCGGTTGTTGCAGATGAACAGCAACACAACAATCAGTGGAGGTGCGACCAAACCATTGAGAACGGCGGAATAGAGAAGGGCCTTGACCGGGCTGATCACCTGCACGAAGTTGAGCAGATAACCCACGACGATAACCAAGGCTATCGTGGCGTAGAAGCCCTTTGCGCGACTGAATCGACGGTAGAGACCGTTCCGCCATCCTGCGGTTTCTGCAACTGCATAAGCGGCCGAACCGGCCAGGGTCGGAACAGCCATTAATCCAACACCTAGGATACCCAGAGTGAATAGCCAGTAAGCCGACGCGCCAAGTGGTAAGAGTGCACGGGCTGCGTCCTCCGCTGTGTTGATATCGGTATTGCCGGAAACGTGCAGCGTTGCCGCAGTGGAGACGATGATGAAAACGGTGATCATTTGCGAGAAGATCATCCCGATCGCCGTGTCGGCACGAACCGATCGTATCTCCGAGCGTTTGACTCGGCTTGCACGGTAGCCGGCATCGTCGGTGAGGCCATCGGCTATATCGTCCTCGACCTGTTCTCCGGCCTGCCAGAAGAACAGATAAGGCGAGATGGTCGTGCCCAAGAATCCCACAACGGTAAGAACATATTCTGGGCTTGAGCTCCAATGCGGGATTACCATGTTGTGGACGACCGAATACCAGTTCACATGGACCTCGGGCAACACAGCAATGACAACATACGCAAGCAACGACAAGCAAGCATATTTCAAGAACTTAACGTAGTGCTTATACGGGACGGTAACCTGGGCTACCACCATTCCGATCGTTAGGAGCGTCGCCCACAGCATGAATGGCAATCCGAGGAGCATCTTCATGGAGGCGGCCATTATGTTGATGTCTGCATAGACGTTGATCGTGTTCGCTCCGACCAAGAGTATTAGCACACCATACAATAACCACTTGGGGTAGTGCTCTTTGATGATGGCGGAGAGTCCCTTGCTTGTCACGAGGGCCACGCGGCCGCACATCTCCTGCACGGCGATCATAAGCGGCACGCACACGGGAGCCAACCAAAGAAGCTGGTAACCGAACTGCGCCCCTGCAACAGAGTATGTGCCTATGCCGGAAGGGTCGTCATCTGCCACACCGGTGATCAGGCCCGGGCCAATTCTGAGAAGCGATTTGCGCTTGCCTGACGGCTGTTCTCGGCTCTCCGGTTGAGCGTTTTGAATGTCCGTATGGTCGTCAACGACGCCATGTGCAACAGACGCCGCGTCTGTTGCCTCTACTATGTCGTCAGGCTTCTGTGCAAGCTGATCCTTCTTCTCCAAGTTCGGTTCTCCCAATCCACCGGAAGGCAGGCAACATGCAACGATCGCCCTCACATATGGCAGCTGACTCTGTGCCGGAAATGCAGGTGCACAACTACGCATCGAGAACCCAAACAAGAGCGCGATGTTTCACTCCTATCACGTGCAGCCACGCACCAGAAATATCACAATCAAAATAGGAATCGGAATGCCTAACAGCCACAGTAGGATGTAACCAATTTTCCCAGCTTGATTATTGTGAAAGATTTTAAAACTTTTCATGGGTCCCCCCCTTTTGATTCTTCCGTTCAAACCATCGTGAATTATTTGCGTCAAAATAATACGAGAAGCGGCACCTACCGTCGTCTCCTCCAATAGTAACCGCCGCCTCCGCCAAACAATAGGACCAACACGACGACGATGATGATGAGCGTTGTAGTACTCATGGTAATTTTCTCCCTTTACTTTACAGTGATCATACAGTCTCTTTGGTCTTGGACTCGGACTACTCGATGGTCATCCGGTTCTTTACCTCCTTCACACCGTTTACGTCGTTGGCGAATTTGGTTGCCAGGTCCTTTTCCGCTGCGTTTTTCGCCTTGCCACCCAATGTAACCACACCCTTCTTCGTTGTGACCGAGGTTTTTAGAGCACTGGTCGAGCGGTGATATAACAACGTCATCTTGACCTGGGCGGTGATCGAAGAGTCATCAATCTTTTCGCCTGCCGTTCGCGTCTTTTTCGGAGTCTTTGCCACGGTCATCTCATTATTTACGTCTTTAACCCTTTCGACATCCTTGGCGTATTCGGTCGTCAGATCCTTTTGTGCCTGGCTGGCAGCTTCGCCTCGCAGGGTGACGATTCCGTCTTTGGTGTTAACCTCCGTCATGGCGCTCACGTTCCGATGAAACAGGAGCATGGTTTTCACTTTCGTTGTGAGCCACGCATCCGAGTTCTCAGCGGGGCGTTCCCCTTTGACTTCCAGCTTGTTATCCACACTCTTAACACCTGTCCAGCTCGCCACGGTCTCCTGGGCTAATGTTTTGTGGGATTCTTCGGAGACAGTTCCCGTTAAGGTAACAGCGCCATCCACGGATTGGATATTAATATCATCACCCTTGAGGTAGGTCTTGAACACATGCGACTTTTGGGCTGATGATTCGATGCTGCTGTCCATTTTTGACGCGTACACCGGCCCGCTGATAATTAGCAGAGTGACAACCGCCACCATTAGAGATATGGAAAATATTTTTTTCATGGTACGTTCTCCTATCATTGTTGTTACTGTTGCTTTTTAAATCTTTTACTCCGCAGATCTCATACCTTTCGGAACCCCGATTGCGGTGTACCAATCCAACCCCGACCGGGGGGTAAGGACACGCCAGTGCATGATACGCCGCTTTCACTACTTCCCCAAAACCTTCTTGACCTGACCGATCTTTTCCTGAACTTTGCCGGCTATCTTTTCATCGGTGCCTTCGGCTTCCAACTCTGGATTATCGTTTAGTTTCCCGGCGACCTCTTTGACCTTACCCTTCACTTGGTGAAACGTGCCTTCCGCTTGGTCCTTCGTGCCTGATTTCATGGTATTCCTCCTTCGCCTATTTCACGATCAGATTATTCTTTATGGATCTGACCCCTTTGACGCTCCTTACGATTTCATCCGCTTTATCGACGGCCTTTTGAGAATTAACGAAGCCGCTCAGTTGAACGGTGCCCTGGTAAGTTTCGACACTGATCTGAAATGACTTGAGGAAATCATCTTCTGCCAGCAGAGATTTGACCTTGGTCGTGATGACAGAATCGTCAACGTATTCACCTGCGCTTTCACGTGTGGGTGTCGATGCACAGGCTGCAAAGGTGGCGATCAGCATAAGAAGCACTAAAAAGTGGATACCGATATTTCTCTTTTTCATAGTGGTTACTCCTCTCTAAGTTTTGGTGAAATGGTTCCCCTGCCTTGCTTCGCATACATATCCGCTGTTGCCGGTGGCGGTATGCCTCCCCAAAGGTCAACTTGTATCCCTGCTTCTGTACCCACAGGATCAGTAACGCAATGTTTCCGGCAAGAGTTTTTTGCTTATCTATCAAGCCACTGACTTGCCTCCACGGTGTCTCACAGTTTCCCCAACACCAACAGGATAATTAGGATCAGAAGAATAATCCCGACTCCGCCAAACGGACCGTATCCCCACGAATGGGAGTGCTGCCATCCTGGATATGAGCCGAACAGTGCGATCAGCAAAATGACAACCAGTATTACTCCCAAAGTGCCCAGACCTTTCATACTTATCAAGTTCTTCATGACTTTCCTCCTCCGTTGTCAAACTGTACTGCCGGCTAAAGGGTGCGACGCCTCGGCCGCTTCCCCCGCGTCGCCTTTTTTTCTGGTGCTGGTGCAGGCGCTTCTTCCTCCGGTGCTGGCCAAAATCTCATTTGCCTTCTGGCGAGCCTCTGAGAGATGTCGATCGGCATCCTTCTTTAGCTCCTTCGCTTGATGTTTGGCTTCCTCGAAGATCGCTTTTGCTTTTGTACTAGAATCGGCATAGATATCCTCCGCATCCTTTACGACCTCACTCACTTTTCCCTTGATATCAAACCTCAGCTCTTTACCCGATTTTGCTGCGAATAAAATGCCTGCCAATGCGCCCAGCGCGCCTCCAATCAATAATCCCATGAAGAAATAACATTGTGGTTTTTCCTGCTCTTCCATATTATTAACTGTCTCATAATAGAATAGACGTTAGGCTGCATACTTTGTGGTTTCGTTTTGGAAGTATGAACGTACGCGATGAGGTGATTTCTGAACCGATCGCAAGTGGCTGATCACAGCCTTGGAAAGTTGCTTGGGCGAGTCGATGCGTTGCCGTCCAACCGCATTGTTCTTCAAGTCATTCCAGACCCTCTCATCTGGATTCAATTCCGGCGAGTACGGCGGCAGGAAGAACAGCTGCAGACGATCTTTCATGGATTCCACAAAATTTGCCACGATTTTCGCTTTGTGCGCCGGATGACCATCAACGATCAAGAATATCATACACTCAGCATTATGAAGAAGCCTCTTCAGAAATTCGATAAACACTTTCGCTCCTACTCGGCTGTTGATCGTCATAAAGCGCAACTCACCCTGCGCGCTGACCGCCGAGATCAGGTTCAATCCAAACCTCGCCCCGGTACTGCTCACCACCGGCGTTTTCCCCTGGATCGCCCAGGTCGTACCCGCATGATGGTCCGAGCGTACACCCGCCTCGTCTCCAAAAAAGATCATCGCCTTCCTCTTCTGAGCCAAACGGTGAATCCGTGGATACACCTCATCCAACCATTTCTGAACCTCTTCCGGACGCTGCTGGTACGCCCGCCATATTGGACGCTGCGGGGTCAATCCCAGCTGATTCAACAAGCGGCAGACAGAGGCTTTACTGAGCTTCACGCCGAATCGCTGATCAATAAGCTGCCCGACCATCTTGGCAGTCCAAAGAGCAAAGGTGAACTTCAGCTGCAAAGGGTTCTTCTGCGTCACCGTCCTATAAATCCATTGCATCACCTTGCCATTGAGCTTCGGCTTCCGCCCTCCCCGTTTTCGGGCGTCCAGAGCCGACCATCCACCGTTGCGATACCGAGCCAACCATCCGTACATCGTCGCCCTGCTGACGCCCAATGCCGAAGCTACCATTTCAGGACTTTGCCCATCCTGTACGCTAGCTACCCCACGTTTCCGCAATTCGGTCAGCGTAGTGTGACTCAGTCGTCTTGCATCCATTCCCTTTGTCTTCATGAATGCAAGTATAACATCGATATCGCGTTATGTCTAGATAATTATGAGATGGTTAATAAGTTCGCCTTTCTTCCCTTTTACGGTGAGCGATATCCCCTCATTCTTCAAAACAAATACCACCATCCGTCAGATGCTTCAATGACTCGATTTGGTGCGACTCGACTCGCTCGAACTCCGGCTCGTGGCGGCGCTGTGCACCTGTCTCGGAGGGACGGATTTGGTTGCCTTCACGATTGGAAGGGCGCTCGCCGATCCAGAGGTCATCGAAATCAGCGAGCGCCCGAATCGTCTATCCTACAGCTTCCAGTAAGGGTCGTAGCCGTAGTACTTGTAAATGGTGTTTCCCCAAGTCCTGTCCGCGAAATCCGGCCACTTGACGTCTGGGTCAAACCCGGGAGCGGCCTTCAGCTTCTCCTTGTCCACGTTGAGGATGAGCTTGTTCTCAGCCTCGGCGAACTCGAATGCCTTCCAAGGCAAGGCGAACAGCTTGTTCCCCATACCCATGAAGCCGCCGAAGGAGAGAACCGCGTAGGCCAGGCGACCTTCCTTGGCGTCGATCACCAGTTCGTGGATCTTGCCCAAATCTTCATTCTGGCGATTGACTACCGCCTCGCCAATGATTTTGGATGCCGAGACGACACCGTACTTTTCCGTTGTCTTCGTGCTCGATACTGTCATACTTTTCTCCTTTAGTCTCTCGTTGATAGTTGTTGAGTTGAGTTGGGACCTTTGCCCCTCTTTCCACTTTGCGGATCTTCATCAGGTCTACACGTACATTTCTCACTACTTCCCCAAAACCTTCTTGACCTGACCGATCTTTTCCTGAACTTTGCCGGCTATCTTTTCGTCGGTACCTTCAGCTTCCAACTCCGGATTGTCGCCTACTTTCCCTGCGACCTCCTTGACCTTACCCTTTATTTTGTGAAACTTGCCTTCCGCCTGATCCTTGGTGCTGGATTCCATGGTATTCCTCCTTCGTCTATTTCACGATAAGATTATTCTTTATGGATTGTACCCCTTTGACGCTCCTTGCGATCTCACCCGCTTTATCAACGGCCTTTTGAGAATTAACGAAGCCGCTCAGTTGGACCGTGCCCTTGAAAGACTCGACACTGATCTGAAATGACTTGAGAAAGTCATCTTCTGCAAGCAGAGATTTTACCTTGGTCGTGATGACCGAATCGTCAACGTATTCACCTGCACTTGACTGTGTGCGTGTCGCTGCACAGGCTGCAAAGGTGGCGATCAGCATAAGAAGCACTAAAAAGTGGATAACGATATTTCTCTTTTTCATAGCGGTTACTCCTCTCTGTAAGTTTGTGGTGAAATGATTGGTTGCGAGACCTTTTCTCCTGACAGTATAGCAAGCTTCGGCAAAATCTTTCTGGACCTGCTGACCACCCTCCTTTCCAAATACCTCACCTTATACCTCACCTTCTCCGGCAAGGGTCCAAATTGCTACAATATTTTTCGTCCTTGAATGACTCTGACCAGCACAATAATAATGGCAATGACCAGAGGTTCCGCAGCCCGGTGAGACTTCCAGGGTCTGCATAAGCAAAATGTGGCTCGAACAAAGACGGGTCGCCGTGATGAAGCGGACCATACGACCCAACTTAAATACCGTACCCACCTTCTACAATGACCGTTTAACGGAAAAACTCCAGAGCAATGTCGGAGAGCGCGTTGACCACGGGTTGGGCCAACCGGCCGGTACGCGAGCGACGAGAGCTTGCACCCAAGAGAAACCCCAGTCCTACTCCTATCCCTAATGCGATAAGAATTGTCTTGCCCGGATTTTCGTTACTATAACTCTTGGCCTGCTCATAAGTTTCGCTTACCGCCTGGGCTGTTTTATCATAAACATCACTTACAGCCTGCTCCGTTTGCCCGTAAACCTCGGCGCCGCGATCCAGGATGCTCTGAGCAGTAGCACTAGCGCTCCCGGGTTTTTCTACCTTTTGCTGTATGGGGGTCTCGTATTTGTTCTTTTCGATATCCATGTTATCCTCCTAAGAAAGATCAAGCGTTAAGTCTTAATTTTAATAATTTTTTACGTAGCCACTCTCGGGCTAATAGTTGAACCACGTCCTGTCTGCGGTCGAGGCACGGCGCTACCGCTTGCCACAGACGTCGAGGTTGCATTCTTTATCCAACTGGCGGCAGCCTTCGTGGCAATACCTAGCAGGGTCACCTTGATTAGGCCGGGACCAGCGGCTCCGGTACGTAGGCCACCGAGTGAGTCGCGAACTTCCTCGGCAATGGAACCCATGATTCGCTCCATGGGAGTGGTGCGTCTTAGGAACATCCCTGAGGCAAGATAGCCAAGACCGGCGGCAGCCCCCAACGCCCAGTATGGAGCGTCCTTCACATATCCGCGCCAATCCAGTTTCTCTTTGATATGCTCGCCGATTTGCTCGACTGTCTGGGAAATGTTCTCTTCTCCTTTAGCTATATCCTGACGTATATCTTCGGTACTGCGCTCGACATCCGCTTCCCTTGTGTTACTTAGATACTCTCTTTCAGCCATTCCTTGTCCTCCGTTATATTCAATGTTTGCATTGTCTTCTATGTTTTACGGATCGATTTCTTCAATTGCTTGTAGCCGATGAAGGCAATGACGACACCCAGCGAGGCAAGCGCTGCTCCAGTGACAAGCGCCGCAATGACGGGGGCCATATAAGAAGTAAGTCCGATGACCAATGCAGCGCAAAGAAACAGGAATGCGGCAAAACTGACGACCGCTCCTGTCGCGACCGTTAAGACTCCGCTGCGAACAGCCCTCACCTTTTCGCGAATTCCCTGGATCACGAGCTCAATTTCGTCGTGAACCACCGCGGCTGAGTTGTAGGCAAGCTGTCCCAACAGTTCAGTGAAGGATTCGCGTTGTATTGTAGGGTCCTTGTTTACCACTTTGTTGTTCATTGGGGAAAACCGCCTCCTTACCTGCGTCGCAAAATAGCTCCGATAATCAGGCCGACGGCTCCTGCTATCAAGAGGCTGCGCCCTGGGCTCTGCCTGACGTATTCTCGGACCTTGGCATCTGCTTGCTCATAGTCGAATTGCCGAACGTACTCGGCTGATTGGTCCAACCACTCGGATGCCTGCTTTCCGTACTGAGCTATGCCGGATTGCGCGTGCTGATCTGCCGCTTTTTCGCCTAAAGCCTCAGCAACATTATGCAACTTACCAGCAATAATATTTTTGACATTCTCGAAACCGGTTGACTTACCCGAACCTTGGAACTCTGCCGCGTTTTCTCCCGTTTTATCAACTGCCAAATTGTTTATTCCCATAGTTCACCTCATAAAGTTAAAGGGCGATGATTGCCGGCAATGACGAAGCCGCCCAGGCTTTCTTTTGCTTGCAGCGGATAGCCGCCACGTTATCATTTTGAACTGGCGCTAAAGAGCGATTGATCGCGATCTCTTGAAAATTGGGGCCACCTAGGCGTATGAGCTGCGTATCCGTGTAGGAAAAAAGT
>JAPLJX010000123.1:10157-20731 GCA_026388375.1 Deltaproteobacteria bacterium
ATCATTGATGAAATCAATTCCAAACACACTGTGGCCAGGATGAAAAGCGATCTGGTCCTGACTCTTGTGCTTGCCCTTATCCATTAACATCCTTTGCGGAATGCGCCCTTGGGTCCCCCAAGGGCGCATTCCAGTGCTTCAATTTATCATTTGTCACGGATGGGTCCTTTGGTACTTGAAGTAAGAGGGTCGCTGGTCCTTGGCTCGACAGGTTCGCTGGCCCTTGGATAGCCAGGTTCGCCATAACCTGTCCGCGGGGGGGCGCTGGTTCCTTTAGGGTAAGGTCTGTCGCGTTGATCCTGGTCTGCGTCGGATTCTCCTTTATAACCTATATCTTCAGCCCCTGTACGTTCCAGTATGTCCTTACCTTTATTTTTCCAATCTCTACCGTCGGCGTGCACAGAAAGTAGAATTCCCCCTTCCTTGATACGCCCTTCATATCGGTTCGCTTCATACTCGGGAATACCCATTCCAATCAGCGCTCCGGCTATCCCGCCGACCAATCCTCCAGCGCCGGCTCCAGAAAGAGCAGCCATGATGGGACCTGCCGCAATGAAGGGCCCAAGACCCGGGATGGCCAATAAGCCAATACCCACCAGCCACCCTAAAGCGCCGCCGACGACCGCACCGGATCCGGCTCCTGTCGCTGCCCCCTCAGGCGCCTTGGTTTCCTTCTCGACCGCGAATTCTTTGGTTCCTCCACCCTCAGGGAACAGTACCGAGATGTCCGTGTTGCGGAAGCCTGCATCTTTCAATTCTTCGACCGCATGTTCAACCATCGGACGGCTCGGATAGATTCCATAAACTGCTATGTTTTTAGAAGCCATGATTTAACCTCCCTTGTTTATTTACGTGTCTTTTTAGGGGCGATGACAATTTCGCTCTTAACTTTACCGTTTCCGGCTATTTGGGCCGCCTTCTCTTCGATAGCTCTTTTTTCTTCCTCAGATCTGACAGGACCTTTCAGTGTAACCATTCCGCCGACCGTAATGATCTTCACATTGTGAGCGTAAGTTGAAAGTGATTTGTCATTGACGATGGCTCGACGGATTTTTTGAGTGATCTCACGATCCTGTTTTGTTTCGCCTTGTTGCTCCGCGGTGAGCTCTTTTTGGGACCCGTCTCGTTTGTTGATTTTCGTATTATCGGCAGACTGTGCCAAACAGACCCCCGGGATGTTGACAAGGAATACGACTGATACGAACCATACCATAAAAAGCAGTGTCTTTTTAGCCATACACATCTCCTTTCCTTTACGTTAGGATTGAATGCCTAAAGTAGTGTCTTTTTAGCCACACACACCTCCTTCAGAAGTTGATTTTTGACCATTTCGGGTAACAAGCACATTTAGCGCCACAGATTCAGGAATATTCTATTGAAAAAAAGAAAATATGCAATACGGTATTAATGCGGTGTTAAGACGGGATAATATTAGGTATTGCTGATGGAGAGAAGGTACGTCCTGAGATTTACCTTTTTATTGGCCAAGCGAAGCTTGCCTCTTATATAGTTCCTGTATGAATCAACCGTCCTCTTGCCTATGCAGAGGATTTGAGCTATTTCCTTTGTTGTTTTTCCATCTTTAATGAGAGAGACAATCTCAATCTCTTTGGTTGTAAAACGAAAATATTCCGACGATATCGATTTTAGAAATGGTGAGGAAATATCACGAAAGCTTCTTTCAATGATCTCAATGATGGCAGACTGGTCAATATCTAATCTGGTCCGTTTAATTTTTTCTATGTAGGGAATGATGCTCACCCTTATGTTGGACACGATCCTTTCCTCAAACTCTCTCTGGTCATTTTTATAGTGATCAATGAGGACCTTTAAGGCAGTATTCAATTCTTCAAGGGATTTGGTTTTGCTTAACAATTCTTCCTCCGCCCGCTTGCGATCGGTGATGTCACGGCTCAATGAGATTATGCCCACGGGTTTCTGTGCCTCGTCCCGTATAAATGACAGGTCGTTCTCGATCCAAACAATGGAACCGTCCTTTTTGTATTGCTCCAATTCCAAGATGCGGCTTCTGCCGGGATCTGCCGTACCACTGGCTTCCAATTTCATCTCTTCTTCAAAGACCTTAGCTATGATCTGCAAGGATTCAGGCGTCATGACCTGTTCAAGCGTCTGCGCCGTGGCCTCTTCAGCAGTGTATCCCCGCAAGCGCATGATGGCGGGGCTGACATAGGTAAAACGCAGATTCAGGTCGATAACCGTTATGACGTCTGCCATATTATCCACCATCCAACGATACTTCTTTTCGCTTTCCCTGAGCGCCTCCTCCACCCGTCTTTGGTCCGTAATGTCTATGAGTATTCCGCGGGCGCCCTTAAACTGGCCGTCTTCCATGATAGGTCTGGTTTTCGTCCCCATCTGAGCTCACCAGATTTCTTGATGACTCTATACTCAGATGGGGATTCTACACCTTTGCGGAGTTCAGAAAACCATTCCGCCAGACCACTCAGATCATCTTTATGCGCAAGCTCAATAAAGTTCTTCCCGACGATTTCAGCCGAGTCGTATCCCAGCATATCCCTGATAACCGGACTGATATAAAGGACCACACCCTGACTGTCCAATTCATATATGACATCTCTGATGTTTTCCACCAGACTCCGGTATTTCTCTGCGCTTTCTGATTTTTTCAGCGCTGCATTTTGCGAGCGCAATTCCGTCAGTTCGTGTACGAGTTGCTTCTTTGTCTTATTATCATCTTTCATAAGGTCACCCATTAGTTCTACAGTTCTACTCCAACATATAATTGATTATGTTTAGATCAACATCCTCATCAGGTACAAAGCGATTTGATGCCGGACATCGGGCAGAGAGGATTTTTGTTTCAGTTCTCTTTGCCTGTCCCGCCGGCGTTCCGAGGAACGAACAGGGCATTGACGATCTTTCCATGATTCCAAAGCGCATGGATTCATTGGGAAAGACTGCTTTGTATCCTTCCCATTCTCTGATACCACAGGTTCTGCTGTTCGAGTTTTTTTCCTGTATGCGCTGGAGCGTCAGATAACCGAAAGCAAGAATGATCAGCAGTACATGCCGTCGCCAGCCGGTCCAGCTTCTGCCCTCGTGGTGATCCAGGCCCAGTTCCGACGGAAGACCTTTTCATCCCCCTGCGACTCGATGATGGACGGCGTCATCGCTTCCTTCCATCTGCCGTTCCCCCCGTGAGATATTGTTGTATGTTACGACCCAGGGCTCAACGCCCTGGGATATTTCCATGTCGACTGCGGGATTACTTTTTGTAGCGCGCTTTGGCGTCCGCAATGCAGCTGTCTTTTGCAGCCCCGGCCATCGCGTCGCACTTTTCCTTAGCGACCGAGTACTCGGCGTCGCGTTTGTCCTTGTTTGCATCCTTGCGCGCCTCGCCCACTTTCTTATTGGCTTTCGCATCAGCCTTGGCCGACTTCATCGCGGCCTTTGCCTCTTTGACGCAGACGTCTTTGACGTTGCCACCCTTATCATCGCATTTTTCCTTGGCAACCTTGTAATCGGCTTCCGCTTTTTCGTCCCTCACCTTGCGGCGTGCCTTGTCGCTGGGTTTGTAATTCGCTTCGAGTTCCGCTTTGGCGACTTTCTCCTTGCCGAAGGCCTCTGCCATGCAAATGTCCTTGGCATTGCCGGACATTGATTTGCAGTTGTCTTTATCGGACTTGTACGCGGCCGTTATGCTGTCCTTTGCCGCCTTGTACTCGTCTTTGGACATATTTGCCGCGCTGGCGCCGCCGCTGAGAGCAAGGCCGATGGCAAGGGTAATAGCACTCATATACAGTTTGTTCATTTCAGGACTCCTTTGGTTAGTGGTTTAAAAAATGGATTCGCGCACGTTCTTCGCCGGCCGTACGTCACAGAGGTTTTCGCCCGCTGATAACCCTGATAAGTATCACCACAATGGCTATCACCAGCAGAATATGAATGAAGCCGCCCATGGTGTATGACGAGACCAGCCCCACCATCCACAAAATTACCAGTACTACAGCAACCGTCCACAACATGTGATCCTCCTTTCTGTTTGCTCATTCTCACTGCCGGCTATTGCATCACCGCACCAGCCGGCAGTGATTATAAAGTCAATGATAAGACCGCGCTTTTGGATAAGATGATCAGGATCATAATCATGTAACAGCAAATGGCCTGCCAACATGCGAAAGAAAATCAGAATCGTTTAATAGTCATTTAATAATAGTTACTTAGATTAACAGGAGAGGACAGCAGAAAAGTATGAAATGATTCGTGTGGCCTCAACATTTGGCGGAACATCAACATATTGAGGGATACTTTGAAGAGAGGTGGACAGTCTAATTGGGTTCTTTTAGAGCCGGTCGGACTATCCAGAGCATTTCCCGGCTCGTCATGTCTACTCCGCGACGTGTCTGTCGCCAACCCTGAACCAGCCGTCTTGTACAAATTCGAAGTGCTCGGTTTCCGAGAGCACAAAGGAGGTCCCATCCCAGGCCAGACGGTCGATGTGGACATGCGGCCGGTTGATCGCGATGATGTTGAAGGAATTGTTCTCGCCGCGGCGGCGCGAGGAGGTCGCTGTTCCGGACTGGACCACCAGCGCTGAGTACCCGGGTATCTTGTATCGCGCGGCGCTGTGGCCGATGTGACCGACATGCAGATGGCCCGATAGGATCATATCGACACGGCACTGCGCAAATCCGGCCATCGCCAGCTGCGCGCGCCCAACGAGATTTCTGTCATCCTCCGTCCCAGGCACGTCGTATGGATGATGGGTGACGACGATGCGGGTGACATGCTCGCCGTTTAGAGCAAGACGGGCGCAGCCGCTTGCGACCTGGTCGCGGTTTATGCGTCCGCTCTTGAAAGTCCACGAACGCGCGGTGTTGATGCCCAAGATCGCGATCTCGTCGTCCGCATAGAACGGGGCCAGGTCCCTGCCGATGTAGCGGCGAAAATTGTCAAGCGGCTCGAGCCAACGCGACAGAACATTGTAGAGCGGTACATCGTGGTTGCCCGGCACAACGATCTGCGGCCGGGGCAGCGTATCGAGGAAGCGGCTTGCCTCCTCGAATTCGCGAGTGCGCGCACGCTGTGTCAGATCGCCGGAGACGACAACCACATCGGGCTTGGCGATGGCGATCGCATTCGCCAGAGCAGGCAAGGTGGCAGGGTCGGTGCGGCCGAAATGCAGGTCCGAGAGATGAGCCACAACGCGCAACGTCTTCTTCCTTTCGCTCAGCCCGATTTGCCAGGCTCGATGATGGCCTTGTCCCCGGGCGGGATGATAACGCGAAGGACACGAGGCCGGCTGCGATAGTGCAGCGGAGTATTCATGCGGTGCACCTCCCCATCGATTGCCACACGCAGTGTTTTTGCTTTGGGCCTCACCCAGAATTCCGACGTCTCCAAAATGACAAGCTCGCGCGGGTTGGATCGACCGATCAGTGCTTGCAACGCCAGGCGCAGAAGCTTTGCGCGACCGGCGTGCGGCGCCTGGCAGACCCACAGGGTTCCACCGTCCAAAGAGATGCGCTCGCCGATATGTAGGCCGGCGGTTTGGTATCTGTTGTTACCCACGAAGACGAAGGGCGACGATGTGGGGAGTGTCGTCGCTTCGTCCAGTTTCGTGCGGATGCTGAGCGGCGAATAGCGTTTGAAGACGAAGATCGCAGCCTCAGCGAACGCCACCCATTTGCTGTGGCCCTCGCGCTGGTGCGCCTCGCGCTCCTGGACCACACCGGGATAGATGCCCAGACTGGAATTGTTGAGAAAGATGCGGCCGTTGACCTCGCCGACATCAATGCGCGCCACCTTGCCATGGAAGATGTTCGCCACAGCGTCTTCGAGTTCCAACGGAATCTTCAGGTCTTTGGCAAAGTGATTGAGTGTGCCGAGCGGCAAGACACCAAGCACGGCGTCGGTGCCAATCAATGCCGCGGCAACCGCATTGATCGTGCCGTCGCCGCCGCCAGCGAGCACAAGCTTGCTGTTTTCCGCCACGGCTTTGCGGGCGAGCGCACTGACGTCGCTGCTGTAATTGACGTCCACGATATGCACTTCAGCATGCGCCTGGGCGAACACATCTGCAAGCTTGCCGCGGGCCTGCCGGGCGCCGCCGGCCGCGCCGTTCAAGATACAGATCGCGCGCAGAATGCGCGGTGTCGAATCATCTACCATGGCGTCAGGCATCGGCTTCCCTTAAGACTTTTGATTTTTTTATGATGATAAGATATTGTTTTCTATAGCTCTAAATATAGGGAGACTATTTTTTCTTGTCAAGGGATATTACCCGTCGAAAAGCAGGGACTGGCGATGCGAGTGGGAAAGGGGGTGGACCAGCGACCACCTTTTTGAAAGATCAGATCACCTTTTGGTCGAGTCACCCGTCAAGAAGGCATTTTTGAGCACAATTCAGGCAGATCTCTCCCGCCTGCCTCTTGTTCACGATGCATATTGAATACCGTTTGAAAGAAAGTATGTCCATGAAAATCACCCAATGCTATACCCTCTGAACGAGCCGCCGTTACTGCACGATTATCCGCCACACTGCCCGTGCCGAGAGTACCGTGTAGAACCCTTTTTTGTTGGTCGGAGCCATTCGGGCGCCGCTTTCCGTATCCACGGTGGCAGCCGCTCCGTCCGAACGATTTGGCACCGCCGGGGCCGATTCCTGCCCGGTTTGAGCCGCTTTCGAACCATACTCGTGCGAGTACACCCAAGTAAACTCGGCGCCGAGTAGGAAGATTTGCGCAGCGAAATAGACCCACACCAATAGAACGACCAGCGAACCCGCAGCGCCGAAACCAGATGCCACGCTGGTTTTACCCAGATAAAGGCCGATGAGGAATTTGCCGATTTCGAACAAGAGCGCGGTTACTCCTGCGCCGACCCACACGTCCCGCCAGACGATTCTGGCTCGCGGCATGAGCTTGTAGATCAACGCAAAGAGTAAAGTCGTAATAGCGAAAGAGATGCCGAAATTAAGCGCCTGAAGTAACGCTTCCCAGCCTTCGAAAAACCCATTCCACCATTTGCCGAATGCGGCGATCGCGGCACTGACTATAAGCGAGACCAGCAGAAGAAACCCCAGTCCCAGCACCAAGCCGAAAGAAAGCAACCGCGTGCGCAGCAGGATCCATATGCCGTTCTCTTTCGCAGGGACGGGAACGCGCCAGATGCGGTCAAGGTCGCTTTGCAATTCCGCGAACACCGTCGTTGCCCCAATGACCAGCGTAATGATGCTGACCACCGTCAGGAAGATGCCCCGAGCGGGCTCATTGGCGCTCTTCAGCAGGCCCTGCACTGCGATTGCACCTTCCCGTCCGATGATGCCTTGTATCTGCGCGACGATTTCTCCCCGGGCTGCTTCCTGGCCAAAAACAAGGCCAGCCACCGCAATGGCGATTATGAGCAGCGGGGCAATCGAGAACAGCGTGTAGTAGGCAAGCGCTGCGCCCATGCTCGGGGCGTAATCGTCCACCCACGCTCCTACGGATTTCCTGATCAGGTCCCAGATCTGCTTGAGGTGCATGCCGGTCTCCTGGTGTTGTGTCCCAATTTCATATTGCTGCTTCGCTGATGTTGGCGCGGGGCCTGTGCGCGGCCTTGGTCGCCGAATTGAGTGCCATCAATAGCGGCAGCAGCACTTGCACTGTCTTGCCCACTCGCGTCCATGCGCCCGGGCTTCCCTGGTAGACGAGACGCTTTGGTTTGCCGCGGCCAAGAGCGAGATAGCCCAGCGCGATGGCGCCAAGCAGTACGCCGCCGATGAATACGGGTGAACGTGAACCCATGTGGCAGCACAGTTTCGCTCGCGTCGCTTGGTATTCGGCGAACGCAGCCGTCCGTGCTTCGGCTACTTGCTGTTCGGCCAGCACAATTGAGTCGGAACACTTATTCATGTTGATTCCCCTCCGCCGAGAATTCGCCTCAGTTGCCTCCGCGTTACCGGGAACAGCAGATACCTGCTCCGCTGAATCACCATAAACACGAGGCCGCCGGCACCCGCAAAGCTGAGCAGCAACGCGATTGAGAGCGCCCATCCCCAGCCGACGATGTCGTTCTGAACGAGTGCCAGCACGATAAAAGCAAGCAACGCAAGCCATCCGGTAATCACAAGCACAGCGGCAGCGAGCGCAAGTCCCAACATCCATGCCAGGTTCAGGCTGGCCTGTTTGCCTTCGAGCGTTACCAGGGTGAAGAAACGTTCACCCAGTGCACGCACCGAAGCGATCAGGGACGACATGGATCCTACGGGTGCCACGGAGTGCATATGTTTAGCCATGAACATGATTCAACACCGTTCCTACCTGGTCGACGATACGTGCAAGTGCGTGTCGACTCAGCCGGTAAAGTCCCTGGGCTTCGCACTTGCCACGGGCTTCCTGACGCACCCGCTCACTACCCGGCGCGCCTCAGCGGGCGATGAACTCCCAGAAAGCGACATGGCGGGCCGGGTCAGCTGGAGCGGACGGTTGGACCCGCCCGCCTACGGGACAATCGAGGGAACTCAACCTGCACGTTCCCGCGGAAATCAGCCCGGCGTGCAGTCGACTCTCTATTCCGTCGTTTTGCTGTCGAAATGCTCGTTGTCGGCCTCCGCTAAGCCGGGCCTCGATCGCTTTCCAGTCAATGCTTTTGAAAAACGGCTCGATAAACTATAATTTGAAATTTGTGAACCTTTTATTCATCCCTCGGCTTACTTCGGCATCAGCCGCTGCAGGCGTTGCGGCTCCTCTCCCAGCCACTCCGGGTTCCGGGCGGTACCGTCGAATATGGATGTGGTCTTGAATGGCTCGAAATCGCCACGCGTCGCCGCCTCGGCGGTTTTCGACAGCAAGGACCGTACCTCCTCATCGCTCATCGGGCGAAACGTCCGCACTGCTTCGCATGCCTGATCCAGAATCTCCATGCTGTCGATACCCGTTATGACCACGGAAGTGGGTAGATTCAGCGCGTAATGCAGGCACTCGATCGGTGTCACTGTTTTAGACTTCAGCAGAATCCCGTTCGCCATGCTCTTCATCCCAAGGACCCCTGTTTTCTGCCTTACCAGTTCGGGCAACACCTCTTTTTCAAAACTCCGATAATGCGCGTCCATTACGTTGAGCGGCATCTGGACCGCATCGAAAGCGAAGCCGTGATCCGCCGCCACTTGCAGCATATGCAGATGGATACTTGGGTCCTTGTGCCCCGTGAAACCGATATAGCGGAGTTTTCCCGCTTCCCGGGCCTCCACGAGTGCGGCATTGGCCCCTTCGTCATCAAAGATCCGGTGCGGGTCTTCGTACCGGATAACCTCGTGGTGCTGGACGAGATCGATCATGTCGACCTGGAGGCGACGGAGCGATTGGTCGAGTTGCCTCGCCGCTTCTTTCTTTGATCTGCCATCGATCTTTGTCATCAGAAATACCCTGTCCCGGTAACCATCGCGCAGCGCTTTGCCCATGCGGATCTCGCTGGCCCCCTCGTTGTAATCCCAGCAGTTATCCATGAAGTTGATGCCGCGGTCTATGGCAGTGCGAATGATGCGGATGCTCAACTGCTCATCCACCCCGTTCAAGCCAATATGCCAGCCCCCGATCCCGATCGCCGAAACTTTCTCTTCCATGCTGCCGAGCGTTCGGTAGAGCATCCCTTGCATAGCTGTGGTGTTTGACATGGTTTCACTCCTGTTGGTCAGGCCGTCCACGACCTCCTCCTTTCAGGCGGAGCCGGATAAGAGAAAAGAGCAAGCACTAGGGAACTGGCGGTTATGCCAATGTTCGGACGGACTTTTCCCGGTCCCATTGGCGTGTCTTTGCCGCAGCAATGAATGCGTCTTTGTCGTTGGTATCTACGACGCCCGGGTCTTGTCCAACATTTGCCATATTCAAAAGCGCCTGGCCGCCTTTGTCGGCAGCGATTGCCTTGAGATGACCGAAAGCATCGCGCACAAAATCGATCGCGGCGCTTTCCATCGACAGTGCCTTTGCGCCTTCGGCGGAGATGATGACGGCGACGGCGTCGAATAGCACGGAAGGCGTACCGGCCAGTTGTCCGTCAGCGGCCAGCGTCGAGCCGTCGGCCAGCTTCGCGCCGCCCACTTTGGGCGCGACGATCTTCACGGTAGCACCCGCATCGGTCGCGGCCTTTTTAATCTTCTTGATGACAGCGCCGTCTGAACCATCCGCGATCAGGATGCCCACCGAGCGCCCCATGAGCGTGTCTTTCATCTTGCCGATGATCTGCAATGCGGGCGAGGGCTTCATTTTCTGCACGGGCGCTGCGGCCACCGGCGCTTCGGGCATTTTGTCGAACGCAAGACCCGCGGCGACCCGGTTGGCGAGGTCTTCATCGATATGCCGCAGGTGACCGACGATCGCCTCACGAATGTGCAGATGTTCGACCTTGGAAAGCTCAAACACCAACGCCGAGGCGATGTGCGCCTGCTCATATGCAGTTTGGCTGAGATAGAACTGCCGCGCCTGGCTGTAGTGGTCGGCGAAGCTCTCGGCACGGATGCGGCCTTTCCCGCCGGTTTCAGTGATCGCAGCGCTATGAAAGCCCTCGGCCGGCGTTTCGCGTGGCGAGTTTTCAGACAGGGAGTTGGGCTCATA
>JAPLJX010000123.1:20804-22324 GCA_026388375.1 Deltaproteobacteria bacterium
TGTCCGTCGCGTTGTTGGTTGGAGAACGGGCACTTGGGTGCGTTGATCGGGATCTGATGGAAATTGGGTGAACCCAGGCGCGAAAGCTGCGTGTCGTGATAGGATAATAAACGGCCTTGCAGCAATGGATCATTTGAGAAATCGATGCCTGGCACAACATGAGAGGGACAATAAGCAACCTGTTCAGTTTCAGCGAAGAAATTGTTAGGCCAGCGATCCAGTACCATGCGGCCGATCACTTTCAAGGGCACCAGTTCTTCGGGTATTAACTTCGTCGCGTCCAAATGATCGAACGGGAATTTGTCCGCTTCCTCCTGCGTGAAAAGCTGAACCGCGAATTCCCACTCGGGGAAATGACCCGCCGCGATGGCCTCGAACATATCGCGGCGGTGGAAGTCTTGATCCGCGCCGCAAAGCTTGACGGTCTCATCCCAAATGGTGGACTGCAAGCCGAGCTTGGGACGCCAGTGGAATTTGACGAAGGTTGATTTGCCTGCTTCGTTAATCAGCCGGAAACTATGCACACCAAAGCCTTCGATCATCCTAAGTGATCGCGGTATGGTACGATCAGACATGATCCACATCACCATATGCATGGATTCAGGCGTGAGCGAAATGAAATCCCAGAATGTGTCGTGCGCGGTCGCCGATTGCGGAAAGCCGCGGTCGGGTTCCATTTTTACGGCATGGATGAGGTCGGGGAATTTGATGGCATCCTGGATAAAGAAAACGGGGACGTTGTTGCCGACGATGTCCCAGTTACCTTCCTTGGTATAAAACTTGACGGCAAACCCGCGTACATCACGCGGGGTATCTACCGAACCCGCGCCGCCTGCAACGGTTGATATACGAGTAAACAGGGGTGTCTTCTCACCGACCTCGGTGAGTATCCTGGCGGTGGTGTATCGCTTCAACGAGGCGGTCAGCTCGAAGAATCCATGCGCGCCCGTCGCTCGCGCGTGAACGATACGCTCGGGAATACGCTCATGATCGAAATGCATGATTTTTTCGCGAAGGATGAAATCCTCCAGAAGCGTAGGACCGCGCGGATTGGCCCGAAGCGAGTTTTGATTATCGGAAAGCGCGACGCCCTGGTTCGTGGTGAGCGCGGGGTGCTCTCCAGAAGCGATCTGGTGCAGCTCGCCGCCGGCAGCCAGTTGTGAGTCTCCGTTGGGAGCCGAGCCCTTTTCCTGTTTGCGTTTTCCAGAATTACTCGTCGTCTTTTTTTTGCTCATGATCGATATCCTTGGTGTGTAACGCCAGTCTGCCGGCTATTTTCGTGTGCTTTCAATTTCGACGAGCCGCTTCTCCTCCTGATCATCCCGGTTCGGAGGAGAAGCGGCCCAAGTCCTTGCTCTTCCCTAGGACGGCGCGCAGTCAGATCTCTATTCCGTCGTTTTGCCGTCGAAGTGCTTGTTGTCGGCCTCCGCCTCTTTAACTCCTTCGACATCCTTGGAGTATTCAGTCGTCAATTTCTTTTGCGCCTGACTGGTAGCATCCCCTCGCAGGGTCACGATGCC
>JAPLJX010000474.1 GCA_026388375.1 Deltaproteobacteria bacterium
CATGGGTCTGATGAAGAAGAAGTAACGATGAGATGAGGGAAACAAAAGGCGGGGGTGCTGAGCACCCCTGCCTTTCTTAAACGGAAGCACGAGGCTACAGATGAAAAAAGCAAATATGATTACGGGCGTTGTTCTTTTAGCGCTCGCCGGATTTGTGATCCAGGAATCCTGGCGGATGCCATCGTCGGCGACTTTCGGACCACGTGCGGGATTTCTCCCCTTCTGGCTCGGGGTTGTTCTGGCGGTGATGGCAACGATCCTGTTCGTTTCCGCCTGGCGCCGTCCGGCGACGGAGAAGGACAGCGAACCCGTCTTCCCGGAGAAGCAAGCGTTATTCGCAATTACGTCGGTCCTGGTTGGTCTTGCTGGTTATATCATCCTCATCGAGGTCCTGGGATATTTGGTGGACACGTTCCTGTTCATATTGTTCCTGATGAGGGTCGTAGAACGTGAGAAGTGGCCGCTGACTTTGATGGTCGCGGTGGGTACAACGGCTGTGCTCTTCATCACTTTCCAATTCCTGTTGCAGATTACATTGCCCTCGAACATGTTTGGATTCTAATTTTATGGAGAGGTATTATGTACAATATATTTGATAACATGATTCTGGGATTTCAGGTCGCCACCTCGTGGGAGAATCTCCTTTTCTGTTTCATCGGAGTGTTGATCGGGACACTGATCGGGGTGCTGCCGGGGATCGGTCCGACGACGGGGATCGCCATCCTGATCCCGGTCACGTTCGGGATGAGCGCGACGACGGCAATCATCACGATGGCCGGGGTCTATTACGGGGCGATGTACGGGGGATCGACAACGTCGATTCTGATCAACCTGCCGGGAGAGTCCGCCTCGGTTGTGACCATGCTGGACGGCTATCAAATGGCGAGGAAGGGTCGTGCGGGACCTGCTCTGGGGATGGCCGCCCTGGCGTCGTTCATCGCGGGAACTTTTTCCATTATTATGCTGACGTTGATTGCGCCCCCCTTGGCGAATTTTGCCGTATCCTTCGGTCCGCCGGAGTATTTTGCCTTGACGTTCATGGGACTCACACTCGTTTCGGCATTGGGTGGCGACGACCCCATGAAGGCTTACATCAGCGCGGTCCTGGGACTCCTGGTCGCCTGCATTGGCATTGACGCGATCAGCGGCGTGGCCCGGTTCACCTACGACAACATGAATTTGCTGGACGGCGTCGGTTTCATCGGAATGGCGATCGGGCTTTTCGCCGTCTCGGAGATCCTGGTGAACATGGAGGCGCCGATGCAGCAGGTCTTCTCGGATGCAAAACTGGGCTTCATGAGTCTTTTCCCGACCCTACAGGACTGGAAAGATTCGTTTGGCGCCCTCTGGCGGGGTTCGGTTCTCGGTTTTTTTATCGGGACGCTCCCCGGCTCCGGGGCGACGCTCTGCTCGTTCATCGCCTACGCTGTGGAGAAGAAGGTGAGCAAGCATCCTGAAAAGTTCGGAACAGGGGTCATCGAGGGGGTCGCGGCGCCGGAAGGGGCAAACAATGCGGCGGCGGGCGGCGGGATGGTGCCGCTGCTCACCCTGGGGATTCCATCGGGAGGAGCGACGGCGGTCATGCTGGGGGCGCTGATGATCCATGGCTTGCGCCCCGGCCCGATGCTCCTTTCGACCACGGGAATGTGTTTCTGATCATCCTAAACATGCCCCTGATCGGAATCTGGGTCCAGCTTCTCAAGGTTCCCTACAAAGTGCTGATGCCGCTCATCCTCACGATCGCGGCGACCGGAATCTTTGCGACGGACAATAACGTCTTCGATATGTGGATCATGTTTTTCTTCGGCTTGGTCGGTTATGTGATGCGGAAACTCGGTTTTCCGGCAGCGCCGATGGTGCTGGCGCTGGTCCTCGGGCGGATGGTGGAGATGTCGCTCCGGCAGTCGCTCACGATCTCCCACGGCAGCATCTCCATTTTCTTCAACAGACCCATCTCCGGGGTGCTGATGGTCGTCGCCCTGCTATCTCTCTTCTCCCCGCTCATCCACAGCCTCTGGGTGAGGTATAAATCCGGAAAAGAAAAGGAATTCACGCCAAGCGAATGGTAATTTAACTGATGCATCCTGATGCACCACAAATCAGACATGAGGAGAAGTTCATGAAAGTGATCGGAGTTCATATGGACCGCTGCACCGGTTGCAAGACCTGTGAGCTGTACTGCGCTGCGGAGCGGGGAAGCGAGGGGAAGACGCTCCTCGCCGCCGTTCAGGAAACCCCGTTCCCCCAGCCCCGCGTCCGCGTCGAGGGAGGACCGGACGGCGCCTTTCCGCTCCAGTGCCGGCACTGCCTGCAGGCGCCCTGTCTGGACGCCTGTCTTACCGGCGCCCTCCGTCGGGATGAGAAGAGCGGCATGGTGATCCTTCATGAGGATCGCTGCATCGGTTGCTGGACCTGCACCGCCTTCTGCCCCTACGGCGTCATCTACCCCTCCCCCGAGCGGAAGATCGCCGTCAAGTGCGACCGTTGCCTCTACATGGAAAAGCCGGTCTGCGTGGACGTCTGTCCGACGCGGGCGCTGGAGGTGGTGGAACTCGATGGGATCGAAGAGCTTCTGCGGGAGAAACGACTAAAAACGGCAAGAGCGATGGCGGAGGTGGGTAACGAAGGGATCCGCCTTCTCGATCTCGGAAGATAATCAATAATGATAACCAGTCAGTCAGGAGTTGAATAGCCTATGGAAACGATTCATTTTAAGACGGTGGACCCGGTGAGCCAGGATCTTCTGCGTGATGCATCGCAGAAAGGGATCGGTCTCAACTGGGAACGGTATGAAAAACAGCAGCCGCAGGACGGATTTCTTCGCCTCGGCCTCTGCTGCCCCTACGGCTGCATGCAGGGCCCTTGCCGGCTCGATCCGTTCGGACGCGGTGCGCTACGTGGGATCTGTGGACTCGACCGCGACGGAATGGTTGCGGCCCTCCTGTTGCGCCTCGCCCTCCAGGGCGCCCTCGAAACGGCGGCCGAATATCCGGGTGCATGTGACACAAAGATCGGCTGGTCCGCACCTCTTGCCTCCAGGGCGGCCGCGGCACTGAAACAAACCGGCGGCGATTCCCTCTCCCACGCGGAGATCCCCGAAAGCGCCCTTCTTCTGTCCCGACCCTTCGCAACGCCTGAGGCGCTCGTCCGCCAGGCGATCCGCCTCGGGCTTCTCAGCGTCGGTCTGCGGGAACAGAGACAGCC
>JAPLJX010000317.1 GCA_026388375.1 Deltaproteobacteria bacterium
AGCAGGAAAAATGCGTGAGCACCTGGGAGGGTACGATCGCGCGAAAATAAGAGCAACTTCCCTTTTCCCCCGCTCTCCTGCCTCCGTTTTCCCGCCCCTTGAGGGGTAGGGAGAACGGGGTCAGGGGAGATTTTCGGGCCGGGCGGGAAGAGATTTGAAAAATTCAGAAAGGAGTTTGCCATGAAGGCACCGAAATTACCGCCTTACGATTACCAACCGAAACCCTACACCGGGCCGTCCTATGAAGAGGTCCTGAAACTGAAGAACCGATTCGTCACGCCGACGTCGGTTCCCAATTACAAGAAGCCTCTGATGATCGTCGAGGGTTCCATGCAGTACCTCTTCGACCACACGGGGCGGCGCTATCTGGACGTCATCGGCGGGATCGTGACGGTCAGCGTCGGCCACTGCCACCCCTACCTGGTCCAGAAGGTAAAGGAGCAGAACGAGCGTCTCCAGCACATCACCTCCATCTATCTCCATCCGAACATTGCCGAGTACGCCGGGATGCTGGCCTCGAAGCTGCCCGGCGACCTGAGCGTCTGCTACTTTGTCAACTCGGGCTCGGAGGCCAACGATATGGCGCTCCTGATGGCCCGGCTCTACACGGGCAACTACGACGTGGTGGCCCTGCGCAACGCCTACCACGGCGGCAGCGCATCGACGATGCAGCTCACGGCGCACAGCACATGGAAGTACAACTATCCCCACAGTTTCGGCGTCCATCACGCCATCAACCCGGATCCCTACCGGGGACCTTGGGGCCACGACGACCCGCAGGCCGGGGCGAAATACGCCGCCGAAATCAAGAACGTGATCGACTATGCCACGCCCGGATGCGTAGCGGGCTTCTTCGCCGAATCGATCCAGGGGGTCGGCGGCACCGTGGTTTTCCCCGACGGCTTCCTGAAGGGGGCCTACGAGGTCGTCCGGGCGGCGGGCGGGGTGTGCATCGCCGACGAGGTCCAGACCGGATTCACCCGAACCGGGACCCACTACTGGGGCTTCGAGAATCATGGGGTCATCCCCGACATCGTCACGATGGCCAAGGGGATCGGCGACGGCGTTCCGCTGGCGGCGGTGGTCACGACGCCCAAGATCGCCAACGCCCTGACGAGCCGGATCCACTTCAACACCTTCGGCGGCAATCCCGTCTCCTGCGCCGCCGGCATGGCGGTCCTCGAAATCATCGACCGCGAGAACATCCAGAAGAACTGCCTGGAGCGGGGCAATCAGTTGATGGAAGGCTACAAGAAGCTGATGGTCAAGCACGACATCATCGGCGATGTGCGCGGCCGCGGTCTCATGACAGGAATCGAACTCGTAAAGGACCGCAAGACGAAGGAGCCGGCGAAAGCAGAGGCCCTGCAGGTCTTCGAACGGCTGAAGGATTTGGGGCTGCTCACGGGCAAGGGCGGCCTCCATGCCAACACGCTCCGGATCAAACCGCCCATGTGCATCACCACGGCCGACGTGGAGTTCGTGATCGAAGTTCTCGATATCGCCCTGAGCGAACTGTAACGGAGAGCCGCCGCGATGGCGGGATGAAGTTTGAAAATAAAAGCGAGACACCGTCTCAAAGAGGCGGCGGCCGGGGGAGGACTGCGATGATCGTCGGAGTATTGAAAGAGATAAAGACATTGGAGAATCGGGCCTGCATGACGCCTTCGGGCGTCGAGGAGATGCGGGGTCATGGCAATGAGGTGCTGGTAGAGAAGGGTGCCGGGATCGGGAGCGGCTTCGAGGACAAGGCCTACCAGGCTGCCGGGGCGGAGATCGTGAAGATGGCGAAGGAGATCTACGAGCGTGCGGATATGGTGATGCACGTGAAGGAGCCGTTGCCTTCGGAATACCCGTTGATCCGGAAGGGCCAGATTGTGTTCACCTATCTTCATCTGGCGGCGGATGGGAAGCAGACGAAGGCACTGATGAAGAGCAAGTGTGTTGCGATCGCCTACGAGACGGTGCAGAGGCTGGACCGGTCGCTGCCGCTTCTGGTACCGATGAGCGAGGTGGCCGGCCGGATGTCTATCCAGGAGGGGGCGAAGTATCTGGAGAGCCCCACCGGGGGATCGGGGCTGCTCCTGGGCGGCGTGCCGGGTGTTGACCCGGCCACGGTTCTGGTGATCGGGGCCGGAACGGTCGGGATGCATGCGGCGAAGATGGCTTGCGGCCTGGGGGCGAAAGTGTACATGGTCGATGCCTATTTGCCGAGGCTGCGCTATCTGAGCGAAGTGATGTCGGCGAACTGTTTTTTGCTGAAGTCCTCCCCGGCGACGACGCCGAAAATGGTGACCCGTGAGATGATCAAGACCATGAAGAAGGGGTCGGTCATGGTGGACGTGGCGATCGATCAAGGGGGCTGCTTCGAGACCTCGAAGGCGACCACGCACGCGGATCCGGTCTTTACCGTGGACGGGGTCATCCATTACTGCGTGGCGAATATGCCTGGCGCCGTGGCCCGGACGTCGACCCTGGCCCTGACGAACGCGACCCTGCCCTACGCGCTGGAGATTGCGGACAAAGGCTGGGCGAAGGCGATGCAGGATAATCCGGATCTCAAGTCCGGGGCCAACGTGATCAAGGGGAAGGTGACCTTCGGGGGGGTGGCGGAGGCTTTCGGTCTAGAATATGTGCCTGTGGAAAAATTGTGGGGGTAGGTTTGCTCAAAAGTAACTGCTAGAGAAGTATTTAATACTAAGGGCTTGCCTACAATAGAGGTGGACTTGCTTCTTGAAGACGGAACCCGAGGACGCGCTGCCTCTCCCGGAGGAACATCGAGAGGTAAGCAAGAAGCGATTGATTTATTAGATGGAGACATAACATATTTCCAAGGGTTGGGGGTAAAGATAGCAATAGAAAAAGTAAATGAAATCAACCAAGCCCTTAGAGGGAAGGATGCATATGACCAAGCGTTAATTGATGATTTATTAATCAAATTAGACGGAACGGAGAATAAATCAGCGCTGGGTGGTAATACAATTATTGCCACTTCTATTGCTTGTGCAAAAGCAGCTTCTTCTTCTAAAAAGATAGACCTCTTTAAGCACCTTGGAGATGGAACTGAAATTCCCATTCCGTTTGTTTATGTCATGTTTGCAGGACCCGCATATGTGGGTGAGGATGGAGTATGTGATTTTCAGGAATATGCCTTGATTCCCCTTAAGGCAAAAAACTATAAAGAAGGATACCTATCAACACTTGGGATATATAAGAAGCTATGTTCTATCACATCAAAAAGATCTGGATATGGACCGGCACACTATACAAAAATAGCTGGTATTCCGGTGCCCAGGTTTGAATCAAATGAAGAAGTATTCGAAATATTGACAGACTTGATCAAGTCTGAAGGATTAACACCTTGGGAGGACATGGGAATTCACACTGATGTAGCAGCAAACCAGCTATATCGAGATGGTAAATACTATCTTAAGGCCGACCACAAGGTCTTTTCAAGAGATGAAAGGCAGATTCTAACAAAAAGTCTTGGAAAGAAAATTCAGGTATTGGGAGACGATATATTTGTAACCAATAAGAAACGTTTATCTGAGGGAATCAATAAAGGGGTAGCTAATGCTATTGTAATAAAGCCTAATCAAATAGGCACCCTGACAGAAACCATCGAAACAATAAAAATGGCAAAATCAGCCGGTTATGGGACAGTTATCTCCCCTAGATCTGGAGAAATATGGGACCCTTACATTGCACATCTTTGTGTGGCGCAAAATCTTGCCCAAGGAAAGATAGCTGGTGCCTACTCTTCAGGCGAAAATAACGTAAATGAAATGATAAGAATCGCTGATATCCTTGGTAAAAATGCAATATTTAGAGATGGCCGCATATTTCCATTTTACAGATAATATCTATTGATTAATTTATTAGGTATGTACCCGAATCAAGCGACAGGAGGGAAATGTGGCAGAAATTGAAATCCCCTATAATGGAGGCTATGCAACTATTAATTTACGCCTACCAAAGAAAAATATTACAATATTAAGAAGTAAAAATCCAACGCCATCAAAAAAATTGGATGAGATCATTGATGAAGCTCTTTCGAAACCAATTGGTGGATCCAGATTGTCAAAAATTGTTAAGCCGGGTAAAAAAATAGCCATTATATTTGACGATTTTACGAGACCAACTCCCGTTTCACTGATTATACCTCAGATTTTGGAAGAATTAAAATCAGGAGGTGTCAGCAATAAAGATGTCTCGTTTATTTGTGCCAATGGTATGCATGCGCCTGATTTTATGAATGAAGAACTTTTAAGAAAGAAGGTAGGAGATAGAATATATGAAGAATATGAAGTAAGCACTCATGATGCTTATGACTATAACAAGCTGAAATTCGTGGGTGTGACAAATTGCCTGGGAACTCCACTATTTATAAATAAAAAGGTCGCAGAGTCTGATATTAAGATTGCTATTGGCAGGATAGCTCCTCATGGGGATGTCGGATACTCCGGAGGAGCCAAGATGATCATGCCTGGTGTTGCAGGAATCTGGAGCATAATACACAATCACACAGGATCATATCCGCGGCGAGGTTGGTTTAGATTTCATTATTAATGTCGTTTATAACAGTGAAGGACAGGTTGTAAAAGCTTTTGCGGGCGATTATATCTCTGCTCGTCTCAAAGGAATTGAATTTGGTGATCGTCATGTTTGGGGTGCAAAGATAAAAGAACTAGCCGATATTGTAATTGCATCGCCAGGTCTGGAAAAGGATGGCTATTTTATGCATTCTATGACTTGCCTTGGAATGGCATTGAATTGCGTTAATAAAAAAGGCACGATAATAGTGATTTCATCATGCAGTAAAGGGTGGTCCACAAATGAGTTAATTGACTCTGGGTGGCATGTTTCAAAAGATATTCTTGAATACGATTACCCGCATCTATTATGGTTACTTTCATCAAAAGCTTGGCAAAAGCCGCACAAGCAGTTCCAAGCCCTTGTCTATTATGTCAATCATATTGTGAAGACATGTCATGAACGAAAAGTCATTATTGCCGGTGCCAAAGGAATTACGAGAGAGGAAGCAGGAAGAATAAACATCGGGTTTGAAGAATCAATTGAAAATGCCCTAATGAAGACATTTAAGGAATATGGGGGAAATGCCAAGGTAACAATTTTACCAAACAATTTTACTTTACCTTTAAGGCAGTTCCACAAAATGAACTGAGTTAACAGGACTGTCAGAGAGGCACCAAATAACTGTGATAATAAAAAACAGAGACCAACTAATATCACATGGCAATATGAAAGGGCGGGAAGTTGCTCTCGATATTATAGACCAAACAATGGAGAGGCTGGATGCATATGGGCTGACTAGGGATCTTATTAAGATCGAGAATGATAACTTAAAAGTTTCTACTTCACTCGATTATGATTTGAGAGATATAAAAAACATTTACGTACTTGGAGGAGGAAAAGCCGTTATTCAAATTGCAGAGGCGTTGGAAGATATCTTAGAAGACAAAATTACCGAAGGTCTAGTGGTTGAAAAAAAAATTGATCCTCATATGGAAAGAGGATTGGAAAGAATAAAGAAACTCAGAAGGATCGAGGTAATTCAAGGTGGACATCCTGTACCCAATGAAGACTCTGTCAGGGGTGCTGAAAGGATATTGAAGATAGCCCAACGCGCTAGTGTTGGAGACATTGTTTTCTTTTGTGTCCAGGGTGGCTGCACAAGTTTGACCACACTCCCAGTTAAAGGAGTCAGTTTAGAAGATATAATAACAACAAATAATATTCTCCTCAAATCCGGAGCCGATGTAAAGGCTATTAATAAAATAAGAACTGCAATTACGGTACTGAGCCATGGGAGATTAGCGCCCTATATATATCCGGCAAAAATTATTAATCTAATCGTCAAGGATGCTGTAAAACAATATCCTAAGGGTCCGACAAATATCAATGATGGGTGGGGACCTACGGTGCCCATCGAGGACCCAAAGGATCTTGATATAGAATCGACAGTTTTTTATCTAAAGAGCGGGGGTTTCTGGAAAAGCCTCCCATCGGCAGTAAAAAGGACATTAGAACGATATGATCCGCACTCTGAGGCCCAAACAGTAGCGGCTTACAGGAATAAAGGTATTATATTTCAGACGTTTATACTTGCAGATCCTGTAAAAAGCGCAGAGGAAGCAAAAAAGGCAGCCACTTTAAATTCATATATTTTATCTACATCTATGGAAGGAGAATCCAAAGATGTAGGAATACTAGTTGCTGGGATAGCAAAAGACGTGGTGGCGCAGCGAACGCCATGCAAACCACCATGTGCAATTATATTATCCGGAGAAATGACTGTCACAATAGTAGGAGAGCATGGAGAGGGAGGAAGAAACCAAGAGGCTGTTTTAAGTGCAGCCTTAAAAATAGACGGGAGCAAAAATATTGTAATTGCCTCCGTCGGCACGGATGGGACTGATGGCCCTACATCAATAGCAGGAGGTGTCGTAGATGGTTATACATGTCGGAGAGCAAGAGATCTTAGTTTAGATCTTACAAAATGTTTACATGAACACAATTCATCTTATTCACTCACAACACTTGGTGATGCGATATATTTTAATGAGCCTGGCAGCAACGTTTGTGACCTGTTGATGGTTATAGTGACCGATTGATCGCAGTAATACTAGTGGCACGCACCGGCCCGGTAGGTCGGGCGGTCGAGTCAGTCGCGCAATGACAACCTTCAGGAGATCTTGGCGAAGTAAACCACACAAAGCCGGTCTGGCAAAACTGGACAGTGACATAAGTGGTGAAGCTGCTCTATAATGACAAAGAAAGGAGCAGATCCTGACAGAATTAGCACAGGGATTTGAGGTCCAGATCTGACCTGACAAAACTGGACCGGCGCATAAGTGGAGAAGCTGCTTTATAATGGAGTCAAGAAGGAACAGTGAATGAGTAAAAGACCGAGAAGGAACCATGCACCGGCGTTCAAGGCCCAGGTAACGCGGGAGGCACTGATTGCACAACAGCAGAAAGAGCAATCTAATGATATGTGCAAAGATGAATCAGTTTTGGTGGTTGGTAACATAGCCGAACAGAGAAATGGTGCCGTAAGATTGCATACATGCTGGGGTATAAAGTTCGTTTGATTTCCAGCGCAGAGGCGGCGGCGTAATATCTCAAAGGGAATAAAGCAGATATTCTTGTTCTGGACATGATAATGGCACAAGGCATCGATGTGCTGGAGACCTTCCAATGGGTTCTGGAAATCAACCCGAAGTAGAAGGCTTTCCTTGTCAGCGGTTTTTTGGAGACTGATCGAGTCAAGGAGGCTCAGAAAATAGGGGCGAGTGCATACGTCAAGAAGCCTTATGTGATGAAAAAGGTCGGCGTGGCAATTCGGGTTGAGCTAAACCGATAACATGCTGCATTATGAATGGTAATGAGCAGAATATTGCTTTGTAAAAATCCTCTAGTTGTAGGTGTTGCCAATTGTCAGCATAATTCGGTTTTTTGTTGATGAAGGATGCAAATTACGGGATGAAATCTGCTACAGGCATGATTCCCCAAGGTAGTGACTTCAATAATCAATAATCTATCAACATGACAAATGTTATGGATAAGGTGAGCGTCAGTCAGGGTTAGATTCAGCATAGTATCGTCATTGTTTATATTCTTATATTGAGGGGTTTGCATAACTCCGACTTTCCGGATTGGGAATAAGAACTGACCGCGCCCGTTACGGCTCACATAAGGGAAGCGATGGCCACGGAGAACCATTTCAGACAGAAAAGTCGGCTGCTGCGGATCATGCGACTGCTCAGGCGATTCCGTCCCGACCTGCCGGTGACCTACCGGCGCAACCGGGTACTTCTTTTTTCCGGGGGCCGCAGCTTTTTCCGTTCGCTGCATACCGCCCTCCGTTCGGCGGAGCGCTTCATCCTCGCCGAATACTATATGATCCA
>JAPLJX010000154.1 GCA_026388375.1 Deltaproteobacteria bacterium
AAGATCGTCTGGCGGCGCAGGTCGGTCGCCCGGTCCACGGGGAGGCCGTCGAAGTAGCCGCCCATGTCCAGGAACTCGGGGGCCCTGTCGGAGGCGAAATAGAAGAACTCGAGTTCGGGTCCTACATAGAACGTGTAACCCTGATCGTTTATTTTCTTAAGGGCCCTCTTCAGCACATAACGGGGGTCGCCCTCATAGGGGGTGCCGTCGGGATTCTGAATGTCGCAGATCATCCGCGCAACCGGCCGGTCCGAGGGCCGCCAGGGAATCACCTGGAAGGTGGAGGGATCGGGCATGGCGATCATGTCGCTCTCCTCGATCCGGCAGAAACCGGCGATGGAGGAGCCGTCGAACCCCATCCCCTCCTCCATTCCCTCCTGCAGTTCGGAGGGGGTGATGCTGAAGATCTTCTGCACGCCGAGGACATCGGTGAACCAGAGCTGAATGAAACTGACGTTCTTTTCCTTAACGATTTTCAACACATCCTTTGTTGTCTTTAACTCGAACATGGTCTAATCCTTTCTTTTGATGGTTTATTCGGATCGGTGAACTCCTGCCTTTTTCCGCTCCGCTTCAAACCGCCTGTTACTTATCCGTTCAAACCCGTATCGGGGATCGTGCGGTCCCGAGAATGACAAAGTCAAGCGCGAAAGGCGGCTTAACCGGGATTAAAGCTTGAATAGCAGATCCGCATACGTCGGCACCGGCCACATATCCCCGGGAACGATCATCTCCAAAGCGTCGATGTCGGTGCGTAAGGCTTTCATTGCCGTGACCACTTTATCACGATACGTTTCCGCCTTCTTTACGGTGTCGGCCGTCTCCTGGGCCTTTGCCGTTGCGGCTTCGAGCTTGCCACGGTTCTTGTAGGCTGATGCAAGCAACGCACCGAGCTTCTTCAGCAGATCCTCCTGGACGGGGGCCAAAACCGATACAGCCTTGAAACTCACGATCGAGTCGGCAAGAAATGTGGCGTATTCGGTCGCCGCGGGGATGAACTGCTTTTTAACCATGTCGATGGCTGTTAGAGCTTCGATATTGATCTGTTTCGCATAGGCCTCGACGTAGATGTCGTAGCGGGAATGCACCTCCTTGTGCGAGAGCACCTCATATTTCTCAAAGAGCTTGAGGGACTTATCCGTAATGAATGCCTTCAAGGCGTCCACGGCGTTGGTGACATTGGGCAGTCCGCGCCTGGCCGCCTCTTTCGGCCATTCCGCGGAATAGTTGTTCCCGTTAAAAATCACCCGGTTGTGTTTCTTGTAGGCATCACTGATGATCGCCGCTGCCTCGGCGTTCTTGTCTTTGGCCTTTTCCAGGCGTGTGGCGATTTCGTCGAGGGCCTCAGCGGCGATGGTGTTCAGGGCAACATTGGGTCCGGCAATCGACTGTGCCGAGCCGACCATCCTGAACTCAAACTTGTTTCCGGTGAAGGCGAAAGGTGAGGTTCGGTTGCGGTCGGTATTGTCCCTGGGGATTTCAGGCAGGGTATCGACGCCGACATTGACGAACTGAGCGCCCTTGGCGGAAACCTTTTGGCCTTTGGCAATCTTCTCCAGGATGTCCGTCAACTCATCGCCCATGAAGATGGAGATGATCGCCGGGGGCGCTTCGTTGGCGCCCAGACGGTGATCATTTCCGCCATGGGCACAGGTCGCCCGCAGGATGTCCGCATGGGTGTCCACGGCCTTGATCAATGCGCTTAAGAGCAACAGGAATTGGACATTTTCGCTCGGTGTACGGCCAGGCTCCAATAGATTGATGCCATCATCCGTGGAGAGAGACCAGTTGTTGTGCTTGCCGGAACCGTTAATTCCGGCGTAAGGCTTTTCATGAAGCAGGCAGACCAGGTCGTGACGCAAGGCCACCTTCTGCATGGTCTCCATGACGAGCTGATTGTGGTCGGTGGCAATGTTCGTCGTGGCAAAGATGGGGGCCATCTCGTACTGGGCCGGGGCGACCTCGTTGTGCTGGGTTTTGGACATGATGCCCATTTTCCACAGTTCGGTATTGAGGTCGTTCATGTAATCGGAGACCCTGTCTTTAATGGCACCGAAATACTGGTCCTCAAGTTCCTGGCCCTTAGGCGCCGGTGCGCCGAAGATCGT
>JAPLJX010000205.1 GCA_026388375.1 Deltaproteobacteria bacterium
CTTCCGTCTCCGACGACACGAACAACTTCGCCGCCGCGGGTCCGGTAATCTCGGTATCCTGCACGAGGGGCGGCGTCAGGAAGGTCGCCCCGTCGCCGAGGCCGTCATAGGTAACCGCTCCCGCCCGGCCAACCGGCTTCGGGCTGAGGCTGTGGTCGATGGGGTTGAGGTAGAACCTGGTCCACTCGGTGCGGGCAACCGGCCACGCGTTCTCACGGCGCTGGACAAACCGGTCGATGTGGCGCACCTGAAGCTGCACGCGCGGCTGCTCATGCCAACCCGTATCCTCTCCCTTGAGAAAATGGCCGAAGAAGCGCTTCTGCAGATTGACGCCATAGTCGGTATAGAACTCGGTCCAGTGCTCGATGCCGTGCACCTCCAGCCACTTCTCACGGGACGCCGCACGCACAAATCCCTCAAAATTTCCCCGCGGGTGAAGCCCCTGGCCGCCCCAGTTGGCAGCGGAGAGAAACGGCACGGTCACCTTCGACCAGTCCGGCATTCGCGACTGCCAGTAATCTGCATTGCCGAAAGGATGGGCAAAAATCTCCTCGCCGAAGTCGCACCTGTTCGCCCCGAGTTCTTCCTGGGTCAGCGTCTCCGGACCCGCAACCCAATCCGCCACTATGCGGCTGCGGCGCCCCTGTTTGCCCACCCCGTGCTGGACCGTCTTGACCTGCATGTCGTACCAATTCGCCGCGAACGTGCACAGGATGCCTCCGTGCCACGCCAGATCGCGGTAGAAGTCGGCCGCCCCCTCCCAGGCGCACATGGCGGCCAGATGCGGAGGCTGCAGGGCCGCCACTTGCCACTGGTTCATGGCATAATAGGAGATGCCGTCGAGACCGATCTTGCCGGTGCTCCACGGCTGAAGAGCCGCCCATTCGATGCAGTGGTAAAAATCCTTCGCCTCCCGGGCGGACCATGTGTCGAGATACCCCTCCGACCGGCCGCATCCACGGGAGTCCACGCGCACGCACACATACCCGTCCGGCACCCACTTTTCCGGATCGACGACTTCCCAGCACTGGTACTTGTTGGTGGAACCCGCCGTCACATCGGGGTGCTCATCGGCCATGATCCGCCACTGGTCGGGGTAGCCGTCCTGGAACGTAAGCCACTTGCCGTACGGACCGTACGAGATGATGACCGGGTATCGACCCTCCACGATCGGCCGATAAACATCGGCGCGAAGGATGATGCCGTCCTCCATGGCGATCGTCACATCCCAATCGATCCTCATCCCATCCCTCAGTTCGCTTTTCTGAATCATATCTGCTCCTCCCTGCGAATGGCCTGCTTTCGCTATCAAGACGAAACCCTTAACCGTTTAATTTGAACAGGACTACGGCATTGTCCCGGAGAATCCTTTGGCGATCGGATTCGGCTATTCCGGTCAGACGCAGAACCGTCTCCACGGGCTCGTTATCTCCCATGTCGTAGGGATAATCGGTTCCGAGAAGGACATGATCGCTTCCAACGAGGGAAACCAGATAGCGGAGTGCTTCGTCGCTGTGGGTAAGGATATCGAAATAGAAATTCCCCAGGAATTGACGGGGGGCTTTATGGATAAAGTCCCTGCATTCCGGCCGGACCTGATAGCCATGTTCAAGTCTTCCGAAAATGTACGGAAGCTGGCCTCCCCCATGAGCCAGGATCACCTTGAGGTTCGGGTACTTCTCCAGGACGCCGCTGAAAATCAAATTGGCGGAGGCGATGGTGGTATCGAGGGGATTGCCGATGAGGTTGCTCAGATAGAATTCCTGGAGGCGGTCCATTCCCGCAACGTGATGGGGATGAATGAACAGCGGGAGCCCGTGCTTTTCCAGAAGCTCATAGACGGGCCAGAAGGCCTTGTCCCCCAATTCCCTGCCGCCGACATGGGAACCGATCTCTATTCCCCGGAGGCCCAGCTTGTTGATCGCCCGGTCCAACTCTTTGAGCGCCGCATCGGGCGCCTGAAGAGGAAGGGTCGCCATGGCGGCAAAGGAGGCCGGGTATCTCTTCACCATCTCGGCGAGCTGATCGTTTTGATACCGGGCCAATTCGACGGCCAGCCCCTCTTCGATCTCATAAAAGAAGGCAAAGGGGGTCGAGGAGAGGATCGAAAAAGCGAGCTTTCTCTGCTCCATATCGCGAATCTTCTTCTGAATGTCTCTGAGGGGTTCGCGCAGAGAGGGCATGAGCCCCTTGTTGATCTCGGCAGACCGGGGTCCCATCGTCGCAACGACGAACCGCGAGAAGATCTCCTCGTCGGAATATTGCTTTTTCACGATCGTCAGGGTATCGGCAAACTCCACATGGGTGTGAATGTCAATCGCAATGTGTTTCATGAATTCTCCTTGTCCATGTCACTCCCTACAAGCTCATACTTTTGCAGCGTGGCTTCCGTGGGGACGCCCGCCGCATCCCATCCCTGGCAGGCGTAAAAATCATCGATCATCCGGTTGAGGTTTTCCTCTCCGATGCACTGTCCCTTACCCGGTCCGTCGGGTAACGGTTCCCGGAGCGTTCTCTGCGGAAGGGTGTCATCCGCCCGGGTAAATCCCTCCCGATTGTTGAACATTCGGATCAGGGTTTCCGTCCTGCCGGCCATGGCCAGAAAATCATCCTGCGAAATAGCCTCCCCGGTGGCCGCCTGATAATAGTTTGCATAATCGTCGAGGGTCAGGGGTATGAACTTGGCCGGCATATCACAAACCAGCAGGGAGTGAAAAATACAGTTTTCGGCATAGAGATCCCGGATCATCTCCCCCTTCCCCTCTGCGGTATAGGGAGGATAGCCCCCGAGGATCTCCTTGGCCGGCGGCCATGCCCTGCGGTGACAGGCCCCACGCGGAGAGACTGCAAAAGAAAGACCCGAACCGAAGGCGCCTCTCGGATCGTAGGCGGGGAATTCCAATCCCTTGACCTGCATGGCAAAGCGATCGGAGCCCCCTCCGATCTGAAGGGCCGCCGCCCGGACCCCCTGGGACATGATTTCCCCGAATCCTCTCCGGTAGGCGATCAGTTCGATGGCGGCCAGACAGGCTTCATCATCCCCGAAATTCAGTTCCAGGCCCTCCGTCTGCTTGCCGGTGAGGTGCCCTTTTTCGAAACATTCCATGATAAAGCCAATGACGTTCCCCGCGGATATGGTGTCCAACCCCAGTTTGTCGCACAGGACATTGGCCTGGATAATGGTGGGGAGTGAATCGATCAGGAGATTGGACCCGAACATCCCGATGGTCTCATACTCCGGACCTTCCACGGTGGTTCCTTTATATTTCCCCTCGGCAGCCTCGGTGATCAGACTGCAATGGACGAAACAGGACTGACAGGCCTTGTGCGATTTTACGCTCTTATAGACGCCCACCGAATCGATCTTCCCCAAGGCCTTTTCCCAGGTCCCATATTGGAAGTTTTTCGTGGGGAGGATTCCGCCCTTATGGGTGAAATTCAAGGTCAGCGGCGTTCCGTATTTCGACCTGGCCTGGAAGACCTGACTCACCTTGGCGCGCTGGTAGTTTTCCCGATTCAGCTCAATGATCCTTTTATGATCATGGAACTCCACGTTTTTGGTCCCCCGGACGACGATGGCCTTGAGCCTTTTCGAACCCATGACGGCCCCGACGCCGCACCTGGCGGCCTGCCCACCATCACTTCCTGCTC
>JAPLJX010000023.1:0-16245 GCA_026388375.1 Deltaproteobacteria bacterium
ATCCCCTTGGCCTCTTCACCCGGCGGCACCGTGATCCGGTCAACCCGGAGATCCATCTTTTCGAGCGCGGTCTGCACCCGCTCTCCGTGAAGGGCGTCGATATGGGTATCCGTGACGATGACATACCGCTGTGCCCTGCCGTCCCTGGCCAGGATCATTCCCACGCGGTCCAGGATCTCCTCGCCGATGTATATTTCGTAAGAATGGTCGGCCTTCCCGCCGATATTCACGTTCATCTGATTCATTGGAGTCCTCCGATTCCATCCCGCATCGCGGCTTCCAGAATGTTGACCTCGTCCATGAGCCGGTAGAACTGTTCCGGTCTCAAGGACTGGGCGCCGTCCGAGAATGCCTTTTCCGGCTCCGGATGAATCTCGACGATGACGCCGTCCGCTCCCACGGCCACGGCCGCCCGAGTCAGCGGGATGATGTATTTCGCATGGCCGGCGGCATGGCTCGGATCGATGATGACCGGCAGGTGGGTTAGCTCCTTGAGCACGGGAACGGCGCTGATGTCGAGCGTGTTCCGGGTCGCCGTTTCGAAGGTGCGTATCCCCCGTTCGCAGAGGATGACCCGCCCGTTTCCCGAAGAGAGGATGTATTCCGCCGACATGAGGAGCTCCTCGATCGTTGTCATCAGACCCCGCTTGAGCAGGATCGGCTTGCGGCACAGGCCGACCCTCTTCAGGAGGGCGAAATTCTGGACGTTGCGGGCGCCGATCTGAAGGATGTCGCTGTACTCCTCGATCATATCCACGTCCGTCGTGTTCATCACCTCCGTCACGACGGGCATCCCCGTCCTTTCCCCGACCTTTTTGAGGAGCTTCAGCCCCTCCTCCTCCATCCCCTGGAAGCTGTAAGGCGACGTCCGCGGCTTGAAGGCGCCGCCGCGGAGGATCTTCGCCCCCGCCTTTTTGGCGACGTAGCCGCATTCCATCATCTGCTCTTCGCTTTCGATGGAGCAGGGGCCGGCGATGACGGTGAACGCGGGACCGCCGATCAGGACCTCGCCGACCTGGATGACCGTGTCCTTCTCCTGGAACTCCCGTCCGGCAAGCTTGTAGGGTTTCAGGATCGGCACGACCTTTTCCACGCCGGGGAGGAAGGCCGCCGATTTCAGTTGGATCCTGCCGCGGTCGTCCCCGATGGCGCCGATGATCGTCCGCTCCACACCCCGGGAGAGGTGGGTCTGGTACCCCACCGACGTGATCCATTCGGTTACATGGTTGATCTCTTCTCCCGTCGCATTTTTTTTCATCAGAATAATCATGTTCCACCTCGCTTGAATCAAAAGGCCGTGGTGAGCTCGGCGCTGCCACCACGGCCAAAAAACAAAAAGCCATGGGCAGCGTCTTTAAGGTCTGTCCATGGCTTAGTTTAACTACGTTGTAGGGTTTCCCTTACGTCCTCCTAAGCATCGGGCAGACCGGTGCGTAAAAGTAATAAAACCAGTACCAGTTGTTGGATAAAATTTTCGTTGCCATCTCTATTCTGCCCGCCTTGTATGCTTCCTGTGAATTGAGTTGGAATAAAAACACAGCTTTCCCGGGTTGTCAAGAAAAAAGATCGCAAAAAAGGTCGCAAAGATCCAATCAAAGATCCGCGGGCCTCCAAATCGGTTGAAAGGGGGGGCGTTTTGGATTAGTATGCCAAGCCATGAGCATGCAGATACTGATCACCGTTCTGGCCGTCGCGGCCACCCTGTTCATTGCCTACTGGAGGTTCTCCTGTGGGTGTTATGGAAAACTTCGGCCGAGCAGCGAAGCGACCGTCGCCTATGAATCCTTCCGGGTCATCGTATCCACCCCGCCCCTCGATATCTACCCGATGAGATAATAGATCCGGCATTCGAGATCCCTTTGGGAGGAATTCATGGAATGTAATGTGCTGATTGCAGGGGAAGGCAGGCAAGGCGCCTTTTCCGCCTCCCTTCCGCCGACCCGGCGCCTTCCGAAAACGTCATCATCGCCGTTTGATCGATTTTGTGCCTGATACGTTGACCTTCACACCGTGGTCGTTACAGGTCGAGATAACCAGGCTAAAAATAGAAAATGATAAAAGGTTTTATAATCGGGGTGTCTTTCTGGACGCCTTCCTGGACGCCTTCCTCATTCGGGTACAGATTGAATTCATTTCTGTCAATAAAACTGTCATCATTTTTGTCCATGATCTTAAAATGCTTCTCGGCTCCTTTTACAAAGTCATCTTTTGAGACCTTGCCGTCTTGGTTCGTGTCCAGTTCATAAAAGAGTTCGTCGGAATTGGGACTGCCTGTCGCCTTAAATTCCTCGCGGTCCAGATAGTTATCCATATTCTTGTCCAGTTTATCGAAGGATTTTGAAACAGCATCTAGATACTCCTTCTTGTCTATTTTATTGTTGCCATTAGTGTCAATCTTATCAAAAACGTCTCCGGCAGCATAAGCGGGCATGGCCGATATGGCCATGATCAGTGCAGTAAGAAGAACTCTGATCATAGGAAATCTCCTGTGTATGGTTTGGCTTACCAAGAGGCTACTCCCTGGTTTTATTTTGCATTGAAACAGTTGCTAACTTCTATTAAAAGCGATATATCATACTGTAAAGAATTTGTCATAGCAAGGAGTTAACAGAAGCCGCTAACAGGAGTTAACATGAGCTCACCGCAAGAGAATGAAACCACTCAACAACCCAGTATAAAACGAACGCATCTGTTTTCTAAAATGATACGAAGTCGATGGTTCTGGCTCGTGATCGTCGTCTGTATCGTCGCCGCAGTTTATAAGATATTCCTGATGCAGACGGCAACCCAGGCCGTGGCGCGCGCCAAGGCCCAAAGTGATGCTCAGCGTCCCCTGCCGGTTGTGGCCGTGGCAGCCAGAAAGGCGAATATGGATGTCAACCTGAGAGGCCTCGGTACCGTAATACCTGTGAACACGGTCACCGTACGATCCCAGGTCAGCGGACAGCTTTTACAGGTGCATTTCAAAGAGGGACAGATTGTAGAGGCAGGTACGTTGCTGGCCGAGATAGATCCCCGTCCCTTTGAGGTCCAACTCATGCAAGCCGAAGGGCAGCTTGCCCGCGATGAAGCGCTGTTGAGGAATGCCGAGAGCGACCTGGTACGTTACAAACTGCTGCTGTCACAGGATTCCATTGCCGATCAGCAGGTGACCACCCAGGCATCGCTGGTGCAGCAATACAAGGGGGCTATAAAAATCGACCAGGGGCAGATCGCCAACGCAAAACTGCAACTCACCTATTCGCGAGTTATTGCACCGATATCGGGGCGTATCGGTTTGCGACTGGTTGACCAGGGGAACATGATTCAATCGAACGATGTGAACGGGATGGCGGTGATAACGCAGCTCCAACCGGTCACCGTCGTATTTTCGGTGCCGCAGGATAATCTACCCGCCATCATGAAACGACTGCGCACGGGAGAATTGTTGCCTGTCGACGCATACAGCCAGGATGGTAAGGCGATATTGGCCAAGGGGACACTCCTTGCCGTCGACAACCAGATCGACACAACCACCGGAACCGTGAAACTCAAAGCCAAGTTCGACAATAAGAATAACGGGCTTTTTGCCAACCAATTTGTCAATGTCGTTATGAAAGTGGACATCCTGTCCGGCGCGACCGTCATGCCCACGGCGGCAATACAGCGCGGCTCCATCGGCACCTTTGCCTATGTCGTAAAGGAGGACAAGAGCGTAGACGTACGTCCATTGCAGCTCGGGCCCACGGAAGGTGAAAACGTCGCCGTCTTAAGCGGTCTGGCGCCCGGAGAAATTGTGGTCGTGGTCGGAGGGGACAAACTGCGCGAGGGGACGAAGGTGGCGATCGTCACGAACGGGGCCGCAGGCACTCCGGCACAGGGAAGAAAAACTTCCCCGGATGGCGCTTCCAAGGGAAGGCGTCAATGAAAAGGCCGAGTTTTGATGGACACAACCACCGCTATCATTGCCTCGCTTACGTATTGAAACAGACAACCCTATGAATCCTTCCCGTCCTTTCATCCTGCGGCCTGTCGCAACATCGCTGCTCATGATGGCCATTCTCCTGTCGGGCATCATTGCCTACCGGGTGCTGTCGATATCGGCTCTTCCCCAGGTGGACTACCCGACGATTCAGGTAGTCACGCTTTATCCGGGCGCAAGTCCGGATGTGGTCACCTCATCCATTACCGCACCGCTGGAGCGACAGTTCGGTCAGATGCCGGGACTGAATCAGATGTCCTCCACAAGCTCGGGCGGGGCATCGGTGATTACCTTGCAATTCAGTCTTAGCCTGGATATCGATGTGGCGGAGCAGGAGGTTCAGGCCGCCATTAATGCCGCCGGTAACCTGCTGCCCACCGATCTGCCGATGCCGCCGATCTACAGCAAGGTCAACCCCGCCGACGCACCGATCCTGACGTTAGCCGTCACTTCCAAAACCCTGCCGCTGCCGAAGATCCAGGACCTGGTTGATACACGTCTCGCTCAGAAGATCTCGCAATTGCCGGGTGTCGGTCTGGTGAGCATTAGCGGCGGCCAGCGGCCGGCCATTCGCATCCAGGCCAATCCCAAAGCGCTTGGCGCCTATAATCTGACCCTCGAAGACCTGCGCACGGCCATTAACAATGCCAATGTCAACCAGGCCAAGGGCAGCTTCGATGGCCCTGAGCGCGCATCGATGATTGATGCCAACGATCAGCTCAAACTGGCGACAGAGTATGAACGGCTCATTGTCACCTACCGCAATGGAGCGCCAGTGTACCTGTCCGACGTGGCCGGCCTGCGCGATGACGCCGAGAATATACGCCTGGCCGCCTGGAGCGGCGAGGTCCCCGCGGTCATCGTCAATATACAGCGTCAACCCGGCGCAAACGTCATCGAAGTCGTGGACCGTATCCAGAAGATCATACCGCAACTGCGGGCATCTTTACCGAGTTCAGTGGAGGTAGCGTTACTGACCGACCGGACCACCACCATCCGGGCGTCCGTACAAGACGTCCAGTTCGAATTGATTCTGGCGGTGGCCCTTGTCGTCATGGTAATCTTCCTCTTTCTGCGCAACCTCTCGGCCACCGTGATACCGAGCATCGCCGTGCCGCTTTCTCTCGTCGGCACTTTCGGCGTCATGTATCTGGCAGGTTTCAGCATCAACAACCTGACGCTGATGGCGCTCACCATTTCCACGGGATTTGTCGTGGACGACGCCATCGTCGTCATAGAGAATATCGCGAGATACATCGAGCAGGGCGACTCCCCTCTGGAGGCCGCGATCAAAGGCTCGCAGCAGATCGCTTTCACCATTATCTCCCTGACCATCTCTCTCGTGGCCGTGCTGATCCCGCTCCTGTTCATGGGGGATGTCGTGGGTCGGCTGTTCCGTGAATTTGCCATCACACTGGCCGTGTCCATCCTTATTTCAGCATTTGTTTCCCTGACGCTCACGCCCATGATGTGCGCGAAACTGCTGCACCATATCCCCGAAGCCGAACAGGGCCGATTTTATCGTGCCAGCGGCCTGTTCTTAGAGAGGGTGATCTCTCGCTATGGCAAAATGCTCACCTGGGTGCTCGACCACCAGGGGATAACATTGCTGACGGCCCTGGCCACGCTTCTCTTGACGGTGCTTCTGTATGTCATTGTCCCGAAGGGCTTCTTCCCCGTGCAGGATACGGGCATAATCCAGGGCATATCCGAGGCTCCGCAGTCGATCTCGTTTTCGGCGATGGCGGAACGTCAGCAATCCCTGGCCAAGGTCATCTTGCAGGACCCCGCCGTGGAAAGTCTATCGTCCTTCATCGGCGTGGATGGAACCAATGTCACGCTCAACAGCGGACGCATCATGATCAATCTCAAGCCGAAGGACAAGCGTGACGCCGATGCAATGGGTGTCATCCACCGCCTGCAGCCGAAGCTCGTGCCGGTTAAAGGCATATCTCTCTACATGCAACCGGTGCAAGATCTCACGATCGAGGACAGGGTGAGCCGCACCCAGTATCAGTTTACCATGGAGACCGCAGATCCGAACGAATTGAGCCTGTGGAACAGCCGTCTCGTCGAGAGGCTCTCCCGGCTGCCCTATCTTGCCGATGTGGCAAGTGATCTTCAGGATCAGGGATTGCAGGCTTACGTTGCCATCGACCGCAATGCAGCCGGGCGGATGGGCATCACGACCGCCGCCATTGACAATATACTGTACGACGCCTTCGGGCAGCGGCTCGTCTCCACGATTTTTACCCAATCGAACCAGTACCGTGTCGTGCTTGAGGTGCAGCCCGAATATAAGCGGGGGCCGACAGCACTGAACGATCTCTACATCGCGTCCATAACCGGAACGCAGGTGCCGCTGGGATCTATCGCCACGATTCTGGAAAAACCGGCGCCGCTTGTTGTCAACCATCTCGGACAGTTTCCCTCGGCAACCATCTCTTTCAATCTGGCGAACGGAGCCTCCCTCGGAGATGCGGTCAAGGCCATCGAAGCGGCCGAGCGGGAAATCGGCATGCCTATCAGCGTCAAGACCGGCTTTCAGGGCGCCGCCCTCGCTTTTCGATCTTCGCTTTCGAGCACCCTGCTGCTGATTCTCGCCGCCATTGTAGCCGTATACATTGTATTAGGGGTGCTTTACGAGAGCTACATCCATCCGCTAACGATCATTTCCACACTGCCGTCAGCCGGTGTCGGGGCGCTGCTCGCACTCATGATTTCAGGCACGGATCTGGGCATCATCGGCATCATCGGCATCGTCCTTTTGATCGGCATCGTCAAAAAGAACGCCATCATGATGATCGATTTTGCACTGGATGCGGAGCGCAAGGAGGGCAAGACAGCCCGCGAAGCCATATTCCAGGCTTCCCTGCTGCGATTCCGGCCCATTTTAATGACCACCCTGGCGGCGCTCCTCGGGGCCTTGCCGCTTATGGTGGGTACCGGCGTTGGTTCGGAACTGCGCCATCCCCTGGGGATCACGATGGTGGGTGGGCTTATTTTCAGCCAGGTACTGACGCTCTTTACCACCCCGGTGATCTACCTGGCCTTTGATCGTCTCAGCAAGCGCGTAGCGGGTCCTTACAACCGTCAGGCAAAGCCTGACGAAACCGGCGAGCCCCATTCATGAGTCCTTCATCCGTATTCATCCACCGGCCCGTCGCCACCACGCTGCTCACGCTCGGGGTGATGCTCACCGGTATTGTCGCCTATTTCCTCCTGCCCGTCGCATCGCTGCCCCAGGTGGATTTCCCGACCATATCCGTACAGGCCTCCCTCCCCGGGGCGAGTCCGGAAACCATGGCCGCAACCGTGGCGACTCCCCTTGAACGTTCCCTCGGCCGCATTGCCGGTGTCAGTGAGATTACCTCCGTCAGTTCGCTGGGTTCAACCCGTATCACCTTACAATTCGAACTGGATCGTAATATCGACGGCGCCGCCCGAGATGTGCAGGCGGCCATCAACGGAGCTCGCAGCCTGCTGCCATCAGGACTGCCGCGCAACCCGACGTACCGCAAGGTTAATCCGGCGGATGCACCGATCATGATCCTGGCCCTGACCTCGGATACCATGACCCGTGGCCAGCTTTACGATGCCGCCGATACCATCCTGGCGCAGAAAATTTCTCAGGTGAAAGGTGTTGGCCAGGTGAACGTCGGCGGCAGTTCGCTGCCTGCGGTCAGGGTGGAACTGAACCCCACGCTGCTCAACCGCTATGGTATCGGCTTCGAGTCCGTGCGTCTGATGATTGCCGCCTCGAATGCCAACAGACCGAAGGGTGACGTTGAGGAGGGTGACCGTCACTGGCAGATCTACGCCAACGACCAAGCCAAAACGGCCAAGGATTATATTCCACTTATCGTGACCTACCGGAACGGCGCAGCCGTACGGCTCTCTGATCTGGGCGAAGTTGTCGATTCGGTGCAGGACTTGCGGAATGCGGGCTTGTACAATGGCAAACCCTCCGTGTTGCTGATTATCAGCAAGCAGCCGGGCGCCAACGTCATTGAGACGGTTGACCGTGTCAAGGGCCTCCTGGCAGAGTTGAGGGCCTCGGAGCCGAGCGCCGTCAAGATCACCATCGTTTCAGACCAGACCGCCACCATCCGCGCTTCGCTGCGTGAAGTCGAGCGCACGCTGATGATTTCCGTGAGTTTGGTGATTCTCGTGGTATTCCTTTTCCTGCGCAACATCCGCTCCATGCTAATTCCCTGTGTGGCCGTGCCGGTATCCTTGATCGGCACCTTTGGTGTGATGTATCTCCTTCACTACAGCCTGGACAACCTGTCATTGATGGCGCTTACCGTTGCCACCGGCTTCGTCGTGGACGATGCCGTTGTAATGCTGGAAAACATTTCACGTCACATCGAAAAGGGAATGCAGCCTTTTAAAGCGGCTCTCCTCGGGGCGCGCGAGGTCGGATTCACGGTGCTGTCCATGAGCCTCTCCCTGGTTGCGGTTTTTATTCCCATCCTGCTCATGGGCGGTGTCATTGGCAGGATATTTCGCGAGTTCGCAGTGACACTCTCAGTGGCGGTCCTCGTATCGCTGGTTGTTTCTCTTACAACGACACCGATGATGTGTGCACGCCTTCTCAAATCCGGAGACGATCTGAAACGCGGTTGGTTCTACCGGACCGGTGAACGTTTGTTTACGGGTTTGCTTTTCCGGTATGAGCGCTCGCTCGGCTGGGCGCTCGGACATGGGCCGTTTATGATGTTCCTTTTGCTGGCGACAGTGTGCCTGAATGTCTACCTCTACGTGGTTATCCCGAAGGGGTTTTTCCCGCAGCAGGATACGGGGCGATTGACGGGCAGCATCCAGGCCGACCAGAACATTTCTTTCCAGGCCATGCAACGGAAATTGGTTAATATCATGAATGTGGTTCAACAGGACCCGGCCGTCGACAGTGTCGCCGGCTTCACGGGAGGTGGCCAGAGCAACTCCGGCTTCATGTTCGTGTCCTTGAAACCGCGCAGCGAGCGTAAGGATTCGGCCGACAAGGTGATGGCGCGACTGCGCCCGAAACTGGCCAGGGAACCCGGCGCACGATTATTTCTGCAGGCGATACAGGATATCCGGGTCGGCGGACGCTCATCCGGCGCCATGTACCAGTATACCCTGCAGGCTGAAGATCTCACCGAACTGAGAACCTGGGGGAAGAGGATCCAGAATGCTCTGGGGCAACTCCCTCAACTGGTGGATGTCAACACGGACGAGCAGGACCGGGGCCTTCAAACCGCGGTTGCCATTGACCGCGATGCTGCTTCTCGCATGGGAGTGACAACGGCGCTTGTCGATGCCACCCTGAATGACTCCTTTGGTCAGCGGCAGGTGTCCACCATCTATAATCCTCTTAATCAGTACCGGGTCGTTATGGAAGTGGCGCCGCAGTACGGGCAGAGTTCCGAGGCGCTCCGGGATTTATACGTGAGTGTGCCTTCCAGCGCACGGATTCCGGGGGGAGCCCAAGTGCCGCTTCTGGCCTTTGCCTCCTACGGGTTGAACAATACGCCCTTGCAAGTCAATCACCAGGGGCAGTTCGCCGCTTCCACGATCTCATTCAATTTGCCACCGGGTGTCTCGCTCTCGGAGGCTACGAAGGCCATCACCGATACGATGAACCGCATCGGCGTGCCGGGCTCCATCAGGGGCAGCTTCCAGGGAACGGCCCAAACATTTCAGACGTCCCTGCAAAGCCAGCCCTGGCTAATCCTGGCCGCCTTGGTCGCCATCTATATTGTGCTCGGCATCCTGTATGAAAGCTATGTCCATCCGATCACCATTATATCCACATTGCCCTCGGCCGGTGTCGGGGCCATCCTGGCCCTGATGATATTCCACACGGAATTCAGCATCATGGCACTGATCGGCGTCATCCTGCTGATCGGTATCGTGAAGAAAAACGCCATTATGATGATCGACTTCGCCCTGGATGCGGAACGAAAACAAGGGAAAAACTCCCGGGATGCCATATACGAGGCATGCCTGATTCGTTTCCGGCCGATCATGATGACGACCATGGCGGCGCTGCTTGGTGCGATACCGCTCATGCTCAGCGCCGGGGACGGGGCCGAATTGCGTCGACCGCTGGGTATTTCCATCGTCGGTGGGCTGATCGTGAGCCAGATGCTCACATTATACACCACGCCGGTCGTCTATTTATACCTCGACCGTTTCCGGCTTTGGTGTCTCTCAAAGACAGGTCGCAAAGGCCAGACGAATACTCTCGCAGTTGAGGAGATTGGAGGAATCCAAAGATGAATAAAACATTGCATCGCGGCATTGTTATGATTGGCCTGGTGATGCTTTTCGGCTGTGCCGTTGGGCCGGACTATCAGCGCCCGTCTGTCCCCGTCCCGGCAGCCTTTAAGGAGATGAAGGGCTGGAAGGAAGCTGAACCCCGTGACGCCGGGATAAAAGCAGAGTGGTGGACTACTTTCAGCGATCCTCTGCTGAACTCCCTCGAGGAACAGGTCAGCATATCAAACCAGTCGCTTGCTCAGGCAGAGGCCCAGTACCGCCAGGCACGGGCACTTGTTCAGGGGGCGCGAGCGAATTATTTCCCCGTAATTTCCACTTCGGCAGCGGCCAAACGTTCCTGGCAGCCGACAGGCAATGGTGTTTCCGGAACGAATCCAACGGATCAATATTCACTTTCCCTCGATGCCGGTTGGGAGATTGATTTATGGGGACGTGTGCGACGCCAGGTGGAGTCAGGCACGGCAAGTGCTCAAGCGAGCGCCGCAGATTTACAAGCTTTGCGACTGTCCATTCAGGCGGAACTGGCACAAAATTATTTCCAGTTACGCACAGTAGATGCACAGAAGAAGACACTGGATGACATGGTTATCGCTTACCAGAAGGCGCTTGAACTCACCAAAAACCGGTATGCAACCGGCGTGGCAGCCAAAGCCGACGTTGTTCTGGCTCAGACACAGCTTAAGTCCACCCAGGCACAGGCAATCGACATCGGGATACTACGTGCGCAACTTGAGCATGCAATCGCGTTGCTGACGGGAAAGGCTCCGGCTGACTTTTCCATACCGGTGGTGCCGATCGCCCCAACACTGCCGCAAATTCCGATCGGCATTCCCTCCGATATTCTCGAACGTCGCCCGGACGTCGCCTCCGCGGAGCGAAAAATGGCCGCTGCAAATGCTCAGATCGGGGTGGCGAAGGCCGCCTACTTTCCGTCGTTGACGCTATCCGCCTCCACCGGTTATCTAAGTACGAGGTTAGCTGATCTGCTTACCGCGCCCAGCTTCTTTTGGGCCTTAGGCCCTGCAGCACTGGCCCAGACGCTGTTCGATGGCGGCGCCCGTAAAGCTCAGACTGAACAGGCCATTGCGTCCTATGACGCCACCGTGGCTGCCTATAAACAAACCGTACTGGCGAGTTTCCAGCAGGTGGAAGACAACCTTGCAGCACTGCGTATCCTCGATGAGGAAACGCTGGTTCAAGACGAAGCAGTGAATTCGGCGCGAGAATCGGTAGTCCTGACCACCAATCAGTACAAAGCCGGAATCGTCAGTTACCTCAACGTCATTACCATTCAATCCATTGCGCTCACAAATGAAAGAACAGCGCTGGGTATTCGCGGTCAACAGTTGAATGCCGCTATTTCTCTCATCAGAGCGCTCGGCGGTGGGTGGAACGCATCGGAGTTAGCCGGGATGGAGCAGAGTGCCGGAGCCTTCCCAACCAATCCTCCATTGCAACAAGGGTTCAACGACCCAACCAACTAATCATGGTTTGGGACGGCAAGGCGGGCGCAATTGCCGCGTTTATCCGTAAGTATCTTCAGGCGTAGCCTCATTTCGCTGTGAATTCAGATGGCAAGTATTGATCCCCCCCCTTTCTTCCGGAGGGCATGAGAAAGGCCAGCGGAATGGCAAGCAGTAACCCGAGGCCAAAGCCGATGAAGACCGTCCGGAAGCCCCTCGCGGGGGTGGAGCTCAAATGGAGGACGATGGTGATCAGCGAGATGCCGCACACCCCCCCGGCGGATCGGAACATCCCCCGCAGTCCGGTGATCGTGGCCACCTTTTCGGGCATCAGTTCGATGCAGGCGTTGTTGGAGGCGGGCAGGAGAATTCCCAAGCCGATGCCGGTCACCATGATCAGGATGAGAAGGCTTTCGGTCGCCCCCAGGTGGATGCCGAGGATCTTGAATAGCCGAAACCCCTGGTCGCCCAGGAGGATCGTCGAGAGGGAGACCAGGATCACGCCCAGCACGATGGGCCGCCGGTACCCCCAGCGTTTGAGCAGAAAGCTGGTCAGCGCCGCGGCGGAAATAGTTCCGAGCGAGCGGGGCGTGAGGATCATGCCACTGGCCAGGATGGTCAATTTCTGCACCGAGATGGCATAGAGGGGGATGAACGCAAAGATCCCGAACACCCCGGCGCCTATGATCATGTTGAACAGGTTGGCGGCGAAAAAGGGTTTCGATCTCAACAGGGTTATGTCGAGGATGGGGTTGGAGGCTCTCTTCTCCTGCCGGAAAAACAGGTAGAAGAAAAAAACGCTTACGCCCACCAAGAGGACCGCCAAAAGAAGCGAAAAGACGGAGAAGTTTTCCGCGAGGTGGTTCAAGCTCAGCATCAGAAAGAGGATCGCGCCGAAGAAAAACGCGGCCCCTGCAAAATCGATGTTGGGTTTGGAAGAAACCTTCCCATCGTGAAGCAGGATCATGATCAGACCGATCAGCACGATACCGATGGGCAGGTTGATATAGAAGATATACCGCCAGGAATATTGACTGACGATCCATGCCCCCAGGTTCGGGCCGATAATGCCGCCAATGGGAAAGATGCTCGTGAACAGGCCGATGGCGCTTTCGCGGTTCTCGGGGAATTGATCGCTCACGATGCCCGAGGCTGTCGGGAGGAAGCTCGCCCCCCCGATGCCCTGAAGGAACCTGAAGATGAGCAGGCTGTAGATGTTGGGCGCGAAACCGCATGCAAGGGAACTGGCCGTAAAAAGAACGAGGGATGCCAGGTAGACCTTTTTCCGTCCGTAGGTATCGCTCAGGATTCCCATCAGCGGCATCGCGCTCATCACCGCGACGAGGTAGATCGAAACTGTCCAGCCCGCCCAGAGGACGTTAGTGTGCAGGTCCTGGATCAGGTGGGAGAAGGCCACCGCAACCACCGTGCTGTCGATGGAGTACATCAGAAGGCCCAGCCCTGCCGAGCCGAAAATAAGGTAACGTTTCATCGTAAAACCGATCGCTTAAAATAATGAAAAAGTACCATTTTGTTTTGGCGTACGAAGAACACAGCAGTCATGTACATCGCGTGAACGAATACGATGGTTTTGGTTTTACCGTACGCAATTAATTCTACGAATTGTGCTCCTTAGACTGTTTGCTTAATCTAATAAGTTTCCCCCGCACCAGATCAACATGATCTTGAAGCCCATAGATCTCGTTAAAAAAAGCTAAAGGTACGGTGATTCTGTTGATCGATACCTCGATCCGGTTAATCTTTTCATGATAACCGGCGATATCATCCGGTGCGGGACTTTCCATCAGTTCTAATTCAAGATTCTTAAGTTCTCTATACAAGCGATAGAATTTCCGACGGTGCCGCCACGAGTACAACCATGGTATGCTTCGGATTAAAGGGATCAAGATGATGGCTGCTGGGACAATAATTAAAATCGTACGGTCAAGAAACGCAGCTATTCCAAAGGGAAGATAGTCAAGCAATAAAGGCCGTCCCGATTTATAAAATCTCTCCGCGTAATTGGAGGAAGGGAAGCTCACCTCCTTTAGTGATGGGAACTCCCCTTTCTTATTCACCCAACCTGCGTTGCTATGAATCTCGACGGCAGCGTCAAGAAGCAAATATACCAAAGCAGGGTGCAAGTCTTTACGCACAATGAGACTTGTTGTCGCTGCCAAAAGATGAACATCGTGGGGGGGCATTTTCTTTGAAAAATCCAGTATGCCTTGGGGTAACACGACATGCGATAAAGCAGGGATAAGCCGGGTGTAAGCCTCAGCTTGCATGAAATTCATCAACTTCACATTAGGGGCATACAGCAGTTCCTTGACGAGGGCATTATCCTCTGTACCGAATATCATAACCGCATCTATTGTCCCTTCCAATAAAGCTTTATTGGAAGCCGCACTCGAAAGGTCGAGCAGCATCGTTGGCGGAGCCGCACTATTACTTAATTTAAGCAAGTCGATGGCAAATTTGCGCACCCCGCTCCCTTCCGGCCCGATGGCAACCCGTTTCCCCCTGAGTTCTGATAGGTAGCTAAATGTCTCTTGGCCTCGATAAAAAACCCAAAGGGGGGCATAGCCTATGGCGCCAAGGGAAACGAGATTTTCCGCCTCTGAGAGTGAACTCGTCCCATCTTGGACAAAACCGGCATCGACCCGGGAGGTTTTATCTTTAAGGCGCTTGAGATTTTCTATAGAACCCGAGGAGGGAAGCAATTTAAGCTGAACCTTCTCACGCGCCAGGATCTGCTCATAGCGCTCACCCAAAATTGTATAAGCCCCACGTTCAAATCCGGTGGTCATAATTAACCGGTCAGGAGACGCGAATTGACGGGCGATTATGATCGACATGAGTGCGACGAGTAAAACCAACGCAAGGATGATTAGAAGACCGCTATTGGATATTGAAGAAATGATTCTGGGTCTAATCTCTGTTTTTTGGTCCATCCTATCCCTCTTAAATGCACAGGGTTTCTAAAATGGAGCCTATTAAGTTGAAAAGATGTACATTAGGATGACATTTGATTCAAGTAGACCTGTTTTCTCCGGTTACCGTTTTTTCCCCAAGCTGTGTCACAGTGCTTCAAGCATTACTTATTGTACTGTCGCATGGTTCTCGAAATCAGTCAATCATTGAGTTCAGGAAGAAAAACATTATGGACACGTATGCTTAAACCGGATTGAACCATTTTTTTGAGACAATTCGGCAGTCAAAGATGATTTGAAATCACCCTGGTTTGGTGTTACTGTCTGCACAACAAAAGGAGAAATTTCATGCCGATGGTCTTGCAGAAGGACAAAGCCCGCAAGTTGATCGACCTGATGCCGCCAAACGCCACATGGAATGATCTCATGAACGAGATATACGTCCGCGAAGTGATTGAACGTGGTTTGGCCGACAGCAACGAAGACCGGACCCGGGATGTGAAGGAGGTTCGGGGAAAATACGGTTTAACGGAATGAAGGCCCATTGGACTGACACAGCCGAGACCCATCTTGATGCAATCCACACCCATACTGCCCGGGATTCTCCTGAATATGCCAGGCGTATGGTTGATCGGCTCACTCGAAAATCCCAATAGAGCGGCCAGTTCCCTTTTGCAGGCCGCAGAGTTCCGGAATAAGATCGTTTACCTCGCTCTGGTTGTCATTATTGGCGGGAGGTGAGTCATGAAAACGGCAATCAAAGCCGCGCTATTGTCGGCCCTGGTTTTTCCAGGTGTGGGACAGATGTACCTCAAGCGGTACGTGCGGGGGCTGATCCCGATGGTTCTCACCCTGACCGGCCTGGGCGTTTGGATTGCGCAGGCGACGGTCGGCGCTCTTCAGGAGCTCGAGAAAATGCAGACCCAGGACGGGTTCGTGGACCTGAACGCCGTTGCCAATCGTGCGGTGGCCTCTTCCGCGTCCGGTGACTGGTATTCCCCCCTCATCGTGCCGATGATCGTCGTTTGCTGGCTCTTTTCCGTGATCGACGCCTATATGCTGGGAAAAGGAAAAGAGCCGCCCACGGCCCCGAATCGGGCGAAGGGAGAACAGGGAATATGAAACCGGACCTTTCTACCATCAACCTGTTTACCGCTCTTGAGCAACTTTGCCACCGGGAGTTTTCCGCGCTCGAATTGACCGAAGCCTGTCTCCGTCAAATTGAGCGCCTCAACCCGACAATCAACGCCTTTATCACCCTGACGCCCGATTTAGCCTGCCAGGGGGCCTTGCAGGCCGACGCGCTGCTTACGGTCCAACCGTCCAACCTGGAGGAATTTGCATTGCTGGGAATGCCCGTCGCTCTGAAAGACCTTTTCGAGACGGCGGGCATCCGTACCACAGCCGGCTCGAAGTTTTTTGCCGATCACATCCCTGCGGAAGATGCCCAGGTGGTGCTGAAACTCAAACTCTCCGGCGGGGTGGTTTTAGGAAAAACCAACACGCACGAAATCGCGCTGGGTGTGACGGGCGTCAACCCGCATTACGGGGCGGTTAAAAATCCCTGGGATTTAAAGTGTGTAACCGGAGGCTCCTCGTCCGGGTCGGCGGCGGCAGTGGC
>JAPLJX010000023.1:16255-18014 GCA_026388375.1 Deltaproteobacteria bacterium
CTCGTCCGGGTCGGCGGCGGCAGTGGCAACGGGGATGTGTCTGGCTGCCCTCGGCACGGATACGGGCGGCTCGATCCGCATCCCGGCTTCTTTGTGCGGTGTGGTCGGACTCAAACCGACTTATGGACGAGTTAGTACCCGTGGGGTAGTCCCGCTCTCATGGAATCTTGACCATGTTGGCCCGCTGACGCGCACAGCGAGGGACGCGGCGATGATGCTTGCGGCGATGGCCGGGTTTGACCCGCATGATCCTGCTTCAGCGGATATTCCCGTGGAAGATTATCTCGTCCATCTCGAAGACGGCGTCAGGGGCTGGCGCGTGGCGCTGGCGGCGGGGGAGTACGTCGAAGCATCCGACCCGCAAGTGCTGGCAGGCGTGGCCGAAGCCGCGCAAGTTTTCATGGATTTGGGCTCGCAGGTGGAGAAGGTGGACATGTCCTGGCTCGCGGATCTGGCGCTGGCGAATGGCCGCATGACCCAGGCCGACGGGGCGGCTTTTCACCGCGAGCGGCTGGCGGAGCGCCCCGACTGGTTCGGTGCGGATGTCCGTCAGCGGCTGGAGATCGGCGCGGCGTTAACATCCAGCGAGTATGCGCTTGCGCGGCGGACGCAGGCCGAAGGTCACCGCCGCTTCGAGATGTTCTTTGAAAAATTTGATATTTTACTGCTGCCAACCACCCCCATCCCCGCGCCGCCCATCGAGGGGACTCAAGCCATCGAAGCCGCCCGCCGGTTGACGCGCTTTACCGCGCCCTTTAACCTATCCGGTCTCCCGGCGTTGTCGGTCCCGTGCGGGTTTACAGGCGAGAATTTGCCCATCGGGTTGCAGATTATCTCAAAGCATTGGGGAGAAGTAAAAGCGTTGCAGGCGGGTCACGCCTTTGAGCAAGCGACGGAATGGCACAACTGTCGTCCGAATATCTAAAAGATGAACGGGATGAACATTTTTGGTTCATCCGGGAGGGGGAATCATGGAATTCAACGTCCTGATCGGCGGAGAGGGAGGGCAAGGCGCCTTTTCCGTCGAACTGGAGCTGACGGAAACCTTGACCAAGCTCAACTATCATTTTTTCGCCACGAAGCACTACATGTCCCGCATCCGGGGCGGGCACAACTTCCACATGGTCCGTATTGCCGACCATCCGGTCCATGCGCTGAACGGAGGGAAATGGGAAATGATTGCCGCCCTCGACGACGAAACGGAGGCGCTGCACAAACCAGACCTCCGCGAAGGCGGTAGCTTCCTTTCCCGTGCCATGACGAAGGAGATCGGAGAGGAGAGCAAGAGGCTCTTCGGGGAGATCCGATCCGCCAACACGGTCCTGGTCGGAATCGTTCTGGCCGTGATCGGCGTAACGCCGGAGAGGATGGCGGAGGCGGCCGAGCCGGGCAAGGCGGAATACCTCAAGAAGGGGTATGATTTCGCCGTGCGGTGGGGGATTGCCGGGAAGTTCCCCGTTTCCGCGGCCGCCGTCTGCCCGATCAAATTCGATGGAAACCAGGCCCTCGCGTTCGGGGCGCTTCTGGGCGGCTGCCGGTTCATGGCCGGCTACCCGATGACGCCCGCAACCTCGATCCTGCACTACTTCTCCGAGGCCGCACAGGACCTCCCCGTTCATTTCGAGCAGGCCGAGGATGAAATCGCCGCGATCAACATGGCCCTGGGCGCCTCCTACGCCGGTGTCCGATCGATGGCGGCCACCTCCGGCGGCGGCTTCGCGCTCATGCAGGAAGGGGTGTCGCTCGCGGGGATGACGGA
>JAPLJX010000322.1 GCA_026388375.1 Deltaproteobacteria bacterium
CCGCATCGCGGATGTCCGCCTCGGATCGCTTGTCGCGATGAACCTGATCTTCTTCGTGCCGGTCTCGATCATGGCGATGGTCTCCCCCTACATCATCGGAATCACCGCCGCCGGGAGGCGGCCTTCGTGGCTGACCGCCGGGATGATCCTCTTCATCTCCACCGTCGGCTCGTTCTTCGGGACGAACGTGACCGCCTTTTTCCTGATCGGCCTCTTTCCCGTCTCCCGGATCATCACCGGCCTCGGCGTGAGCTGCTTAGCCGTCTCCCTTTTCACGCTCGCGCTTCGTCCCGACCGCCGGATTGCAAAATAGGGAGCGGTTTCATCTTTGATAGCGCTGTTTGTTGTAATTCCGCGTTTCAATCTGATGGATCAGGTCGGTGAAGATAAAATGGTGAAACGGAAGCATCAGGTACCAGTAGAGGCGGCCGAACAGGCTTCGGGTATCGTAGTGGGCGGTCACCGACAGCACGTTGCCCCGGCCCTGCGGTTGGATCGTGAATTCGAGCCAGGCCTTGCCGGGCAGCTTCATCTCCGCCCGCAGCAGAAGTCTTCTGGCGGGTTGAAGATCCTCAACCCGCCAAAACGATGACGTCGTGAACCGCCAGTTTTGAAGGGCTTCTCCGCCCGCGGGAGATTCCGACTCCGAGCAGAAGCCGGTCGATGCCGCCCCGCATGCGCCACATCCAGCTGTGATGGAACCACCCCTGCCCGCCCCCGACCTCGCAAACGGACCGGAAGAGGGCAGCGGCGCTCTTGTCGCTCACAAGCGAGTAGGAGGCGGTGTATGCCGGCGTTTTGTCCAGTTCATGCAGCTTCACGGCCAGCTCGTGAGCGGGCGGATAGGCGTCCGACCATCGGGTGTGCACCTGGTCCTGCTCTTCCCGGGAGAGAGCCTTGACGATGCTCTGTCTGTAGGTCAATGGTTGAAAGGGAATCAACTCCCTTGCCTTCTGGTCCTGACAGACGACCTCATTGGCCAACCCCCTCATCAGGCAGACGGTGATCGCCGCCGGAACCGGCGTAATGAGGCTCGCCACATAAGAGAGGAATCCGATGCCCGAGAACGGGGAGGGCAGAAAAATCCTTTTTACCCCGAGGATATCTGCCATTCCTTTCAGCATCTCTTCATACGTCAAAATATCGACGCCGCCAATGTCCAGGTGCATTCCCGTCGTTTCGGGCGTCTCCAGCGCGCCGACCAAATATTTGATAACGTCGCGGATCGCGACCGGCTGACATTTGTTCTTGGCCCAGCGGGGAATCAGGATGACGAAGAGGTTTTTCACCAGATGCTTGATGATTTCATAGGAGGCGCTGCCGGACCCCACGATGATCGCTGCCCGCAGGACGGTAACCGGCACCTTCCCGCCCGCCAGTTCCTCGGCAACCTTCATCCGGCTGCGCAGGTGATCCGACAGCCGGCTGCGCGTATCGCCCAGACCGCCCAGATAGATGATGCGGGAAACATGGGCCCGTTCGGCGGCCTTGCGGAAATTGGCAGCAGCCTCAATCTCGGCCTCCTCGAACTTGTCGGGTCCGAGAAGGAGCGAATGAATCAGGTAATAGGCCGTGTGGACGTCCTGCATGGCCGCGCGCAGGCTCTCCGGCTGGAGGGTGTCCGCCACCACGATTTCCGCGCCGGGCCATCGCGTTTCATAGACGGGGGAGGCAAGCCGCACCATCGCCCTGACCTGGTATCCACGGGCCAGCAGTTCCGGTGCCAGCCTCCCACCGATGTATCCGGAGGCGCCGGTGACCAGGATCTTTCCGATTTCGGGCCGGCGCCGGGTCGGCAACTCATCGCAGAAGAGCTCTTCCCGCGGGTATCCTTGAATCGGATGATCGCTATCCAAAATGTCGGACATCGCGTTTCCCTGCCTTCAAGCGCCGGCGGGCGGTTTCCATGCATCCGTGTTACGCCGCCGTTTGCGTGCGGTGAAAAAATGCTATCGCGTCCTGGGATGAGATGGTTGTCATTGTCACATATTCAAAGATTCCGCGCAATCGGAATCTCTCTTTTTCGGTTGTATTTATGGTAAACTGTGATAGAAAGCATGCACGTGTATAAATCCACACCCAATTCAAGAGGGAGACCCCCATGTCCGATCGCATTCATGAAGAACTGGAGCGCTGGGAGAAAACCACCCTGAACAAGGCCGTCTCGAAATCACCCGAACGGCAACCCTCTTTTCAAACCACCTCCCATATTGCGTTGAAAAATCTCTCCACCCCGCTCGACGTCGAAGACACCGATTACTGCCGGGAGCTGGGGTTTCCCGGGGAATTTCCGTTTACGCGCGGGGTTCAGCCCACGATGTACCGGGGGCGTTTCTGGACCATGCGCCAGTATGCGGGATTTGCGACGGCGGAGGAGACCAACAACCGTTACAAATATCTGTTGAACCAGGGACAGACAGGCCTGAGCGTCGCCTTCGACCTTCCGACGCAGATCGGCTACGATTCCGACCACCCCCTCTCCGACGGCGAGGTCGGGAAGGTCGGGGTGGCCATCGATACGCTGCAAGACATGGAGATCCTGTTCGACGGCATCCCGATGGACAAGGTCTCCACGTCGATGACGATCAATTCGACGGCCGCGATCCTGATGGCGATGTACATTGCGGTTGCCGAAAAACAGGGGGTGAAGAGCGACCTGCTGCAGGGGACCATCCAGAACGACGTCCTGAAGGAATATGCAGCCCGGGGAACCTATATCTTTCCGCCCCACGAATCGATGCGGATCGTCACCAACATCTTTGCCTTCTGCAAGAACCGCGTTCCCCGGTGGAATTCGATCAGCGTCAGCGGCTACCATATGCGCGAGGCCGGTTGCACCGCCGTCCAGGAGGTGGCGTTCACGCTGGCCGACGGCATCGCCTATCTGGAGGCCGCAATTCAGGCGGGGCTGGATGTCGATACCGTCGCCTCCCGGATCGCGTTCTTTTTCTGCTGCCACAACAATTTCATCGAAGAGGTCGCAAAATTCCGGGCCGCCCGCAGGCTCTGGGCGACCATCATGAAGGAGCGCTTCAAGGCCAAAAAAGAGGAGTCCTGCATGCTGCGGTTTCATACCCAGACGGCGGGCTGTTCGCTGACCGCGCAGCAGCCCGACAACAATGTGGTTCGGGTCGCCTTTCAGGCGATGGCCGCGGTGCTTGGCGGAACCCAATCCCTCCATACCAATTCCAGGGACGAGGCCTATGCGTTGCCGACCGAGGATTCGGTGAGGCTCGCACTCCGCACCCAGCAGATCATCGCCTACGAAAGCGGGGTTGCCGATATGATCGACCCGCTGGGAGGCTCCTATGCCGTGGAGGCGCTCACCAACGAAATCGAGGGAAAGGCGATCGAATATATCAAAAAGATCGAGGCGATGGGCGGTGCGATCCAGGCCATCGAATCGGGCTATATTCAGAAGGAGATTGCGGAGAGCGCCTATCAGTATCAGAAGGAGATCGAGGCGAAGAAACGGATCGTCGTCGGGATCAACCGGTTTCAGATGGAGGAAAAACCGCTCACGGACATCCTCCGCATCCGGCCGGAGGTGGAGGAGTATCAAAAGGAAAAACTGCGCAAGGTCAAGCAGCAGAGGGACAATGCAAGAGTGCGGGAGACCCTCGTCCTTCTGAAAAAGGCGGCCCGGGGAACGGATAATGTCGTTCCGCCCATCCTGGAGGCGGTCAAGGCCTATGCCTCTCTGGGTGAGATCTCGGACGCGCTGCGGGAGGTATTCGGGGAATACCGCCAATCATGACGGGTTTAATTAATTAAAATTAAAGGGGAAGGGAGATAAGCGATGGCGCGGACAATTCGAGTACTCATTGCGAAGCCGGGACTGGATGGGCACGACCGGGGCGCCAAGGTCATCGCCCGGGCGCTCCGGGACGCCGGAATGGAGGTGATCTACACCGGGATCCGGCAGACGCCCGAACAGATCGCGAGTGCGGCGATTCAGGAGGGGGTCGACATCGTCGGCCTCTCCAGCCTCTCCGGCGCGCACAACAGGCTCTTTCCGAAGGTGGTTCAGATTCTCCGGGAGAAGGGTGCCGCGGACATCCTGGTTTTCGGAGGGGGCATCATCCCCGTAAACGACATTCCCGCGCTGAAGGAGTGCGGCGTCCGGGAGATCTTTCTCCCCGGCGCCTCCACCGAAGATATCATTCAATACATCCGGGACAACGTCAAAGAGTCATAAAAACGGCAGCTTCAATCTCCCGGCGAGACCTTTGGAAACCGTGATTCCGGAAGCGCGCATTGGAGATTTTTCGGGGCACCCTGCCCCCGCAGCGAAGCGAGGAGGTGCAGGGTCGAAAAATGTCCGGCGCGCGGAGGAATTACGATTTCCAAGTTGCGCAAAGGCCTCACAGCGTGAAGCGCCAGGCGCAGAACCAGTCGTCGGGGTGTTGGTCGGGCAGGCAGGCGATGCAGGCGGTCCGGATCCGGGGATCGATCTGCTCGGCGAAGGTTCGGTACTCGACGAGGCCGCCCGATTTGCAGGGATAATCATCGAGCCCCTTCTTCTTCCGCGCCGCCTGGACGCGGCAGTTGTCCATCCGGAAAAGGAGGCTCGACGGCCCCTCTTCTGCGATCGACTGGACGTTAATCCCGGCGTAGAGGCGGAAACCGAGCGCCTTCTTCAGGCCGGGAAGCCCCGGATGCTCCGGCAGGCCGAGGAACCGCCGGATCGACCACGCCTCGAACGGCGAAAAGCGGGCCCAGCAGGAGTCGTTGCAGCGCTTGGCGTCCCAGATCCCATAGCTCGCCTCGACCGCCTGGAACCAGACGCCGTCGCCGGCGAGCCAGTTCCGCCCCAGGTCGCCGAGCAGCATCAGGAGCTTCTCCTTCGGCATCGCGGCCAGCGCCTTCGGGACGCCGTTTTCCATCTCGAAGCCGAACGCCTCGGAGAGCCGCTTCATCTGGATGGCGCCGCTCTTCTCCCAGACCGCCCCGAGGAGGTCCAGCGCTTTGGCCATCCCCATCTGATGCTCCACCTCGGCAAACCAGAGGGTGTGGTGGACCATCGTTCGGTGGAAGAAATCGACCACCAGACGGACCAGCTCTCCTTGGCTCAGCCCCTCCGCCCTTTCAACATCCTGCGCCATCGGCCTTTCCCCCTTTCGGAATATACCCCATCATGGTCATTCACCCTCCTGTTTCCCGGTCCAATGCCGGTGCTCCTCCACGAGGTGTTCGATCAGTTCGCGAAGCGGCCAGTGCTGGTTCTGGGCGGTCAGGCTGCAGAAGATGGGACGCTTCACACCGCCCTCTCCGCTGGGGAATCCCTGCAGGACCAAGTGGGTCTGCACCTCGGTAAAGCCGAGGAACATCAGGATCTTCGTCTCCTCGTCGGCGAAGCAATCCGCCGGCCCGCCGCAGAGGATGTCGATAATCTTCTCATCCGCCTTCTGCGAGGCGCTCACCAGGATCACATACGCCTCGAGCGTCCGGTCGAGAAAGGTCTTGATCGCCTGCGCATCCTCTTTATTGTACCCGCAGACCAGAACTCCCACCGATTGCATCTCAAGCTCCTATTTTTTTCCTCCTCACCCCAAACGGTGCGGGAAAAGGAGGCGCAACTCTAAACGGTGCGGCCGGAGATTTCAAGCGGAATTCACGCGCACCGGCTTGACCCGGCGCGTCCCCAAGGGAGGGTGAAATTTCTTGACAATGAACGGGGGTTTGGGATAGGGATACTCCGTTTCATCACGCCTCGGGATTTTGCATTCTTACGATACAGAACGATTGCGATCCGGGAACTTATCCCGCGCTAGGAAGGCTGTTCAAAAATGTCCGGATGCAAGGCCCCCGAAATCCTGAGCCGCGAGGCGTACGATTTGGTACGTTGAACGGCGAAGGATGAGGGAAACGCAGCAGACGGGCGTTTTTCAACAGCCTGTTGGAAGGTGGTGACTGGGTGACCGTCTATTTCACCAAAAATACGCTGAATCAATCGAAAGAACTCACCGGAAAGTGGGAAGAGGAGGTGCGGCGAACCGTTGCGCGGACCCCCGATCAGAAGGCTCGCTGCTCCACCGTTTCCGACCTTGAGATCAAACGCCTCTATACACCCGAAGACATTGAGAAAACGGATTTCGCCCGGGACATCGGCGTGCCCGGCGAGTTTCCGTTCCTCCGCGGCAACCAGGCGACCGGCTACCGCGGCCGTTACTGGACCTTCCGGATGTTTTCCGGGATGGGAAGCGCGAAGGACACAAACGCCCGCTGGCGCATGCTCCTCAAGGAGGGGCAGACGGGCCTCAGCACCGCTTTTGATTTCCCGACGCTGATGGGCTATGATAGCGACTCCCCGAAGGCGCGCGGCGAATGCGGCCGCTGCGGCGTCGCGATCGACACCCTCGATGATTTTCGGACCCTGATGGAGGGGATCCCGATGGATAAGGTGACCACCTCCATGACGATCAACCCCCCCGCGACCGCCCTCTGGGCGATGTACTGCGCCGCGGCGGAGAGCAAGGGGGTATCCCTCGCCCAGATCGGCGGGACGATCCAGAACGACATGCTCAAGGAGTTCATCGCCCAGAAGACCTTCATGTGCCCGCCGGAGCCGTCGGTCCGGCTGATCAGCGACACCGTCGAATTCGGCACGAAGTACGTCCCGAACTGGAACACGATCAGCATCAGCGGCTACCATATCCGGGAGGCGGGTTCGACGGCAATCCAGGAGCTGGCCTTCACGCTGCGCGACGGGATCGAGTACGTCGAGGACGTCATCCGCCGCAAGGGGCTCGACGTGGATGAATTCGCCCCGCGGCTCTCCTTCTTCTTCAACGCCCACATCGACTTCTTCGAGGAGATCTGCAAGATGCGCGCGGCCCGGCGGATCTGGGCGCGGGTGATGCGCGACCGGTTCCACGCGAAGAACCCCCGCTCCTGGTGGATGCGCTTCCACACACAGACGGCAGGCTGCTCGCTGACCGCCCAGCAGCCGTACAACAACGTCGTCCGGACGGCGGTCGAGGCGCTCGCGGCCGTCCTCGGCGGGACGCAGTCCCTCCACACGAACTCCCTCGACGAGGTGCTCTGCCTCCCCTCCGACCACGCGGTCGAAATCGCGCTGCGCACGCAGCAGATCCTGGCCGAGGAGACCGGCGTTGCAAACACGATCGACCCGCTTGCCGGCTCCTATTTCGTCGAGTCCCTGACGAACAAGATGGAAGCGGAGGCCTGGGCCTACATCGAGAAGATCGACTCGATGGGCGGGATGGTCGCGGCGATCGAAAAGGGGTTTCCGCAGTTGGAGATCGCCGACGCCGCCTACCGATTCCAGCAGCAGATCGATGCGGGGGAGAAGGTTATGGTCGGCGTGAACAAATACGCCACCGCAGGAAAGCAGGAGATCCCCGTCCAGGACATCCACGAGCAGGTCGAGGAGGGGCAGGTCGCCCGCCTGGCCGCCGTGAAGCGGAGGCGCGACTCGCGCGCAGTGAAGCGGGACCTCGACGAGTTGAAAAGCGCCTGCAAAACGGGGAAAAACGTGATGCCCTTTTGCATCCAGGCCGTGAAGGACCTCGCCACGGTGCAGGAGATCTGCGACGTCTACCGGGAGGCCTTCGGCGAATACCGCGACCCGGGTTTGTATTAGCGGGAAATGGGGACAGGTACAATTTTCCCGAAAGAAAAAATTGTACCTGTCCCCATTTCCGGAAGGAACGATATGGTGGAGAAAAAGATACGGATCATGGTGGCAAAACCGGGCCTGGACGGCCACGACCGGGGCGCGCGGGTTCTCGCGCGCTGTTTCCGGGATGCGGGCTTCGAGGTGATCTACACGGGCTGCCACCAGACCCCGGAACAGATCGCCGCGGCGGCGATTCAGGAGGACGTGGACATCGTCGGCCTGAGCTGCCTCTCCGGCGCCCACCGCTACCTCTTTCCCCGCGTGGTCGAGGTCCTGAAGGAGAAAGGGGCGGCGGATATCACCGTGATCGGCGGCGGGATCATCCCCGATCAGGATTTCCCGTTGCTCTACGAAGCCGGCATCAAGGCGATCTTCACCCCCGGCGCCACGCTCGACACGATCGTCCAGTGGGTCCGGACGAACGTTCAGCCCCGGAAAGAATAGGGGCTTCGTCCGCCGATGGTTTTACCTGGGTCATTGCGAGGGCGAAAGCCCGAAGAAATCTCATTAATGCAGTAACTTATGGGATTTCTTCGTCGGCCTTTGGTCTCCTCGCAATGACCAAGGACGCGTTAATGAAAATGGGGGAGCTGTCCCCCCCTTTTTTCGAAGGGTTTTCTATGACCGCAGAATTCGAAGGGATGGAACAGGTCCGCAAGATCCGGGCGGGCGACGTCCGGACTGCGTCCCGCCTGATCCGGAACCTGGAGGACGAGCTCCCCGGGGCGAAGAACGCAATCCGACGGATCTTCCCCCACACCGGCCGCGCCCACGTCGTCGGGATTACGGGACCCCCCGGTGCCGGGAAGAGCACCCTCGTCGACGCGCTGATCGCCTCCTTCCGGAAGCAGGAAAAGACCGTCGGCGTTCTCGCCGTCGATCCGACCTCCCCCTTCACCGGCGGCGCCATCCTCGGCGACCGGATCCGGATGCAGCGACACGCGGAAGACCCGGGCGTCTTCGTCCGCAGCCTCGCCACCCGCGGCGCACTGGGCGGCCTCTCGAAGGCCGTCGGCGACGCCGTCCACG
>JAPLJX010000138.1 GCA_026388375.1 Deltaproteobacteria bacterium
GGAGCCCTATCTCTCTGCGTCTACTTGAAGTCGAGAGGCTTCAAGAAAATGGCTGACACGAGCCGTATGAGTCGAGAGGCTCACGTACGGATCTGTGGGGGACTGGAGGTGAGATTCCTCCGGTCTACCCGGCGATGAACCCTTTGCCGAACCGGCGGCCTTCGTTCTACGGCCGCATCGTTGGCGGAAGCTTCCGCCCGGGCGTTTCCCGTTGCTTTCCATATCCCGGTGTGTTAGGAATTTTCAAGAAAGATTCGTGAGGCGGCCGCGGAAAGCCTTTTTTTTCGCGAACACTTCGATTGCTTTGAAAGGAGAAAGACGCATGTCCAGAGTGGTTCCGTTCCGCGCCCTGAGACCCGCAAAGCCGGTTGTCCGCCAGGTTGCCGCCCCGCCCTATGATGTTCTGAACGTGGCGGAGGCGAGGAAGCAGGTCCGCCACAACCCGTTGAGCTTTCTGCATGTGGAGAAATCGGAGATCGATCTTCCCGATGCCGCCGGCGTGGATGATCGCCGGATTTACGAGCGGGCGAAAGAGAATCTGGAGGCCCTGATCCATCAGGGGATTCTCGTCCAGGAGGAGTCCGCCGCATTTTACCTCTACCGGCTGCAGATGGGGAATCACATCCAGACGGGGATTGTAGCCTGCGTCAGCCTCGCCGAGTATGAGAGCGGGCGGATCAGGCGCCACGAATTCACCCGGGCGGACAAGGAGCGGGAGAGGACGCTTCACGTCGATACGGTCGGGGCGCAGACGGGGCCGGTCCTCCTTACCTACCGTGGGGAAGGGGCGATCGATCGTTTGACGGCGCTGGTTGCTAAACGCCCGCCCGAATATGCCTTCACGGCGGACAACGGCGTCCGCCATACCGTATGGGTCATCCGGGATCCGGCGGAGATCCGGGCGATCACGGAAGGGTTCGCCCCGGTCGAGGCCCTCTACATCGCCGACGGCCACCACCGGGCCGCGGCCTCCGCAGCGGTCGCCCGCCTTCGAAGCTCCCGGAATTCCTGCGATCGGGGAGATGAGGCGCACTATTTCCTGCTGGCCGTCCTGTTTCCCAGCGATCAGCTCCGGATCATGGATTACAACCGCGCCGTCCGGGACCTGAACGGCCTCACGGAAGCGGCGTTTCTAAAACGGGTCGGTGAAAATTTTCGGATCTTACCCGATTTTGCGGCAAAATCCCCGGAGCGGCGCCATGATTTCGGGATGTATCTGGGCGGGGAATGGCGCCGTCTGACGGCCCGGGCGGAGATTCTGCGAGAGGACGATCCCATCTCCGGCCTCGACGTCTCCCTCCTCCAGCAGAACCTCCTCGATCCGATCCTCGGCGTCCGGGATCCGCGGACGGATGCGCGGGTCGATTTTATCGGGGGGATCCGCGGTATGGCGGAGTTGGAGAGGCTCGTAGACCAGGCCGGTTTCGCCGTCGCCTTTTCCCTTTATCCTCCCACGGTGGCGCAGATGATGGCCGTCGCGGATGCAGGGAAGGTGATGCCGCCCAAATCCACCTGGTTCGAGCCGAAACTCTTAAGCGGCCTGTTTGTCCATCAGTTGGAGTGATCATGGACGCGAACCTTCTCCCTCAGGCGGCGGAAACGGTCGATGGAATCCTTGTTGACCGCGTCCGGATCATCCAGAGGAAGAGGGGTTACCGTTTTTCGCTCGACGCGCTGTTGATTGCCCATTTTACCGACCTCCGGAATGGCGATGACCTGATCGACCTGGGCACGGGGAGCGGGATCATCGCGCTGGTCCTGGCGCAACGCTTCCGTTGCGGGCGCGTCCTGGGGATCGAAATCCAGGATGAACTGGTCGCGATCGCGAAACGGAATGTCGTTCTCAATGGTCTTGCCGGGCGGATGGAGATCCGCCGGGGGGACGTCCGTTGCCCGGAGACCTTCTGCGGACCGCAAACCTTTTCAGCGGCCGTTTTCAACCCCCCCTACCGGCGTCTCCGATCGGGACGGACGAATTCCGATCCCGAAAAAGCGGTGGCCAGACATGAGATCGAGGGAACGGTGGCGGATTTCCTCACGGCCGCCGTTTACGCCCTTAGGCCGGAAGGCCGTGTGTATGCAATCTATCCGGCCGTCCGGATGGCCGAGCTGATCGCGAGGATGAGGGAATGCCGGATCGAACCCAAACGGCTGCGGCTGGTCCACTCCCGTTCCGACGGGGGAGGGAGGTTCGTTCTGGTGGAGGGAGTGAAGGGCGGACGGGAGGGGCTGAATGTGGCGCCGCCGCTTTTCATCTACCAGGACGGCGGCAGTTACACCCCGGAGATGACGGAGATCTTCAGCGATCTGTCCGCTTTTCCCGCTCGCGGCGGCGGCTGATCTCCCTGACCATGACCCTCTCCAGAATCTCACGGAGCTCCGGGTCCCGGACGACATCGAGGCTCTCCCGAATCATCTCCCGGTCGCGCTTCCGGAGCGGTGCAAGGATGGAAGCGCCGGGCGGAAGAACGGTCGTATCCGGAGGGGGCGCGGGAATCTCGCCGATGGAGAAAAAAAGGCGCCGGAACTCCTCCTGCCCCGCGAGTTCGTTCATCTTGAGGAGGATCTCCTCTTTCATGAACTGGAGCTGATGCAGCCAGGCCGGAGCGGAGACCCGGACATAGAGCCCACCCCGTTTCACCGTTTCGGGCAAGGTCCGGGCGGCGATCTGGGGACCGACGGCCCGTGTCCAGAGATCGAGGAGGCGCCGGTCCGTCTCGGTATGGGGGATGTTCCTCTTCTTGAGAACTTTTCGAAGGATCTCCCCGATCATTTCAGGTTTTGAGTGCGATGCCCTTTTTCGCATGACCGCTTTTCTCACAGTTCGCCGTCCGGGTCAAGGGGAGCCCTTCATGGGTGTTACGAAAGAAGAAGAAAATGGGCGCCCTCCTTTTCGGATCGTCATCCAAGGGAGATCCCCGGTGAGAGATCCCCGGTGCTGTCCCCGGTGCTTGAAAAATCGGCGTTTTGATGGTAATATCATGATAACGGTATTCCGTTGACCGGTTCCGATACGACGCCTTTCGGGTCCTGAAGGCCATGGAGAAGATCCCACGCCATCTCTTCGTGGATGAGGGGCTGATCGATCAGGCCTATAACGACAATCCCCTTCCCATCGAACGCCGGCAGACCATCTCCCAACCGTATATTGTTGCGTTGATGTCCGAAGCGATGGCGCTGACCGGACGGGAAAAGGTGCTTGAAATCGGGACCGGTTCCGGGTATCAGACGGCCATCCTCGCCGAATTGGCCGAACGGGTTTTCTCCATCGAGCGCATTGCGGTGCTGGCAACCGCGGCAAGGAGGGTTCTGGATGTGCTGAAAGATTACAATGTGGCTATCCGGGTGGGGGATGGAACCTACGGGTGGCGCGAGGAATCCCCCTTTGAGGCGATCATGGTGACGGCCGGCGCGCCTCGAATTCCCAGGCTTCTGATTGAGCAGCTTGCCGTCGGCGGTCGTCTCGTGGTCCCCGTGGGAAGCCGTAACTCCCAAGCCCTTCTCAAACTGACCCGCATGTCGGAAGATCCGGAGGATCTGAAACAGGAAGATCTGGGCGGGTGCCGTTTTGTAGATCTGATCGGGGAACACGGATGGGAAAATTGACGAGTGAGACACCCTTCGCCACTGTTTTTTCATGCAGCCCGCATCGTTTGAAATTCATGGGTTTCTTTCTGATCGGTCTTATGATCCTCTCCTGCTCGGGTTTGTCCTTCAGGGACGCCCGGCCCCGCGGGGTTTATCATCGTGTAAAGAGCGGAGAGACACTCTCCGCCATTGCCCGTGCGTATCGCGTCGACCTTCAGGAACTCGCGGAGATTAACAACATCAGCCATTCCGACCGGATCGAGCCGGATAGCGTGATCTTCGTCCCCGATGCGAACCAGATTCTGGACGACATCATGGTCGCTGCCCGGCCGCGGGAACCTTCGTCGACGCTTCAAGCGAAGGAGAAGCCCGTAAAAAACGAAACAGCCGTTGTCAGAGCGGAAATTCCAAAAAGTGGAGCGGCGGTGGACGGAAAGCGCCGACCGCAGCCGCCGGCCGAAGGGGTGGCGAAAGATCGTCCGGTCCCCTCCCGAGCGGCGGAGAGGGATATCTCCCTCCCCAAAAGTGCCGGGACGTTGGAAAGCGGGGAAACAGCAGGCCCGCCGGCCCGACCGAAGGAAGGCGGCGAAAAACCGGAACAGATCCAGTTTGACAAAAAGCGTTTCATCTGGCCGGTCAAGGGGACGGTAGTTTCGCCGTTCGGCATCCAGCCGAACCGGATGTATTTCAATGGAATCCGAATCGCGGCCGGTGAAGAAACGCCCGTGCAGGCCGCGGCGGACGGGGTGGTCATTTTTTCCGCCCTGCTCAAGGATTATGGGGAGACGATCATCATCCAGCATGAGGATCACTACGCGACGGTTTACGCCCATCTGGGGATCAGAACCGTCCGAGGGGAGGTGAAGGTCAAGAAGGGAGGCCGGATTGCGTTTATCGGAAAGGCCGCCGCGAAGGAGGAAGCCTTTCTTCATTTCGAGATCCGTCATAACAACAAGGCCAGGAATCCCCTTTTTTTTCTTCCATGACGGGGACATCTTGCCGCAAGGTGTCCCCTTTGGCGCCGGCAGCCATGAGCCGGGGTAAGCAGTGGCAAATCAGCGAGACGAAAAAGGAATCGTAAATCGTATTGACTATTCCATCAGAATCAGATAACCTACCAAGTTCAAAATAAATTCTTTGGGTGTAAACATGTTCAAGGTAGGCGATTTGGCGGTATATCCAGCGCAGGGGGTCGGGGTCATCGAGGCGATCGAAAACCGGGAGGTCGGAGGAAGCAAGCAGCTATTCTATATTATGAAGATCATGGGCAACGGCATGAAAATCATGATTCCGATGGATAGCGCGAAATCGGTCGGTCTCCGCGAGGTCATCCATAAGAGGGAGATCCCCAAGGTTTACGCGATCCTCAGAAATAAGGATGTCACGATTGACAAGCAGACCTGGAACAAGAGATACCGGGAATACCTGGAAAAGATCAAGACGGGATCGGTATTCGAAATTGCCCGGGTCCTGCGGGATCTCTTTATCCTGAAAAGCGACAAAAATCTCTCCTTCGGGGAAAGAAAGATGATGGATACGGCGAAGAGCCTGCTCATCAAGGAAATTTCGGTTGCGAGCCATGCGGAGGAGACCGAGATTGAAGAGGATCTGAAGACGATCTTTACCATACAATGACGCCACCCGCCTCACGGGTCAGCCATGGTTTTTGCAGGAAAACGAGAACATAAATAATCGTAATATTGATAACATTCATCGATCGAGGACCCTTTTATGCGGTTCGGGCGGCGTGTGCAAAACGGGGCGCAGGCAAATCGATTGGATTGGAAGGGGGATGATTGGATGTGATTGTAAAGATTCTCTTGATCCTGGCATGTTCCTTAAGCGGTTATTCTATCGCATACCACAGCTATAACCAGTGGTGGCAATGGGCGGTCGGGTTGGTTTTGGGTTTGCTCATGGCCATCTTTGTCATCCAGGTCGAGCAGGCCATACGGAAGGTCTCCCTGCGGGTGATCCTGGGCGGGGTGGTGGGGATCATCATTGGTCTCCTGATCGCTTTCCTGTTTGCCTATGGTTTGAGTTTTGTTAGCAATATTATGGAGAAACGCCAGGTTGTGCCCTGGATCTATACCTTGCTAACGGGCACCATGGGTTATCTGGGTCTTGTTCTCGGCTCGAAGAAGGTGGAGGAGGTCAGCCTGTTCGGCTGGGGGCCGGCCAAGGAGATTAGCGATTACCGGATTCTCGATACAAGTGTCATCATCGACGGCCGGATTGCCGATATCTGCGACACCGGTTTCATGGAGGGCAACCTGATTGTTCCACGCTTTGTCCTCGATGAGTTGCAGTACATCGCCGACTCCTCCGATTCCATGAAGCGGGCTCGCGGCCGGCGGGGGCTGGACATCCTCAATCGGATGCAGCGGAGCAGCGGGATCTATATCGACGTGGTGGACCACGATTTTCCGAAAATCAAGGGGGTGGACGCCAAGCTGGTCGCCTTGGCCAAGAAGACGAGCGGCAAGATCATCACCAATGATTTCAACCTCAACAAGGTTGCGGAGTTGCAAGGCATCAAGATCCTCAATGTGAACGAGCTGGCCAATGCGTTGAAACCGGTGGTTCTGCCGGGCGAACTGATGACCGTCAAGATCATCAAGGACGGCAAGGAGCCGGGGCAGGGGGTGGCCTATCTGGACGACGGAACGATGATCATTGTGGACAACGCGCAGAAATACACAGGGGCGAATGTGGAGGCGCTGGTGACCAGCGTTCTGCAGACGACTGCCGGGCGGATGATCTTTTCGGAACTGAAGGCGGTTGTTGCGGACAAGAAACCCTTCGGGGTGAATGCGAAACCATAACGATCTTCAGGCCCGGTGATGCGCAATCGCCGGGCCTGAATTGTTTTTGGGACGGCGCCATGAAGACGATCGCAATCATCCCCGCCGGGGGTGCGGGGAAACGGATGGGGGGATGCGTTCCCAAGCAGTACCTCTCTCTGGCCGGAATCCCTATCCTCGTTCACACCTTACGCGTATTTCAATGTTCCCCTCTCATCGATGAAATCCTCCTCGTGGTACCGGAAGGGGACATCCCGGATGTCCGTCGGGATCTGGTTCAACGATACCGCATCTCCAAGGTCAGTTTGGTCCTTCACGGCGGAAGGGAGAGACAGGACTCGGTGAGAAATGCGCTGGCGCATCTGCGTGACGAACACGAGGGGATCGTCATCCATGACGGCGTCCGGCCCTTTGTCACCGCGGATCTGATCGAGCGGGCCGTCGCCGGGGCGAAGGAGTTCGGCGCCGTGACCGTCGGCGTCCCGATCCGGGACACGATCAAGGCGGTGGACGCCGCGGGAGGGGTGGTCAAAACGGTCTCCCGGGAAGGTCTCTGGCTGACGCAGACCCCGCAGGCGTTCCGGAGAGAAGTGATCCTTGCTGCCTATGCAAGGGCCGAGGCGGAAGGGTTTTACGGCACAGACGATGCCTCCTTGGTTGAAAGAACGGGAATCCCCGTCCGGATGATCCGCGGTGGTGAGGATAATATCAAGGTGACGATGCCGGAGGACCTGGTGCGGGGCGAGATGATACTCCGCCGCATGGGGACACCTTGCCGCAAGGTGTCCCCGTTCACGCAGGGAAAAACGGTAAGGGGTAAGAACGATTGATTCGGGTATGCGGAAGGGTGGAATGAGAATCGGTTTCGGCTATGACAGCCACCGTCTCGCGGTGGGAAGAAGGCTTGTTCTGGGCGGGAAGGAGATCCCGCACGAAAAGGGGCTTTTAGGCCATTCGGATGCCGACGTCCTGATCCATGCCGTCTGCGACGCCGTTCTCGGCGCCGTCGGCGAGGGCGACATCGGCCGGCAGTTCCCGGACACGGATCCCGCCTATCGGGAGATCTCCAGCCTGATCTTGCTGGAACGGGTTCGGGAGCTTGCCGTCGCGAAGGGGTTCCAAGTCTGCAACGTGGATTCGACGATTGTTCTGGAAAAGCCGAAACTGGCCCTCCATCTTCCGGCGATGGCGGAAAACATCGCCCGCATCCTGCGAATTTCCGCCGCGCAGGTGGGTGTGAAGGCCAAGACGAACGAAGGGATGGGTCTTGTCGGCGCCGGGGAGGGCGCGGCGGCCTTCGCCGTTGTGCTGCTCGAAGAGGGGGGCTTCTCATGACGTCACCCCGAATCCGGGTGCGGTTTGCGCCGTCGCCCACGGGAGAGCTTCATGTCGGCAATGCGCGGACGGCCCTTTTCAACTGGCTTTTCGCCCGCGGTTCGGGGGGAGTTTTCATCCTCCGCATCGAGGATACGGATCAAGTCCGAACGACCCCGGCCTTCGAGGAAAATCTTCTTGACGATCTCCACTGGCTGGGGATCGACTGGGATGAGGGGCCGGGGATCGGCGGCGCGTGGGGGCCCTATCGCCAGAGCGAACGGCTTGCGCTGTATCACGACTGTTTGCAGAAACTGATCCCGGCTGGCCGGGTCTACCCCTGCTATTGCACCGAAGCGGAGTTGGAGGCCGAGCGGACGGACCTTGTTGCCAGACGGATGATGCCGCGCTACATGGGGAAATGCCGGTGTCTGACGGAATCGGAGAGGAGACGACTGGAGGCGGAGGGCCGTGTTCCCGTCTGGCGCTTCCGCGTAGAGGAGGGGCCGATCCGTTTCGACGACCTCATCCGCGGTTCGATGGCATTTCAAGGGGAGGCCATCGGCGATTTCGTCATCGTCCGTTCGAACGGGATGCCGTCCTACAATTTCGCCGTCGTGGTTGACGATCATTTCATGGAGATCAGCCACGTCATCCGCGGAGAGGACCACCTCTCCAACACGGCGACGCAGATTCTTCTCTACCGGGCGCTTGACTGGGAAACGCCTCTTTTTGCCCACCACGCACTGATCACGGGACATGATCATGCCAAGTTGAGCAAGCGGCATGGCGCCGTTTCCGTCCGGGAGTTCCGCCGGCGGGGGATCCTGCCTGAGGTTCTCCTCAATTACCTGGCCCTTCTGGGCGGCTCTTTCAGCGGCGTCGAGGAGATTCGCACGGCCCATGAGCTCTGCCGGCTCTTTTCCCTGAACCGAACGGGGCGAGGGGGCGCCGTATTCGACGAGGAGAAACTTCTGTGGCTGAACGGGGCTTATATACGGCGGTACGAAACGGAGGTCCTTGCCGAAAAGTTGATCCCCTTTGTCCGTGCGGCCGGTTACGACGCCCTTCTTCGGGAACGCAACCGTCTGGAGGGAATCGTCACCGCCGTTCAGGATAACCTCATGACCCTTGCCGACATCGGCGGGTTCCTTGACCTCTTTGCGGACGAACGTTACCGGATGGGGGAGGATGCGGCGGCGATCATCCGGGGGGCGGAGGCGGGGAAAGCCCTCCAGATCCTTCATGATGAGCTCTTTCTTTTAACCCGGAATGGCCGCGGGGATTCCGGAACGGCGCCAGCGGAAGGCGCCATGAATCAAACGATCTTCCGTAACCTCATTCAGGCGGTTTCCGAGAAGACCGGTCTCCGGGGAAAGAAACTCTATATGCCAATCCGTGCGGCCGTGACGGGCCGTCTCCACGGTCCCGAACTCGATCGGGTCTTTGCCCTCCTCGGCACGGATTCGCTTTTGAAACGGCTGGAAAGGGCCCTCGCCCTATATGGATCGCAACCTAACCACAAGAATCTACAGGAGGAGCCATGAAATTCATCGATGAGATTGACATTCATCAGAAAAAAGTATTATTCCGGTTCGATTTCAACGTTCCCCTCGACAGCTCCCTGAACATCACGGACGATACGCGGATCAGGGCGGTCCTCCCATCGATCAACTATGCCCTCGATGAAAAGGCCCGCGTGATCATCATGTCCCATCTCGGTCGGCCAAAGGGCAAGGCGGTATCGGAGATGAGCCTTGCCCCGGTGGCGAAACGCCTCTCCCGGCTTCTGGGGAAAGAGGTCCCGTTGGCCCCGGACTGCATCGGTGAGGAGGTCCGGAAGATGGTCGATGCCCTGAAACCCGGATGCATCCTTCTCCTCGAGAATCTCCGTTTCCACCGGGAGGAGGAGAAGAACGACGAAGCCTTCGCCGCCGAATTGGCCCGTATTGCGGATGTCTATATCGATGATGCCTTCGGCAACGCCCATCGCGTCCACGCCTCAAACGTGGGGATCACCCGCTTTGTTCCGGTGTGCGCCGCCGGCTTCCTCGTCAAGCGGGAGCTCAGCTATTTCAAGAAGGCCCTGGACAAGCCGGCACGGTTCCTCAAGGCGCTCGGATACGACATCGGGAAATCCCTGGTCGAGGATGACCTGCTTGACAAGGCGACGGAGGTCATGAAGACGGCCAGGGAGTTTGGGGTCAAGTTCTATCTGCCCATCGACTGTGTGATTGCCGAAAGCAGGGATGCCGGCGCCGAAACCAGGATCGTGCCCGTTCAGGAGATGAATCCCCAATGGATGGGCCTCGACATCGGTCCGGCGACGATCACCCTTTTCACCGAGGTACTGGGAAATGCCAAAACCATCGTCTGGAACGGTCCGATGGGGGTGTACGAGATCGATGCCTTCAGCCGGGGGACTGCGGCTCTGGCCCATTGCGTGGCGAACTCCTATGCCCTGACCATCGTCGGTGGCGGGGATACGGATCTGGCGGTCCATCAGACGGGGGAGAGCGACAAGATTACCTACATCTCGACGGGCGGCGGCGCCTCCCTGGAGCTCCTGGAAGGCAAGGTCCTGCCGGCCGTGGCCGCGCTGGATCGCTGCGGGGATGAGACAGGCCTCCCTCACTCTTCCGTCTCGGCCAAATCGTGAAGACTTCGTAAAAAGTCATAAAAGTCGAGAGAATGGGACGGCTTCGTAAAAAGGCCGCAGGCAAGGCGCGTGAATCCTGAGGAATGAGGCGTCGGGGACATGTTCCGGAAGCCCAAAGGGATCGGAACGTGTCCCCGGAATGCGCAATGATGAGGGATGAAGCTTGAACGCAGCATCCGGGCTTTTTACGAAGCCGTCAATCGTGAAGCGATGGCATGAGAAATATCAGACTGGTCATCGAATATGATGGGACCGGCTATTGCGGGTGGCAGCGCCAGGAAAACGGGCTTTCCATCCAGCAGCTCCTTGAGGAGTCCATCGGCCGGATGACCGGCGAGGCGATCCGGGTCATTGGTTCGGGAAGGACGGACGCGGGGGTGCATGCCCTCCGCCAGATTGCCCATTTTCATACCGATTCCCTGCTCGGCGAGAGAAACTTTCTTATGGGGATCAACAGCCTTCTGCCGGCGGACATCGTTGTCCGTGAGGTCCGGGAGGTCGATCCCTCTTTTCATGCCCGCTACTCCGTGAAAAGCAAGGTTTACCTGTACCGGATCTGCAACCGTCCGGTCCGGCCGGCCCTGGAACGGCATTACGCCTGGTTCGTCTGGGAACCCCTGTCGCTTGCGAAGATCAACGGGGTGCTGGATCTTTTCCTCGGGAGGCATGATTTTTCCTCGTTCTGTTCGACACACACGGACAGCGCGGACCACATCCGGACGCTTCTCGACATCGTCGTCGAGAAGGATGCCGCGGATATGATCAATATTTTCGTGGAAGCCGACGGCTTCTTGAGGTATATGGTCAGAACGATCGTCGGCGCTCTGGTCGATGTCGGCCGGGGAAAATGCTCCCGGGAAGAGGTGGCCGAAATTCTGCTGGCCGAGGATCGCAGAAGGGCGGGTCTTACGGCGCCGCCCCACGGACTGTTTTTGAAGGATGTAAAATACGGATGAAGATACTTGTTTTGGGACACAAGGGGATGCTGGGAAGCGATCTGATGCTCCGCCTGGGGGCAGCTCATGACGTGACGGGAATCGACATCGGCGACTTCGATATCACGGCGGGGGATGACTGTGCGCGTGTGATCGCGGAATTTTCGCCGGAGGTCGTCATCAATGCAGCAGCCTATACCAATGTGGACGGTTGTGAGGCGGATCGGGAACGCTGTTTTGCCGTCAATGCCGGTGGTGTGAAGAACGTGGCTCTTGCCTGCCGAGGGAAGGGCATCCGGATCGTCCATTTCAGCACCGATTACATCTTCGACATTTTGTGAAGACCATCCTGGAGAAGGCCTCCGCGGTCAAGACCCTCGATGTCGTAGACGATCAGATCGGCGCCCCGACCTATTCCTGGGATCTCGCCGCCGCCGTCCGGCTCCTGATCGAAGGGGGGCAAGAGGGCATCTATCATCTGACCAACGGCGGTCGCTGCAGCTGGTATGAATTTGCGTGCAAAATATTGCTGTACGCGGGGAAAACCGATGTAACCGTGAGACCGATCCGCTCTCAAGGGTTGGCGCGATCCGCGGTCAGACCCGCCTGGAGCGTCCTCAGTTCCCGGAAGTTCTCGGAAGACACCGGAAAGACCATGAGATTCTGGCAGATCGCGCTGCAGGATTACCTGGGCCTGTCGGGGCTGCCGCAAATAGAAGCGGGTGAGGAAAGGGGACCATTTCGCGAATAAAATCAATTTGAATTGGTCTTGACACCCCGAGGTGAATCCCGTAACTATTTCAGCCCGATTTTTTTCATGACAGGTTATTCGGACGGCGGGTTTTAGATGACGACGGCGCCGATGTGTCGATGCCGCCGAGCGCCGGACATTAGCGTCGCACTTGAATCCGGGTTTTGCCGGGAAGAGGTTGGTCGATGGTGCATCCCGTTCTGGAGGGTGGTCTGGTCCGCGCCTACATCATCTCCGGGATGGACGGCCTGATGGTGGTCGATCCCGGCCATGGGGAGGTCATTCGGGACGGGGAGAATGCGCTGCTCCGGGTCAAGACTCTGAAGTGAGAATGGGTATTTGGACCGTTCATCCCGTTATGGTCTTTTTTGCATCGGGAATCGAGGGAGAAAAATTGCCGGGGAAAATCATCGTTCTGCCGGAGACGCTGACCCACCAGATCGCTGCGGGTGAGGTGGTCGAAAGACCGGCGTCCATCATCAAAGAACTGCTCGAGAACGCACTGGATGCGGGCGCCACCGAAATCTCCGTTGAACTGGAGAAAGGGGGCTGTCACGCCATCCGTGTAACCGATAACGGGGAAGGGATGGATCCGGAGGATGTCCCCCTCTCTTTTGCCCGCCACGCGACGAGCAAGATGGAGGTGTTTGAAGATCTTTATCGGATCCGTTCCTTCGGTTTTCGGGGCGAGGCCTTGCCCAGCATTGCCTCGATCTCCCGCGTGGAGATGGTAAGCCGCCGAGCCGCATCGCCCGTCGGCACGCGGATCATCATCGAGGGAGGGGAGGTGAAGGAGCTCTCCGATGCGGGCTGTCCGGCCGGAACGTCCATTCGGGTCAGCCGGATCTTTGAACCGGTTCCTGTCCGACGGAAATTTCTCAAGAGCGACATGACCGAACAGGGCTACTGCCTCGACTGGATCACGCGACTTGCGCTCGCCCAGCCGGGAATCCGCCTTCGGATCTCGGCGGGCGGTCGGACGCTGATGAATGTTCCGGCTGCGAAGGATCTGTCGGAGCGGATCTCCCTGACCCTGGGTCAGGAGTTCCGGGGCCAGCTCGCCCCGGCGGAAGGCGAGCGGGATGGTGTGACGCTGAAGGGTTTCGTTTCCCGTCCGGAATTCACCCGATCCAGCAGCGCACAGATCTACCTCTACGTGAACGGAAGGTTTGTCAAGGATTACCTGCTGAACCACGCCGTCATGACGGCCTATCGTCGGATCATCGAGCCCCGGCGCTATCCGGCGGCCATCCTTTTTTTGGATTTGCAGCCGCGGGATGTTGATGTGAACGTCCATCCAACGAAGATGGAGGTCCGCTTCCGTGATCCGCGGGGGATCTATGCCCTGATTGCAGAGACCCTGGGCGGTGCAATCGGCGCCGGGAACGGGGACACGATGCGGCATCATGTCCCCGTGGCGGAAGAGAGATCGGGATTGTTGGATGCCGCGCCCACCGCCTATACGGCGCGTGTCGAGGAGGCCTTGAAACGGTACCGGATCTCTTCGGGACCGGAAAAACTCTTCTTTGGTCGTCCGGCCTTATCCTGCAAAGAAATACCGCTGACCCCGGCGGCACCGGTTTCCCGTGAATCCCGCTCTGAGCCGGAACGGCCGCAGGAAGGATATCGCTTTGCCGAAATGGTTTATCTCGGCCAGGTGGCGGGGACCTACCTGGCCTTTGCCGGAGAAGTGGGGATGGTTCTCGTCGATCAGCATGCCGCCCATGAGAGGATACTGTTCGAGAGGCTGAAAAAGCGTGCCGCAGAGACGAAAGAGCGCGAGCCCGGCCAGCGTCTTCTTCTCCCCGAAGTCGTCAGCCTTCCCCCACGCGATCTTGCCTTCCTGATCGAATCCATCCCGATTCTCGAGGAGGCGGGGATGGAGGTGGAGGCTTTCGGCGGAGATTCTGTCGTTGTCAAAACGATTCCCACCTTTCTGTCGGATGCGGAGGCGCGGACATTGATCGGCGATATCCTGGCCGGGGGTATGGAAGGGGATCGCAATCTGCCGCTGATGGAGAGGCGGGAGAAAATTTTTACCGCCCTTGCCTGCCGGGCGGCCGTGAAGGCAAACCGGCCGCTGAACGGTCCGGAGGTCGAGAGCCTCAGCCGCGAGCTGGACGCACTCCCCCGCGCCGCCACCTGCCCGCACGGGAGACCGTTTGCGGTTGCCATTACCGTGGGTGAGCTGGAAAAGCTGTTCAAGAGGAGATAGCAGGGTATGGCCGGCGCTGACATCCCCAAACCGAGGTTGATCTGTATCCTTGGACCGGGAACTGGCCGGCCGGTGGGGTGGCGAGATCGTCAGCGCCGATTCCATGCAGGTTTACCGGCACATGGATATCGGTACCGCGAAGCCGACTCCGGAAGAGCGGAGACGGATTCCCCACCACCTTCTCGACGTGGTTAATCCGGATGAGCCTTTCAACGCTTCGCTGTATATCCGACTGGCCAACGGGATCATTGCCGATCTGCAGCGGGAAGAGAGACCGGTCTTCGTAGTCGGGGGAACCGGCCTCTATATCCGGGCCCTGCTGGGGGGGTTGATCGACGGACCGGGGGCGGACGAATCCCTGCGGCAGACCCTGCGGGAGGAGATGAATCGGTTGGGAAAACCCCATCTTTACGAAAAACTCTGCGCGAAGGACGAAAAGGCCGCCGACCGGATCCATCCCCATGACGGTGTCCGGATCATCCGCGCCCTGGAGGTTCTGGAGCTGACGGGCCGGTCCATCGTCGCGCATCAGCAGGAGCACCGCTTCCGGGAGGCGCCCTACAAGGACCTCCGGGTCGGTCTTTGTTTGGACCGGGAACGACTCAACGACCGGATCGAACGGAGGACGGACCGGATGATCGCGGACGGCTTTGTGGAAGAGGTCCGGCGGCTGCTCGACATGGGCTACATAGAATCTCTCAAATCCATGCAATCCTTGGGGTATCGGAACATGGTCTCCTTTCTTGCGGGACGGCAGAGTCTGGAGGAGGCGGTCCATCTGATCAAACGGGATTCCTGCCGCTACGCGAAGAGGCAGATGACCTGGTTTGCCGCCGACCGGGAGGTTGGCTGGCTCGATCCGGGAGATGTTGACGCGGCGTCCAAGCGGATCGGACTTTTTCTGAATCGCTATTCATGATTCGCCTTCGAGAGAGCAGGGAATTTTCTTGACTTCAGCAGGCTATGAAGATAGGAAATACGTAACGATGGAACGAAAATGGCCGGCTTTGAGCGCGGAGCCCCCACAGAGAGGAGAAGACGATGATCAGCCGAATAAAACCCATGAGCCTCTTCTGGTTCCTGGTGGTTGTAACTGCAGGCGTCGTCACGATCTCCTGCGGACCGAAGGCGCAACACCCCCTCCGCCGGCTCGACACGCCGGAGCATCATACCTTTACCGGAATCCGCTTGCTGAATCAGGAGAAGATTGTCGATGCGGGGCGTGAATTCGAACTTGCCCTGAGGCTGGATCCGGGTTATGCGAGGGCCCATGTCGGGATCGGGCTTGTCAAGGCCTATCAAAGCGACTTCACAGGCGGACTCGACTCCCTCAAGCAGGCGGAGAAGCACGTCCGGAACGATGAGGAGAAGATCTTCATCCGCGTTGGTTACATCCGTGTGAATACCTTGAGCCATTCCGCGTGTTTGCGTATCGGAACCGAATGCAAGCCCGATGATGCCTGGTTGAAATACTCGAAAGATGCCTTCGACGAGGCGGTGCTGATCGATCCCAAGGCCGCCGCCGCCTATTATTTCATGGGGGAGGCTTATCTGACGGCGCTCGATCTGGATCAGGCCGGCCGGATGTTCAGTCGGGTTCTGGATCTGAACGGGGAATACGTCAATGAGGCCGACGTCCGGTTGAAGCAGGTGCAGAAGATCCAGCGGGCGATAAAATGAGGGAAGAATTGCGTTATTAACTTCAAATGCGGACAGGATAGGGGCTTGCGGTCACAGATGCGCGGCGCGGTTGGCGTCGGCGGTCTCTACCGGAAGCCCCTTGATTTTTGAATGCCTTGAGCAGGTGAGGCGTGAAGTGCGAGGCGTAACGGACGGATTGGAGAGAGTGAATGGGGAACGGTGTGCTGCCCAAGGTTTATGAGCCCCGCGAAGCGGAGGCCAGATGGTATCGGTATTGGCTGGATCATGATTTCTTCCGTGCGGCAGACCGAAGTTCGAAAAAGTCTTTCTCGATCGTCATCCCGCCGCCGAATGTCACGGGGATGCTCCACATGGGGCATGCCCTGAACAACGTCCTCCAGGACATCTGCTGCCGATATAGGAGGATGCAGGGGATGAACGTCCTCTGGATGCCGGGGATGGACCATGCCGGAATCGCCACGCAGAACGTCGTCGAACAAGAGCTGGCAAGGGAGGGACTGACGCGCCACGACCTTGGCCGGGAGAAGTTCATCGAGCGGGTGTGGGAGTGGAAGGCCAAATACGGCGGGGTCATCATCCATCAGCTCAAGCGCCTTGGCTGTTCCTGCGACTGGTCGCGCGAACGCTTCACGATGGATGAGGGGCTTTCGAAGGCCGTCCGCGAGGTGTTCGTCCGCCTCTACAACGACGGTCTCATCTACCAGGGGGATTATATCGTCAACTGGTGTCCCCGCTGCCGGACCGCCATCTCCGATCTGGAGGTCGAGTACCATCCGGAGGGGGGGCATCTCTGGAGCATCCGGTATCCCTTCGCGGAGGGAGAGGGGGGGATCGTGGTTGCCACGACGCGGCCGGAGACGATGCTCGGCGATACCGCGGTGGCCGTCAATCCCAACGACGATCGGTACCGCCATCTCGTCGGGAAGGAGGTCGTTCTTCCTCTCATGAACCGCAGAATTCCGATCATCGCCGACGACTACGTCACGATGGAATTCGGTTCCGGCGCCGTCAAGATCACGCCCGCGTCCGACCCGAACGACTTTGCGATGGCCGGGCGCCACGGGCTTCCGATCCTCCGGGTCATGGACGACAGCGCGGTCATCAATGAAAACGGAGGGGTTTATCGGGGGCAGGATCGCTATGAATGCCGGAAGAACGTCCTCCGTGATCTGGAGCGGGGCGGCTTCCTTGTCGGGACGGAGCCCTACACGCACAACATCGGCCAATGCTATCGCTGCAAGACCGACATCGAACCCGCCGTTTCCCGGCAGTGGTTCGTCCGGATTGCCCCTCTCGCCAAAGAGGCCGTCGCCGCGGTGGTTACGGGAAAGACCCGGATTGTTCCGCCCACCTGGGAGGCCACCTATTTCGAGTGGATGAACAACATCCGCGACTGGTGCATCTCGCGGCAGATCTGGTGGGGCCACCGGATTCCGGTCTGGACCTGCGAGGGGTGCGGGAAGCTGATCGTCGCCGCGCAGGATCCCGACCGTTGCCCCGATTGCGGCGGCGCCAAGTTGCGGCAGGAGGAGGATGTTCTCGATACCTGGTTCAGTTCCGGGCTGTGGCCCTTTTCGACTTTGGGATGGCCTGAGAACACCGAAGCACTCAAGACTTTTTATCCCACGTCGCTTCTCGTGACCGGATTTGACATCCTCTTCTTCTGGGTCGCCCGGATGATGATGATGGGGCTCTACGTGATGAAGGAGGTCCCGTTCCGCGATGTCTACCTCCATGCCCTCGTTCGGGACGAGAACGGCGAAAAGATGAGCAAATCGAAGGGGAACAGCATCGATCCCCTCGAGATGATGGACAAGTTCGGGACGGACGCCTTCCGGTTCACGCTGGCCGCCTTCACCGCCCAGGGGCGTGACGTCCGGATGTCGGAGGAACGAATCGAGGGGTACAAGTTTTTCGTCAACAAGATCTGGAATGCGACACGGTTCTCGATGATGAACCTGGAGGATTACGCCGCCGTGGTTCCCGTCCGCCGGGAGGGTGAGTCCATTGCCGACCGCTGGATCCGGGCGAGGCTGAACCGGACCGTCGCCGAGGCGATCCGGGGGCTGGACGAATATCAAGGACAACTGCGCTGCAAGGGGAATCCGGCGGCAAGGCGGACGGCCCAGAAGACCCTCCTAAGGGTCCTGACGATATCACTCAAGCTGCTCCACCCCTTCATGCCCTTCCTGACCGAGGAGATCTGGCAGACCCTGGTTGCGGACGGGACCTCCATCATGGTCAGCGAATTCCCGGCGGCGGACGAAGCCTCCTCCGATCCCGAGGCGGAGGAGGAGATGGCGCAGATCATGGAGGTGATCACCCGTATCCGGAACATCCGCGGGGAGATGAACGTGGCGCCGTCGCTGAAACTGAAGGCGACCCTGATGGCGCCCTCCGAAGCGCTGCGGATGTCTCTGGAGAGGGGACGGGTCTATATCGCCAATCTGGCCAATCTGGAGCGGCTGGAGATCACCGGAGAGATGGCCGAACCGAAGGGGGCCGCAACGGCGGTGGCCGGTCCGGTGCATGTCTACGTTTTTCTCGCGGGTGTAATCGATATCGAGGGAGAGAAGGGCCGTCTCGGGAAGGAGATCGGCAAGGTCGAAAAGGATCTGGCCGTCGTCGCGAAGAAGCTGGCCAACCCGGACTTTCTGGCCAAGGCGGCGGAGGCGGTCGTGAAGAAGGAGCAGGAGAAGGCCCGCGTGCTCGGGGAGAAGAGGGCCGCCCTGGATGCGGCTTTACAGAGAATCGCATCGCTCGATGCCGGCGGTTAGCAGGCTGTTGAAAAACGCCCGTCTGCTGCGTTTCCCTCATCCTTCGCCGTTCAACGTACCAGCAAGTACGCCTCACGGCTCAGGATTTCGGGGGCCTTGCATCCGGACGTTTTTGAACAGCCTTGATCAGCGACTTTTTCAACAGGCGGTTAGGGGGGGGGAAGACCATGTGGCCGCGTCACGTGTTGACGGAATTGATCCGGAACGCCCTCGCGGAGGACGTCGGGGCGGGGGACGTCACCACCGGGGCGGCGCTCCGGGGGGATGAGACGGGCCTTGCCCGTGCGACGGCCAAGGCGGAGCTGGTGGTGGCCGGAATCGAGGTCTTCGGAGAGGTTTTCCGGACGCTGGATACTGCCCTGGTCTTTACGCCCCGGAAGCGGGACGGAGAGAAGGCGGAAATGGGCGAGCTTCTCGCGGAGATCTCCGGCAACCTCGCCTCCATCCTGACCGCGGAGCGGGTCGCCCTGAACCTTCTGCAGCGGATGTGCGGGATCGCCACCCTCACCCGGCGCTATGTCGATGAAATCGCGGGAACGTGTGCAAAAATCCTGGACACCCGGAAGACCGCGCCCGGTCTCCGGATCCTCGACAAGTATGCCGTCCGCGCGGGAGGCGGCTGCAACCACCGCTTTGCCCTCTATGACGGGGTTCTGATCAAGGACAACCACATCGCGGCAGCGGGCGGGATCGGACCGGCAGTGCGGCGGGTCCGCGGCCGGGTTCCCCATACCTTTCGGATTGAGGTCGAGGTGAAGAACATGGCGGAACTGGAGGAGGCCCTGGTTGCCGGTGCGGACTCGGTCCTTCTGGACAACATGGGCCTTTCGGAGATGGCCGGCGCGGTTACGCGGGTCGGGGGAAAGATCCTTCTTGAGGCCTCGGGAAACATGACGCTGGAGAGGGTCCGGGAGGTCGCGTCCACGGGTGTCGATCTGATTTCGGTAGGCGCCTTGACCCATTCTGCGGCGGCGGCGGATATCTCCCTCAACGTGGTCCAGGTGGAAAAACGAGAGGCGTGAGGTGTGAGGCGTGAGGTGTAACGGCGTCTCAACGGCCGGCTCCTCAAACAAATAAATTTCCTCCCCCCTGGCGGGGGAGGGGAAGCAAATTTTGAAGAGTTTTGCAAGAGCCTCTGGATTATGGGCGGGATGCAATTAGACGCAAAGGCCCTGCAGTCGCGTCTGACAGGGAGAAGGATCGGTTGCCGGCTCCACTACGAGCAAACGGTCGATTCGACAAACCGCGTCGCCATGGAGCTTGCGCGGGGGGGCGCCCCCGAGGGGACGGTTGTCCTCGCCGATCGTCAGACCGCCGGAAGGGGCCGTCTGCAAAGGAGCTGGCAGTCGCCGCCCGGGTGCAATCTCTATCTTTCCGTCATTCTCCGGCCGGCGATTGCACCACACGATGCCTCACAGATCACGCTCCTGGCGGGGGTGGCGGTCGCGGAGGCGATCTCCGCCGTCTGTCCCGGACGCGTGGGGATCAAGTGGCCGAACGATCTCCTGATCGGCGGCAGGAAGGTCTGCGGCATCCTGACGGAGACAAGGATGGCCACGGGGGGGATCGATGAACATGGAGAGGGCGGATTTCGATCCGGCACACCGCGAGACCGCCACATCGCTCCGGGAGGAGACGGGTCGGGAGCATTCCCGGGAGGATTTGCTGCTTTTACTTTGTGAGCGGTTCGAACCATGGTATGAAATTTTCCTGCACGACGGATTTGCACCCGTGAGAGAAGGGTGGCTTGCCCGGGTGGAGATGGCGGGAAAGCGGCTCAGGATTCTCTTTCGCGATGAGGTGCGGGAAGGGGTGTTTGCCGGCATCGACCGGGACGGGGCGCTTCTGATTGCCGACGAACAGGGCGCCGTCCGGCGGATCACCGCCGGCGACGCCACGATCATGAAGGAGTGAGAGATGCTTCTGGTCATCGATGTGGGAAACACGAATACGGTCCTCGGCCTTTACGACGGGGAGGAACTGGTCCATGATTGGCGGATCCGGACGGTCATCGATCACACCGTCGACGAGTACGGGATGCTGATCTTGAACCTCTACAAGAACAGCCGGATCAGTTCGAAGGCGATCACGGACATCATCATCTCCTGCGTCGTCCCGCCGATGCTGAACATCCTTGAGCCTCTCTGTCAGAAATACTTCGGCATCGAACCTCTCATCGTCGGACCCGGTGTGAAGACGGGCATGCCCATCTTCTACGACAACCCCAAGGAGGTGGGGGCGGACCGGATCGTCAACGCCGTCGCTGCCTATGAGAAGTACAGGCGTGCCCTGATCATTGTCGATTTCGGCACCGCTACGACCTTCGATTTCATCTCGCCGAAGGGGGAGTACATGGGCGGCTGCATCGCTCCGGGGATCATGATCTCCAGCGAGGCCCTCTTCGAGAGGGCGGCGAAGCTTCCCCGGGTGGAACTCTGCAAGCCAAGCTTGATCATCACCAAGGACACGGTGAGCGGCATGCAAGCGGGTATCATGTACGGCTATGCGGGGCTTGTCGATGGGATCGTTGAGCGGATGAAGGCGGAAAGCGCTTCCAGACCGCTCGTCGTGGCGACCGGAGGACTGGCCAACGTGATCGCCCGGGAGGCGAAGCATATCGACGTGGTCGACGAGATGCTGACCCTCGAGGGAT
>JAPLJX010000231.1:0-983 GCA_026388375.1 Deltaproteobacteria bacterium
GACGACTTTACGATCCCCTCCGGGATCAGCCTTGACGAGATGGAGCGGGCTTTGATTGTGAAAACGCTTGCCGAAACAGGCGGCAACCGAACGAAAACATCTGAAATTCTTGGTATCAACCGCCGGACCCTGCAGAACAAACTCAAACAGTACGCGCTCGACACCCAGGGCGCTGGGCAACCCTCACCATAACCATCTTTCCTTCCGTTTTCCGCAAGTGCTGAAAAAGTTCTCACTTCCATAGTGGATCATATCCATTCCGGGAGAAAATTTCGCACCCCGCGACCATCCGGTACAGGCCGGGGAACCCTTTATAAGTAATTAAAATACTTAATTACGAATAGTTATCAATGTAACCCCCCGTGCTTTTTCAATTGGCATAAACGTTGCTCATAAGGTGAATTAAAATGAGGTGTCCATGTGTGGCGGCGCCATTAATCGTAAAGGAGATTGAAAATGAGAAAATATACAGGTGTATGGCCAATGATGGTTTTAATGCTGGCCATCGGTTCCTCGTTATTGCTGTTTGGTTGTGGCGGGGGGAGCGGAGGCAATGGTGGGGCAACATCCAGCGTGGATGGCGTGATTATGGGAACGGCGGTGAAAGGTCCCGTCAGTGGTGCAACCGTAACGGCGTTTGCCATTAGCAACGGAATGATGGGTGCGCAGATCGGGAACGGAACTACGGACGCGCAGGGGAATTTCACCGTTTCCATCGGCGCTTACTCGGGTTCTGTCATGTTGCGGATGAGCGGGGGGATGTATGCGGATGAGGCGACCGGTACCTCTATGACCATGCAATCCGGCGATATCATGACGAGCGTGATGCCCCATGCAATCGCGGGCGCGGTCATGAGCGGGGTGCAGATAACGCCTCTTACCTCCATGGCCCAGATGAGGGCACAATCGATGAGCGGCGGGATGACCCCCGCGAACATTACAGCGGCGAACACAGCGATGGGGAATTATTTTTCGGTCACTGA
>JAPLJX010000231.1:1013-10503 GCA_026388375.1 Deltaproteobacteria bacterium
GCGACGCAAGACATGCGCAACTATGGGATCGTGTTGGCCGCCATGTCGGAGTACGCGCATAGTATCGGGATGTCGGTCTCTTCGGGCATCGTCGCCGCAATGATGAACGACGCCGCGGATGGCGTCATGAACGGCATGATGGGGAGCACGCCGATCATGATGGGCGGTATGGGTGGGATGATGGGGACTGGTACCAACCCGCTCGCAACAGGTGCGGGGACAAGCGGCCTGGCAAGCGCAATGACGGCGTTCATGGGGTCGGCCATGAACCGATCCGGTCTGACCGTCGCGGACATGCAAGCTCTTTATGACAGGATCAGGACATCCAATGGTCTGATTCAATAGTCCAGTATATCTCAGAGAGCGATTGCCAGGGGACGTGAGTTTGCCTGGCAATCGATACCTCTTACTCATTAATCTCTCAGGGTGAATTCTCCGAAGCTTGCTTTGTTCCTTGCCGTCTTAGATTCACTTCAGCTTGCGGTTGGGAGGCTTATTGGGGATTGGCGATGGGGAGGGCGTCAGGATGACTGCCTTTCACTTCGATCCAGGGTGATCGCGGTAACGGCGCAGTGTGTCAACGGCGGTAAGGCAGAGCACCATCCAAGCAAGGCCGGCCGCAGTGGCCCCGAGCACATCGCTCAGATAATGAGCACCCAAGTATATGCGGCTGAAGCCTACCAACAGTACCATCGCAATCGCGCTGATGGCTGTCCCTACTCGCCAACGCCAACTCTTAAGTGCTATGACCGCAAAAACGGCAAGCACACCGTACAGCAGAGTGGCAGCCATTGTGTGCCCGCTCGGAAAACTGTAGCCTTGAAAGATGCTCATGGAATCATTGAAGCTGGGGCGACTGCGATGAAAGGCGATTTTCAATAGAAAGGCCATGACCATTCCTCCCGGAATGACAAGCATCAAGGCCAGCAAACGATACCGGAATCGTTTCCACCACAAGACGATAGCAGTGAGCACCGCAACGCCTGTGACCCAGTAGGCAGAACCGAGATCAGTTATGAGTTGCATCAAAGTGGACATTCCGGGAGTTGTGCGCTCATGGAGCCACTCCGCAACATTCTTGTCTATGAATGTCAGCGGGTCGCCATGCACTACATCTTCCGAAATACCGCCGAACAGCCAAGACGTAGCGATGAGGAACAAAAGACCCGTCGTCAAATGAAGTCCCAGATAGCCTTGCGGAGAGAGACGATTCATGAAAAATTCCAGTTGGGGAGCAAATCGTCGGCGAATGGCCAACACACGCGGATGCTCTGCTACAGTCCGGCAGTACTGCTTGACATCAGCTTCGTGCCGCACCAGCCAGCGCCAAAGCCAGCCCAATGCGATTGTGAGTAGTAACGCGCCTCCTATGATTTCACTGGCGCGACCGACCCATTTCGCGGCCACTTGCCAACTCGCCCCGACAAAGTAGCCGAGCGTGATGAAGGAGGTTGCCCAGACGATGCAACCTCCTGCATTAAAGATCAGGAACTGCCAGTAGCGCATGCGGGAGGCCCCGGCGGCAAATGGCATCATTGCCCGCATCAGATGCATGAAATGACTGGCGAAAACAGCCTTGCCGCCATGATGCTCCAAGAACCGATCCACCCGGTCCAGGTGCTCCTGACGAAACCCAAAACGTCGCCCATGTTGTATCAACCATCCCCGTCCCAGATGCCGCCCAAGTTCATAGCCGATGCTGTCCCCGAGAATGGCAGCGGCAGAGATCACGAATATGAGGATGCCCGGATCTAATAACCCTTGTTCCGCAAGGAAGCCCCCTGCCAGCACAAGGCTTTCACCTGGCATGAACAAGCCCAGCAAAGCCTGGCATTCAAGCATAATGATAAGGAAGATAACGAGGTAGCCCCAATGACCGATGAGGTTTACAAAATTAATCACATAATCAAGCATAATGTCAGCCGTTACAAATAGGGGAAATAGATCGACACTTCCAACACATCATAGTATGGGGCAATTCGGTTGTAGCGCCTCTTTGTTTGTGCCGTCAGATTGCTGTCTATCTGATGATCCATGTCTCTTTTCCAAGTTTCATGATCCTGCCTGCCCCCGTAGCCTTTCCCCCACTATCATCTTTTCCTGTCATGGTATACCTCCTGTTAAATCTTTACACTCCGCAGCCTGAGGGCATTTCCGACCACGGAAACCGAGGAGAGGCTCATGGAGGCCGCGGCAATCATCGGGCTGAGCAGGATGCCGAAATTTGGATACAGGATACCCGCTGCGATGGGCACGCCGAGAGCGTTATAGATAAAAGCAAAGAACAGGTTTTGCTTGATATTGGCCATGGCGGCGCGGCTCAAACGTCTCGCGCGGACGATTCCGGTAAGGTCGCCCTTGACCAGAGTGACACCGGCGCTTTCCATGGCTACATCCGTGCCCGTTCCCATGGCGATCCCCACTTCCGCCTGGGCCAGGGCGGGGGCATCATTGATACCATCGCCGGCCATGGCGACAATATGTCCGCCCTGCTGATACTTTTTGACCGCCTCCGCCTTTTGATCCGGCAGAACCTCAGCCACCACTTCGTCAAGATCAAGCTTCCTGGCAACGGCCTCTGCTGTCACCTTATTATCACCGGTCAACATCACAATCCGGATGCCTTCAGCGTGCAGTTGTTTGATCGCCTCGGGCGTGGTCTTTTTGATCGGATCGGCAACGGCCAGCAAACCGCCAATTTTGCCGGCAATCCCCACAAACATGACTGTCTGTCCTTCGGACCGCATGGCCTGGGCCTGCTTCGCCAAAGAGCCGGCGTCAACCTTGAACTCTTCCAGCAATGTGCCGTTGCCAAGCAACACCGCCTGACCGTCAACCTCGCCGGAGACACCCTTGCCGGTGTGGGAGGCAAAATTTTTCGCATCGCTCAGGTGGAGCCCTTGATCGACGGCGCCTTGGACAATGGCTGCCGCCAGAGGATGTTCGCTGCCTTTTTCGAGAGAGGCAGCCAACAATAACAGTCTGTTCTTATCGATGCCCGATGCAGCGACAACCTCTACCAATTTCGGTTTGCCCTCGGTCAAAGTCCCCGTCTTGTCAATCACCAGGGTTGTAACTTTTCGCAGGGTCTCAATCGACTCGGCATTTTTAAACAGGACACCCATGGTCGCCCCCTTGCCCGTTGCCACCATGATCGACATGGGGGTGGCCAGACCCAGGGCGCATGGGCAGGCAATGATCAGCACCGAAACGGCGGCAATCAGTGCGTGGGCCAATCGGGGGTCGGGACCGAAAAAGTACCAGATGCCAAAAGCGACAAGAGCGATGGCGATCACCACCGGCACAAAGTATCCGGATACAACATCGGCAAGTTTCTGGATCGGCGCCCGGTTTCGTTGGGCGTCGGCCACCATCTTAACGATTTGCGACAGCAAGGTTTCGGCGCCTACCTTTTGGGCCTCCATAATCAGTGAACCGGTACCGTTGACCGTAGCGCCGATGAGTTTATCCCCCGCCTTTTTCTCAACCGGTATCGGTTCGCCGGAAATCATCGATTCATCGACGCTGCTTGATCCTTCAAGAACGACACCGTCCACGGGAATCTTTTCCCCCGGCCGGACTCGCAGACGATCGCCTTTCATTACATGTTCCAAAGGGATATCGCTCTCATTTCCGTCAGCGTCTATTTTTCGGGCGGTCTTCGGCGCCAGACCCAACAGCGCCTTGATGGCTGCGCCGGTCCGGCTTCTGGCCCGCAGTTCCAACACCTGGCCCAGTAATATCAGCACAACGATAACGCCGGCCGCCTCAAAATAGACCATAACCGTACCTTCTGCTGTCCTCATCGCCGCGGGGAAAAGGTGGGGAAACAACACGCCAATCAGGCTGTAAAGGTAGGCCACCGAAACCCCAAGACCGATCAGGGTGAACATGTTCAGGCTTCTGTTGATGACGGACTGGACGGCCCGGACGTAAAAGGGCCACCCGGCCCAGACAACTACCGGCGTCGCGAGAATCAGTTCCAGCCACGCATAGGTCTTGGCAGCAAACAGAGAATCGAGTAACCGCCCGCCCGGGATAAGATCGCGCATGGCGATGATCACCAGCGGAAGCGTCAGGATGGCGCCCACAATGAACCGCTTGCGCATATCCTCGTATTCCGGATTGCTCTCTTCTTCCGTCAACGAGACGGTTCTTGGTTCCAGTGCCATACCGCATTTTGGGCAACTTCCCGGCCCGTCCCGGACAATTTCCGGGTGCATCGGGCAGGTATATTCAGTCCGCTTTGCTGCCGGCGCCGGGGTCTTCAGCTCTAGGGCCATCCCGCACTTCGGGCAACTGCCGGGTCCCTGCTGCTCGACTTCAGGATGCATCGGGCACGTATACACCGGGGTGCCGTCATGCGCGTGTTTCACTGCCGGCGACGCTTCTTCTTTCTTGCCGGTGAATTTCTCCGGATCGGTTTTGAATGTTGTCAGGCAATGCTCGCTACAAAAGTAGTAAGATTTGCCGTCATGTTTATGGTGGATGAATTTACCTTCTTGATCTGTAGACATCCCGCAAACCGGATCTGTATAGCGGCCTTTTTCTTCGCCGGATTGATGGTGCATTATGTGCCTCCTTTTACCCTGAGAGCCACGGTTTCTTTAATTACTTTTCCTTCACTTTCTTGAACTCCCTTCCACGCCAGATCATATAGATGGCGGGATAGATCACCAGTTCGAGGATGGTGGACGTGACGACGCCGCCGACCATTGGCGCGGCGATCCGCTTCATCACATCGGCGCCGGTGCCATGGCTGAACATGATGGGGATCAGACCGGCCAGGATGACGCTGACCGTCATCATCTTGGGTCGTATCCTCTTGACGGCGCCGTACATGACCGATTCTCTGAGATCCTGCAGGCTCTTCAATTTCCCTTCCTTGCGCCATTTCTCATGGGCAAGATCGAGGTAGAGGAGCATGACGACGCCCGTTTCCGCATCCAGCCCCGCGAGGGCGATGATGCCCACCCAGACGGCGATGCTCATATTGTAATCGAGAAGATAAAGCAGCCAGAAGGAACCGACCAGTGAAAAGGGCACGGCCAGAAGAACAATCATGGTTTTGGTGATGCTCTGGGTATTGAGAAAGATCAGCACGAAAATGATCAGGGCTGTAAGCGGCACAACCATTTTCAGTCTTTCGTGCGTTTTCACCAGATACTCGTATTCACCGCTCCACTCCAGCCGGTAGCCGTCGGGTATCTTCAGGGAGGGCACCTTTTTCTTCGCATCATCCACGTATCCGCCTACGTCCCGGCCGGAAAAATCCATATAGACATACAACGAAAGGAGCCCTTCTTCACTCTTGATGCCCGTCGGGCCTTTGGTGATCCGGATGTCCGCCAGTTGCCCCATCGGCACTTGGAGAAGGGGGGGGGCGCCGCCGGAAGGGGGCCCGCCCGTCCCCATTCCACCGCCGGAAGACTGAGCCCCCATTTTCACCGGCACCAGCACCCGTTTGAGCTTTTCCAGATCATTCCTCAGCTCCCGCGCATACCTTACATTGACGGGATAACGCTGTCGGCCCTCCACGGTGGTGGTCAGGTTCATCCCTCCCACGGCCGTTTGGACGATCTCCTGCACATCATCCACGCTTAAACCGTAACGGGCTATTTCTTCGCGTTTGATATTGAAATCGAGAAAATATCCGGTCGTGACCCGTTCGGCATAGGCGCTTCTGGTGCCGGGGACATCCTTCACCGCATTTTCGATCTCTTTGCCTATCTTCTCCAGTTGATCGAGATTGGCCCCCAGCACCTTGATTCCCACCGGCGTTCTGATGCCCGTAGAGAGCATGTCCGTCCGCGCCTTGATGGGCATCGTGAAGGAGTTGGCCACCCCCGGAATGGAGAGGGCGTCGTTCATCTCATTTTTCATTCGGCTCGCCCGGCCTTGCCGAATACCTGGGCCACTTCCGGGAACTTCTTCAGCAACCGGTCCTGAAGTTGCAGTAACTTGGACACCTCCGTGATGCCCGCCGCGGGCACCGTAACGGGCATATAAAAAAGCGTTCCTTCGTAAAGTGGCGGCATGAATTCCGATCCCAGTTTCATGAAGGGATAAGCCGTCAGGGCCATAACGATCAAGGCGATAACAATAACGCTCTTGCGGAAGCGCAGCGAAACGGCGGCCACCGGCTCGTAGAGCTTGCGGAGGATGATGCTGATCGGGTTTTTGTCTTCATGCCTGATCTTGCCCCGGACAAAAAGGGTCATCAGAACAGGGGTCAGGGTAACGGCCAGAAAGGAGGAAAAGAGCATCGCAAAGGTCTTCGTGTAGGCCAGGGGCTTGAAGAGCCTTCCCGCCTGCGCCTGCAGCGTGAAAACGGGAAGAAAACCCACGCTGATGACCAACAAGGCAAAAAACAGCGAAGGGCCGACTTCCTTGGCGGCCTCGATGATCACATCCGTCCGGTTCCCGGGTCTGCCCGCCTCCTCCCACGCCTCCAGTTTTTTATGGGCGTTTTCCACCATGATGATGGAGGCGTCCACCATCGCGCCGATGGCGATGGCGATCCCGCTCAAACTCATGATGTTGGACGTAAGCCCCAGATAAAACATGCAGATGAAGGAAATGAGGATGGCAATGGGGAGTGTCAGAATCACCACCAAAGCACTGGGCAGATGAAAGAGAAAGACGATGCAGACCACGCTCACCGCGATCGACAGCTTGATGATTTCATCCTTCAAGGTGTCGATGGAGCGCTCGATCAGGTCGGATCGGTCATAGGTGGTGACAATCTCCACCCCTTTGGGCAGGCTGGGTACGATATCCTTTTTGATCCTCTCCTTGACCCGCGCGATGACGTTGAGGACGTTTTCGCCAAATCTCACCACGACAATGCCGGCTGCCACTTCGCCCTTGCCGTCGAGTTCCGCCAATCCCCGCCGAATCTCCGGTCCGAGCTTGATGTCGGCCACATCCTTCAGCAGGACCGGCGTCCCCCGGCCATCGGTGCTGACCGCGATCCCGGCCAGATCCTGCAGACTCTTGATGTAGCCGCGTCCCCGGATCATGTATTCGATCCCGGAAAACTCCAGAACCCGGCCTTCCACATCGCTGTTGCTCTTTTTGACCGCCTCGATCACCGCCATCAGCGGGATGTTGTAGGCCAGAAGCCGGTTCGGATCGATCGTGATCTGGTATTGTTTGACAAAGCCTCCCACGCTGGCGACCTGGGAGACGCCCTGCACGCTTTCGATGGCCAGTTTGACGTTATAGTCCTGAATGGTGCGGAGCTCCGCCAGGTCGTGTCCGCCCGTCTTGTCGACCACCGCATAGGAAAAGCCCCAGCCTACGGCCGTGGCATCGGGGCCTAAAACGGGATTGACATCGGCGGGGATTTTCGCCTTCACCGCCTGCAGGTATTCCAGCACCCGGCTTCTCGCCCAGTAGATGTCCGTACCTTCGTCAAAGATGACATAGATAAAGGAACTTCCCAGGAAGGAAAATCCCCGGACGAACTGAACTTTCGGCGCTGCAAGCAGGGTGGACGTGATGGGGTAGGTGATCTGGTCTTCCACCAGATCGGGGCTCCGGCCCTGCCACTCCGTGTAGATGATGACCTGCGTATCGCTCAGGTCGGGAATGGCGTCCAGCGGGGTCTTCGTCAAGGCCCAGTACCCCCAGAGGGCCAGCGAAACCACCAGAAGAAAGACGATGAATCTATTGCGCGCACTGTAATCGATTATTTTCGCAATCATGGTTGTGCTATCGACTCCGTAATCGGTTTTTATCGTGAAGAAGTTGTCTCGGATTCCGCAGCGGAATCATGGGTTTTGCAAGAGCGTCACTTTTTTCTTTTTAAAGCCGTAACGCCCTTCAACTGGGCCTCCGAATCGATCAGGAAGTTTGCCGATGACGCGACCTTCTCTCCCGCCTTGATCCCGCCCGTCACTTCGACGAGTTCATCGACCTTGAGGCCGGTCGTCACCTCGCGCGGTTCGAAATACCCCTCGCCCTTGTCCACATAAACGATCTGCCTCACCCCCGTATCGATAACCGCTTCGGACGGCACGGCGAGCCGGTTGCCAAGGTTGATCTTGATTTCCACGTTGGTAAACATCTGGGGTTTCAGAACGCCTTCGGGGTTGGGGATCGTAAATCTGACCTTGGCGGTTCTCGTCTCGCTCGCCAAAGCAGGGTAGACATAATCCACCCGGGTAGAGAATTCCTTCCCCGGGAAATAGCTGAGGCTGATCCGGGCCGTCTGTCCCACCTTGATCAGCGGCAACTCATACTCGTAGATATCGGAGACGACCCATACGCTGCTGAGATCGACAACATCGAAGAGCTTTTCTCCCGGCATAACGCGCATCCCCTGGACGGCCATCTTCTGGAGGACGTAGCCGCTGACGGGGCTGTAGATGGTTAGCGTTCTGATCGGCTTGCCCGTCGTTTCGATCTTTTTGATCTGTTCATCGCTGATATCCCAAAGCCGGAGCCGTTCTTTTGCCGCATCCAGCATGGCCTGGGCGTCTTTGACAAGCAGCATGGCCGTGCGTTCATCCTTAACCGATTGACCCTGACCTGCCCAACGCAGAATATTTAAAAACTCCTGCTGCGTTGCCACCAACTCCGGGCTGTAGATCTCCGCCAGAGGCTCTCCCTTTTTCACATAACGCCCCGTATAATCGACATGGAGTTTTTCGATCCACCCCTCGATCTTGGTATTGGCGGTTGCCAGTTTCCTTTCATCATACTCGATGCGGCCCACGGTCCGGATAACCCTGTTCAAGGGTCTGATGGCGGCCTGAACGGTCCTGACGCCGATCAGTTGCTGCTTGTCCGTGGGTATTTCGACCGTGGGAGTTTCTTCCGGCTGCTTGGCAGGTTCTGTCTTTGTTACCGCCTTCGAGGCGCCGCCTCCCTGCTGACTTCCCGCCACCTGCTTACCTTCTGTCCCCCCTTTTATTATTCCTATTTTGGTTGCCGCATCTTTCAGCTCTGTTCTGTAGAGATATAGGGAAGCGCCGGCAACAACGACAAGCAAACAGATAACACCGATAATGATGGTTCTTTTTTTCATTTTACGTCCGCTCCGTAGTCCGTGATTGCCGCCAGCCCGTCCAGCCTTGCCGCGGCCTTTTCCCTGTCGGTAAACTGCCTCCAGTATAAGAATTCGTAATCGATCAGAGCTTTAAGCCTGGTAATGACGGTGATCGCTTCAATTTTTCCGGTCACATAACCGGCGAGGGCCAGCTCGAAACCCTGGTGGGCCTTGGGAATCAATCCCTCCCTGTAAAGCGCCATAAGGTTTTCCGCCGTTTTCAACATGGCATGGTTGTCCCGCAGTGCGGACGAAGCCATCAACTTTGTTGCCTCAACATTCCTCCTGGCTTCCAGAAGGGATGCCTCGGCCTCCAGGACCCCCTCCCGCTGTTTTGTCTTGTAGAAAATGGGAATATTTATCGTTGCCGTAAGATTCCACATGTCCGGGAATTGAGAGCTTCTGGCAAAGTAACTCGTTCCGATCTTAAAATCA
>JAPLJX010000107.1 GCA_026388375.1 Deltaproteobacteria bacterium
GCGGGTTGAAGAACTTCCCCGTTCCCTACGCGCTGACCAATTGCCACAACAGCCTCTGTGCGGTCGGCGGCACCATCAACGAGGATGATCACCTCTTCGGCCTCTCGGCGGCGCACAAGTCCGGCGCGATCTATCTCCCGGCCCACCAGGCGGGTATCCACCAGTACGTGCGGGAACAGATGGCCGGCTGTGGAAAGATGATCCTGGGCTCGGACAGCCACACCCGCTACGGCGCACTGGGCACATGGGGATCGGCGAGGGCGGTCCGGAGCTGGTGAAACAGGTTCTGAACCGGACCTACGACACGGTCTGGCCGGATGTGGTCGCCGTCTTTTTGGAAGGGAATCCCCGTGACGGCGTGGGACCGCAGGATGTGGCGCTCGCGATCATCCGGGCCGTCTTCAAGAACGGTTTTGTGCAGAACAAGGTCATGGAATTCATCGGCCCGGGGATCGGAAATCTCTCCGTCGACTTTCGCAACGGCATCGACGTGATGACCACGGAGACGACCTGCCTTTCCACGATCTGGCGCACCGATGAAAAAGTGGCGGATTACTACCGCACGCATGGCCGGGAAGAAGAATACCGGAAACTCGAACCGGGGAGCGTGGCCTATTACGACGGCCTGATCCGGGTAGACCTCTCCCGTGTGGAGCCGATGATCGCCCTCCCGTTTCACCCTAGCAATGCCTTCGCCATCCGCGAGCTGAAGACGGACCTGATGGACATCCTCCGGGAAACGGAAAAGGAGGCCCTGAAACAGTTCGAAAACCCCGGCTTGAAATATTGTCTCACGGACAAGGTCGTCGAAGGAAAACTGAAAGTGGACCAAGGGGTCATCGCCGGTTGCGCGGGAGGAACCTTCGAGAACATCGTTTACGCCGCGGCCCTCTTGAAGGGCCATTCCATCGGTGATGAGGAGTTCTCCCTGAGCTTTTATCCGGCGAGCCAGCCGATCCTGATCGAGCTGACGCGCAAAGGCATGCTCGCATCCCTTCTGGAAAGCGGGGCTACCATGCGGACGGCCTTCTGCGGCCCCTGTTTCGGCGCGGGGGATGTGCCGCCGAACCAGGGGCTCAGCATTCGCCACACGACGCGCAACTTCCCGAATCGCGAGGGCTCCCGCCCCCAGGATGGCCAGATCGCCTCCGTCGCACTGATGGACGCCCGCTCCATCGCGGCAACCGCCCTGAACCGGGGCTTTCTGACCGGTGCAGACGAGATCTCTTTTCACCCCCGCCACGCGCGATACCATTTTTCGGCAGACGTCTACGAAAACCGGGTCTATCAAGGCTACGGAAAAGCGAAACCCGATATCCCCCTGCGCTTCGGGCCGAACATCATTGACTGGCCCGCCATGTCCGCCCTGCCGGATCATCTCTGCCTGATCGTTGCATCCGTGATTACGGATCCGGTGACCACGACGGACGAGCTGATCCCCTCGGGAGAAACCTCCTCCTACCGGTCCAACCCGCTGAAGCTGGCCTCCTTCACCTTGTCCCGGAAGGACCCGCAGTATGTGAGGCGCGCCGGTGAAGCCCACGCGCTGGAGAAAATGAGGCTCGCATTCCTGAAAGACGGCAAGACGGATACCCGGCTGCTGGAGGCCGTCAAACCCTGGGCGGCCGCGTTCGCCCCCGGCATATCTATCGAGGAGTTCCTCCGGACAACGGGTCTCGGCAGCCTCGTCTTCGCGCGGAAGCCGGGGGACGGTTCGGCGCGGGAGCAAGCGGCCTCCTGTCAGAAGGTTTTGGGGGGCTGGGTCAATATCGCAAACGCATACGCCACCAAGAGGTACCGGAGCAACCTCATCAACTGGGGGATGCTGCCGTTCACCACGGCGGAAAAGGGCGAAGAAAAGCTTGCAGTCCAGGATGCCGTGTTCTTTCCCTCTCTCCGAAAGGCGGTTCTGAACGGGGCTGAGATCATCGAAGCGCTGATTCTGAAGGGGGACGGCCGGATCATCCCGCTGGCCCTGGAGCTCAAGAACCTGCCCCAGGCGGAACGGGAAATCCTGCTGGCCGGCAGCCTGATCAATTTTTACGCCTTGGCCTGACCGGGTTTGAAAACGGGTTCATCCGGTTCTCGCGTACTTTATGATTTGAAAAGGTATTATAAACTTCGGACGACTGCTCTTTCACCTACAAACAGAATCTCGGCGTTAAAATTTTGTTTATTACCAATCGTAAGCTGTATAAGACACTTCAGCCTTCAATCTTATAGCCCTTCTCCTTGAAAAGCTTAATATAGGCAGTCACGACCTCGGAGTCATACTTAGAGCCACTATTGGAGAATTTGTTTCCAGAGCCTCACCTACTGGAAAGGCATTCCGGTAAGCCCTGTGGGTCGTCATGTCTTCCAGGGCAGCGGCACCCGCCAAGATCCGGACCCCGATGAGGATCTCTTCTCCCTTGATCCCCCGGGAAATCCCGATCCGTCATGACACTCCCAATGCTTAAGGATATCATCATCGTCAATCGATGGCTTAAAACTTTCAAGCAATGTGTCGAAACTGTATACTTTTCACTTTGTACCCGTTCTTATTACTGCCCCCTCACTTGTAATGGCCTCTGCTGTTACGGCGATGAGCTTCTTTGTTCGTCTCGGTGTCTTGAAAGGAGAGAGTTCCACGGAAAGGAGCGCATCAAGGTCTATCTGATTTCTACCACTATTCTGCTGGAGCCATGTTACAATGGCCATCATCCGACCGACTGTGTTAAGTTCTCGGTACGTAGGAAGCGCCTTTGCATAGACGGCAAAATTCTGATTCAAATGGTCAATGGTGTCCCGCTGTGCTCGTCCGAGGGTAACTTTCGTGTCCATCCGCTCAGCATCTGCAAATAACTGGAAACGTTCAACAACGCCAAGGTGTCCGTCCGTCGCACATCGAATGTGGTCAGGATAGAACCAATATCGAATTTGCATACGACCTTTTTCTTTGCCTCTTCCCTCATTCAACGATCTTTCATCTTCCGTTAAGAAGCTGGGAACTTCCTGCACTATCCTCCCTTTAATGAATGCGCGAGTGTTGGGATCAAGACCAGTGCTCATCGTTTTGAAAAGTTTATCCGCTTCCAAGACAACGCTTCCAACGCCTGTGTCTTCAAGAAACCCACCGAAGTTGACTTTTGCGTACCGATTATCCTCGTGGCGGCCAAGGCTGATGTAGGGTGCATTGTAGCCGTAATGAAACATAGAGCGGTAGACAACCGCGAAGTCTTCCAGTGATTGTGATCTAGTGGCAATGGTTTGACGCTCTGAAGGAGTCCCATAAAGGTAAAAGTCGGCTTTCCCATCTATCTCTGCAGCTTCTAAAGTGATCCCCCTGTTAAAAAAGTCTGCAAGATCGGCAAGCGGTAATGGCTTTGATTTTGGACCAAGCTGATTCGCGTCAACCTCCAAGATATGGGGATTTAAGTCCAAACTGATTGTTCGGGAGGTGTAATCGTTTTCAAAGGCATATACTTCGACAGTCATTTTACCTGCCCCTGTCGTGGCTAAAGCCTCCCTAAGTGGATGCCGAATGACGCTGTAGTAACCATTAAACAGTTTCACAGGACTTTTTCCTTTTAAGAACAACCTTGCCTTTCTGTCACCTACGAAAAGCAGATATTGTCCTTCTCGGAAGAGGGTAGCCCAAGCCGGCTGCCTCGATCCAGCAGGGTAGTCTGCCACAACGTTCAGGTATGGCATCACATCACCCGACTTTGTTGAAGCCACGATGTCATTGCATATAAAGTTGAAAGGTTCGAGATAAGGCTGAAGTTCCGCAAAGATTCCCGCAGGCTGAGGGGGATTGGATTTTGAGACTTTATCGAAATGAGCTCCTATGGTTTGCCCACTGTGAGTGATTGTTTCTTTATTGACAAGATCATCATAGCTGATTCTAACCCATTGGGAATCGTGTTTTACACTTGGGGGGGGATAAACTCGGCTTTGGTGATGGGTCTTTATCTCCTATCGAACCTTCAAAAAATTGTGTGAGTGCAAAACCTCCAACCAGAAGACCAACTATAACGGCAATTTTAAGCGAGCGTGGCCAACTCTGGTCTCTCATCTTGCGGTAACCGGCTTTAAGTTGATGAGATATATCAGGTTTCCATATAAATTGGGTTTGGCAGTCTGGACAGCGGACTTCTAGCGCCCCCCGGTCTGCAGGAACCCTTAACGCTCTGTTGCACTTCCTGCAACGGATGATAGCCTTATCGTCCATAAGCGGTACTCTCCAACCAAGGTAGGCAGAAAAACTCTATTTATATCGAATCATCGGTCGTGGTAGCCTATATCCGATTGGTACCGTTTGACTTTGGTGCTACCGTATTCAATTATTTACGTTTGTAATATTGCACGTTTTTAAAATTCCGGCAACCGAGGAGTTCAGGAAGTAACTTACTCAGACTGTGCCTCAATTCGATCTACAATGTTCCCATATTTTTCATGGATCATGTTCCGATCAAATTCATAGAACTCCTTGAGCATCCGGTCTTGTTCTTCTTTTGTAAAGTACTCCATGCAGGGATAAAAGAAACGTTTGTCCTCCTTTTCGATATGTATGGGATAAAAACGGGCCAGTTCCCCAAGCAGGGAAATGACTTCCTGTGATGTGTTTTCTCCCTCAAGATATCTTTCTTTGGCATCCACCAGCATACCAACCGTTTTCCGGGCATACTTATGCTCCTCCACCAAGTCTTCCATGATCCGGATGTGTTCCCGTGAGATCTGTTTTTTAATGAGATCTCGAAAGAGGATACCCTCTTCCTTTCCATGGTGCGTCCTGTCCGCGTAGGTCCGGATAAAGTCCACCGCGGTGTCGATAAACAGGGGGTCTACCTTGTTCTGTTCAGTAATCTTCTTGGTTTCACCCTCAAAGAAGCTAAGCATCTTTTCAATCAATCTGTGTTCTCGCATCAGGGGGCCGATTGGCTTCATGAAGATACCTCCTCAACAATTCACCCTCTCCTTCAATTCCTTCCCAACCTTGAAATACGGCAGCCTCTTGGCTCCCACCTCTGTCTTCGCACCGGTCTTTGGATTCCTTCCCGCATAACCACCATACTCCCTTACGGAGAAACTCCCGAATCCCCTGATTTCAATTCTACCGCCCTTCTTGAGCGTATTGGTGAAACCATCAAAGATGAGGTTGATTATCTCGAATGCATTTTTTCCGGTCAGGTTTTCTTTGGTGGATAAAGCGTTGATCAGATCGGACTTGTTCATGGGGTAGCTCCTTGTGAGAAATTGATGGAAAGATTCGCGCGGAACCAATGTAAAAGGGAATAACCTGAAATGCAATAGGAATTTTCATAAAAGCGCAGCTTAGTGGGTATTTTATTCTTATCGAACGGATTCTCAGATTGGCCAGAGTAGGATTTTATCCGGCTGTGATCATTCCGGAATTCAGGTCGCTTTTCGGGGATCCGGATTTATACCAGGAGATTGGAGTGGGCTTTTTCGAGCAGTTCCCGGATTTCGCTCAGAGCCATGGTCCACTTCCCATCCGCACTTACAGCAGGATGTTGAGTCCCAGAAACAGCTGCACCAGGTACGCGCCCAGGATGGTCAGGCCCAGCAGGCAATGCGGGGTTCGCCAGGGAGAAGCGGGGCCTTTGATCTTCCGGGAGACGAGGAACGTGGTCGCCAGGAGGATGACAATCGACAACCCCACGAGGTGATGGACGCGATACTCAAAAAAATGCTCTTTATCGATGGTGATCAGCGTCGCGCCTGCCACATACCCCAGGATGCCCAAAAGCGCCAGGACGGGGCCGTTGCCCCGGTGCCGCTTGATGATGCCGAAGTCCTTGGCGCCTCTGCTCCTTCCCGCTTTTCTGATCTTCAGCCCGAGCCATCCCTGGTACAGGAAGGCAAGGGCGACCAGGGCGTTGTATGCGCCGTGCATGATCCTGAGGAGGTCTATCCATTCCCTGACGATCATCAGTCCCGCACTTCCAGCGTGCCGGTCATCCCCTTATCCTGGTGGCTTTCGAAAAAGAGGAGCTTCTTATCGCAAGTAAAGAAGTATGTTCCGGTTTTCGTGGGGGTAAATTTAATGATTTCAGGCGTCTCCTTCAACTCCTGTCGGAAGTCGATCCCCGCCTCGGGGGCCTTCAGCACGATGTCGTGGGGGATCATACCGGGTTCCTTCCTGATCTTCAATTCCACCGGCACGTTCACCTTTACGATTATGTAATTGGGATCGAAGAAATAGGACCCCGCGAGAATCTCCGCCCTCTGGACGCCGTCCGGATCCGTCTTGGCCGTGAATTCCTTTTTTTCAGCAGCCGCCGCGCTCATGTTGAACAGGAAAAGAATCGCCAGCACCGTCCATACATTTCTGAATGATCTCATTGTCGCCTCCATGAAAAAACACGTTTTCTGACAATTGCACTGTCACGAGTATCATCTTAAACTTCAGATTAGATACTCGACAACAAAAGCCCATCAACGCACGAGGTGATGCTATGAATCGGATTTTATCAGGCATTGCTTACGTTGACAACCAGACTCATCAGATCTTATCAATCAGAAAATCTGATTGATAAGATCTTACTTTTGCATGGATTGAGGATATGGAAAGGAGTCTTGTGTGTCAAGGAGATTTTATCAGGAGATTTTATCACACCCTGTTGTGTCGAAATGGGATTTGATTCCGGTCGTGCGGACATGGTAGCACAAATAACCTCAAAAAGTTTGTAGGGGCGATGTCGATTTCGGTGATTAGGCGAGTCCGGCAGGTTTTTCGGGGAAATTTGGGCAGACCCCACCGGAGAGCCCCGATTCAACTGGTGCTATATCGTTATGTGAGCGTCCCAGGAGTAGTCGGGATCGCCACAAATGTGATCATTACGCATTGAAATACAGCATCTTCGGCGAGGTTAACGTTTTGCGGAAGAGGAAGTTACAAATACTCCCGATCATCAGAAAAATCACCCTCCGAAAAGTGCACATTTCATTTGGTATTCAATGAGCTGGTCCGATCAGTCGCCTTGAACATTTGAAGTCTTGCGTGCCCTCAATAAAGGCAGATCTAATGAGGAAGTACGCATCAACCGGATGAGCAACTACGGTTTCATGACGAGCTTCTGTTCTGCCTTTGGAACGTACCACTTGATAAAGTTGTGGCCGATTCCGAGCGGAGCGACCTCCACCCCGCGGAAGCGAGCATGGATGATCGGGAGCGCGTCCGGGACGTAGAGAAACAGATAGGGCTGCTCCTCGGCGAGGATCTCCTGGATCCGGTCGTAGCAGCGCTTCCGTACGGACTGGTCGAAAGTCTCTCGCCCTTTTTCGATCAGGGCGTCCACCTCCCCATTTTTATAAGAGATGAAATTCAACTCCTCCGGCCCCGTCTTGCTCGAATGCCAGACGTCGTAGAGGTCCGGCTCCATCGGGATCGTCCAGCCCAGAATCGTCGCGTCGAACTTCCGCTTGTTGATGAAATCTTTCACAAACGCCGCCCACTCGACCACCCGGATCTTTACCTGGATCCCCACCTCGGCCAGACGCCGCTGTATGATCTCGGCGCACTTCGCCCGGATCTCGTTCCCCTGGTTCGTAATGATCTCGAAGGCAAAGGGACGGCCCTCCTTTTCGAGGACGCCGTCGCCGTTTAAGTCTTTCCAACCCACCTCGGCCAGGAGCGCCTTCGCCTTCGCCGGATCGTAGGGGTAGGCCCGGACATTCGGGTTGTAGGCCCAGGTTCCCGGCTTGTAGGGTCCGGTGGCGGGCTTCCCGAGGCCGAGCAGGACGCCGTCGATCATTTCCACCCGATTCACCGCATAGGCGATCGCCTGGCGGACCCGTTTGTCGGCAAAGAGGGGGTTTTTCAAATTGTAGCCCATGTAGGTGTAGGCAAAGGAGAGGTAACGGTACTTGTTGAAATTCTCCCGGAAGAGCTTGTTCTCCGTCTGCCGCGTGTACTGGAGCGGCGTCAGCCCCATCCGGTCGATGCCGTTTGCGCGGAGTTCCAGGAACATCGTTGCCGTATCGGGGATGATCCGCATGATGTAGCCGTCGATATAGGGCCGCCCCTCGAAATAGTCGGGATTGGAGACGAGAACGATCTTCTGGCCGGTCACCCACTCCTTGAACTTGTACGGCCCCGTGCCGATCGGGCGCCGGCCGAGCGGAGAGGTGGTGATCTCATTGCCGGCCAGCAGATGCTTCGGCAGAATGCCGACCGACCAGCTCATTAACGCTGGGGCAAACGGCTTATCGTAGGTTGCCCGGAAGGTCCAATCGTCGAGGACCTCGGCCTTCTTCACTTTAAGAAAGTCGCCCGCATAAGCGGTGGGCGTCTTCGGATCGACCGTGACCTGGTAGGTGTAAAGGACGTCTGCCGCGGTGAAGGGGCGTCCATCGTGCCACCGTACCCCCTTGCGCAGGTGAAAGGTGATGACGAGGCCGTCTTTGGAAATCTCCCATGATTCGGCCAGGTCTCCCACAATACGGATATCCTTGTCGTACTTGATGAGGCCGTTGAAGACGAGCCCCGCGATCTCGTGGGAGGTGGAGTCCGAAGCAAGGAGCGGGATGAGGTTCGACGCGTCGCCGATTGACCCCTCGACCATGATATCCCCATAGGCGGGGGTGGCGGCGGCGCTCCCCGCAGGGGCGCGCCCCGACTCCTTCGGGCCGCACGCCGTAACGGTCAGACTCAACAGCGCGGTGCAGGTCAAGAAGGTGCGGGTGGCAGGGTTCATGGTCGTCAAGCTACCGTATGAATGCGGGTTTTGCAACCGTTTTTAAGTGCCAGGATCTCCTTGACACGAAAATCAATTCTACCTATAGTTCTTTTGTTGAAAAGGAGGGGGGATCGCTTTGCAGAGCCGTGGCGCCCGGGGTGGCGCCAATCATGGAGGTCGAAGCACATGACAAGAAATACCATGGGTAAGGGCTGGGCGGTAACCTTTGCAGGGATGGGCGTTAACTTGGCACTCGGGGTTCTCTATGCCTGGAGTGTCATCAAAAAAGCTATCCCCTCCGACTGGGGCTGGGACGACGCGGACAAGGCGTTGCCCTATTCCATCGCCTGCATCGTTTTCGCGGTGATGATGGTGCCGGCAGGCCGGCTTCAGGATAGGATCGGGCCCCGGTGGGTGGCCACGGTCGGAGGCATCCTGACCGGGCTCGGCTGCATCCTCACGAGCTTTGCGACCAGCGTGCTTTGGTACGTCCTGGGGTTCGGGATTCTCGCCGGCGCCGGGATTGGCCTCGGTTACGCGGCGGCCACACCCCCCGCGGTGAAGTGGTTCCCCGCCCGCATGACCGGGCTCATCGCCGGCCTCGTCGTCGCCGGCTTCGGCCTCGCTTCGGTGTACATCTCACCGCTCGCCAACTACATCACGGGAAACGACCTCACAGGCAGACCCCGGCCTGCCCTGCAGGAACTCATTACGGCCCAGACGATCGCGGACGCGGAAGTGAGGAGTGCGCTGGAAGCCCTCGCGAAGACTGAGGCGGACCCGCAGAAGACCGGCATGCAGGACGCTCTGGCGGCCGTGGTCGCGAAGAAGTCGGCAAAGCAGGGTGCGGATGCCCAGCTTCTGGCGATGAAGGAAGGCAACATACACCGGACCCTGCTTTTCTTCGGGATCGGGTTCCTGATCTTGGTTACACTCCTGGCACAGTTTCTCCAGGCGCCCCCCCGGGGCTACAGGTCGGAAAAACCTGCGGCAAGCTGTTCGACGCCGGCAGCGATCACACCCCCGGTAAACGTGAACCCCGGAGAACTGCTGAAGACCCCGCTCTTCTACCTGCTCTGGATCATGTTTGCGTGCGGGGCGGGCGCAGGTCTGATGATCATCGGCAATGTCACGACCATCGCCAAACTGGGACGGATCGAGGCGGGATTCATACTGGTCGCGTTCCTCGCGATCGGCAACGCCTCAGGTCGCATCCTCGCCGGGATGCTCTCGGACAGGATCGGCCGCTTGTGGACCATGTGCATCATCTTCTTATTCCAGGCCGCCCTGATGCTTTTGCTCAGGACGGGACTCACCGACATGGCGGCGTTCACGGTCATCTCGATGCTTCTGGGCTTCAACTACGGTTCATGTCTGTCCGTCTTCCCGTCCGCCGTGAAAGACAACTTCGGCCTCAAGAACTTCGGCGTCAATTACGGGCTTGTGTTCACCGCGTGGGGTGCGGGCGGGTTCGTATTCCCGCTTCTGGCAGGAAAGCTTTTCGAGGCGGAGAAGGCTGCCACCGGCACCGGGAGCTATAATGGCGCCTATGTCATCGCGGCGGCGGCGCTGGCGCTGGCGGCCATCCTGACCTTCGTTACGCGAGGCGTCGAAAGAAAGTTTAAGGCGTCGGTTGCGCCTTCGGCAACCCACTAGCCGTCCCGAAGCATGGCAGGCAGGAATAGTGCGCGCCGTCACAAATCCGAAATGCTTGACTAAAGATCTCGGCTGTGAAAGATTACCGTGTGAAGGGCGGTTTCGCACCCCCTCAAAAATATCCTTAACCATTGGAGATTGATCATGTCCGTCATCGATCTGCGAAGCGACACGGTAACCCTTCCCACGCAGGCCATGCGCGAAGCCATCTTTCACGCCGATCTCGGCGACGACGTCTTCGCCGAGGACCCCACGATCAACCGCCTCGAGGCGATGATGGCCGAACGGCTGGGAATGGAAGCGGCGCTCCTGGTCGTGAGCGGCACGATGGGCAACATCACCTGCGCGCTGACGCACTGTGCCCGCGGCGAAGAGGCGATCCTGGGCGACTGCTCGCACATCTTCCTGAACGAGGCGGGCGGCATGTCCGCCCTGGGTGGCATCTTCCCCCACACCGTCCCAAACCGGCCGGACGGGACCATGCGACTCGATCAGATCGAGGCCGCCATCCGCGGCGACAACATCCACTTCCCTCGGACGCGGCTCATCTGCCTGGAAAATACCCACAACCGCTGTTACGGCGCCGCGCTGACGCCCGATTACACCGCCGCCGTCGTTGCGCTCGCGAAGCGCCGCGGCATTGCCGTCCACCTCGACGGCGCCCGGATCTTCAACGCCGCGGTCGCCCTCGGTGTGGACGTCCGGGAATTGACCCGAGGAATGGATTCCGTAAGCGTCTGCCTGTCAAAGGGGCTCGCCGCGCCAGTTGGTTCCGTGATCTGCGGGAACGGAACATTCATCGCGCGTGCCCGCAGGATTAGGAAAATGCTGGGCGGCGGAATGCGCCAGGCCGGAATCATTGCCGCCGCGGGGATCGTCGCCCTGGAAGAGATGATCGAACGTCTCGCGGAAGACCATGCGAACGCCCATCGTCTTGCCGAAGGAATCTCACGGATTCAGGGACTGGCCACCGAACCGGATCGCGTCCGGACGAACATCCTCTTCATCGATCTCGTTGATAAGCGCTTCACGGACGACGCGTTCATGGCGCGCCTCAAGGAGAAGGGGGTGATGCTCTCTCACCCGGGGCCGGCCCGCTTCCGGATGCTCACCCACCACGGGATCGGTGAAGCCGATATCGAAACGGCGATTGGGGCGCTCCGCGCGGTGATGAGGGACTGATGTGATGCAATAAACCGGTTTTCATGAGCGGGTGAAGATGATGAATTTCAGCCGGAACGAACGTGGAAAAAAGGCGACGCCAGGCGTCATCCGCCTTTGCTTCTCCTCCGCCTGGGACATCCTCAGCGACGCCATCCGCAACTATCGAACGAACGGTGACACAAACCAGGCCGCCGCGATCGCGCTGTACGCAATCCTGTCGATCATCCCCCTGTTCATCCTGACGCTGCTCCTGGTCGGCGATCTCTTCAGCGCCGATCCGGGGATCCAGAAAAAGCTCCTCGAGGGGATCCGCCAGTTCATCCCCTCCTTCTCGGGCGACCTGCTCACGCAGTTCGGCCAGATCGAGGGGAAGAAAGAGCTCCTCGGCTGGGCGGGAATCATCAGTTTGATCTGGTTTTCAGCGATGATCTTCAGCGCCATCGAAACGGCCATGAACATCATCTTCCGTTCGAAGACCTACCGGAATTATTTCCTCGCAAAATTACTCGCCATCGCGATGATCCCGCTGGGCTGGACGGTCGGCGTCCTCAGCGTTGGAATCACCTACGTGGCGGCCATCCTTTCCAGGCAGCCCCTTATCGTCCTGGGCGGGGTCTTTTTCCTGCCGGAAGTCTATGGGATCTTCTTCCGCTATCTCCTCCCCTACTTCTTTACCGTTCTGTTCTTCACCGTCGTCTACAAGGTGATCCCCCCGGGAAAGGTCAGCCTGAAGAACGCCCTCATCGGAAGCGCGATCTTCCCCGCCCTGATGGAAATCGCAAAGCAGTTCTTCACCTGGTACGTCGCCAGCTACACCCGCTATCATGTCATCTTCGGTTCGCTGGAGGCGGTGGTTATCCTTGTCATCTGGGTCTTTTACATTGCACTGATCCTGCTGTTCTGCGCGGAACTGATCTCCTCCTACCAGCGGCGGGATATGATTCTCCTCGAAAATGCCCTCCTGAAGTCCCGGAGCGGCCGCATGCACGTCGACGAACGGATCTTCCGGAAATTCGGCCGCCTCTATGGCCCGGACGAATACATTTTCCGTGAGGGGGACATCGGTCAGGACATCTTCTACGTCCTGAGCGGCCGCGTCCGGATGGAAAAGAGCGCCGGCCAGGCGAAGAAGGTCCTCGCCGAAATGGGACCGGGGGAGTACTTCGGCGAGATGGCGGCGCTGATCCACGCCCCGCGGACCGCCTCCGCCCGCAGCCTGGAGGAGAGTCACATCGCCGTCGTCAACGGGGACACCCTGCGGAACCTTCTGCGTGAAAGTGACGACGTTTCCCTGTTCATGCTTCAAGAGTTCTCCAACCGCATCCGACACACGAACGAAGCTTTGGACGAAATGACCCAGTCCTGGGTGCGGCTGATGGCCACCCTTTATTTCTTAAGGGTGTGGCCACTCCCGGACGATCAGAGCCCGGACGCGGAGCTGGCAAGAATCACGGGCAAGGAGACGGCGGAGATCCATGAGGTCCTGGCGGAACTGGGCCGGAGAGGCGTGCTGACCTTTTCAGAGGACCGCGTGACCGGCTTCAGCAGGGATGATGCGCTGCGGCTGCTTGACGAAGAGGCGACCGTTTAGTGGACGGATGATGCCGCAGGCCATATTCCCCTGAATCAGAAAACACAAGCCCCCGAACATCTTCTTTTCCTGAAAATCCGGCTCGTTTTCCAGCAACTCCCGAACTCGTTGCGCCAACCCTTCATCATATGCCATTTTTATGAACCTCCCACAGGGGCGAATAACGTCGCTGCGGTTCACCGCTCAGCCAAAGCCAGCTTCACGCCCAGGGACGCAACCGCCTGCCAGGCTTCCAGTTTTTTCTCGTATGGCGTTCCTGCATTTGCCGGGCTCGTGGACGGCAGCCGCCGGTATTGCAGCGGTTGGGATTTGAGCGAAGGTTGTACATGCCTCCGAAAGCACTGTTCAGCCTTGACGCCGTTGAAAAAGAGATAAGCGATGTTCGGATGCCCTAAGAAGAAAGAGTCAAAATCGTTTGGGATGACCGAGGCCTCCTCGATATGAGAATCCAGACTGCTCTTCCGGATGCATGACTCCAGTACGTCCCATAACGCAATGCCGGAAGACTTCAGCATGCGAAGCCTGCCTTCGTAGGGAAGGCCGGGATGGGCGCCGACCAGCTCACCCATGATCGGCCAGAAAAGGTTTCGCGGGTGGGCATAGTACTCGCCTGCGGCAAGAGAGGCCTTCCCGGGCATGCTCCCCAGGATAAGCACGATTGCGGCGGTGTCTTCAATGGGTGCAAAACCGTGAGCGCGCAACATCTTTACGAGAC
>JAPLJX010000267.1 GCA_026388375.1 Deltaproteobacteria bacterium
CCGCCCTAGGAATCTCCGCGATCGGCTCCTTCGTTGCCGGCATTCTCGGGACGATCGGGTTGATGCTGATCTGCGTCCCTCTCGCGAAATTTGCATTGAAATTCGGCCCGGCGGAATTCTTCAGCCTGATCGTCATGGGTCTGCTGACCATCGTGTATGTGGGCGGGAAATCCATATCGAAATCTCTGATGAGCGGCGTCATCGGGATGGCCCTCGGGACAATCGGCATTGACGTCATACAGGGGGCGCCCCGGTTTGTGTACGATTTACCCGAATTGATGGATGGGGTTTCCTTCGTTACCGTGGTCATGGGCCTTTTCGGGATCGGGGAGGTTCTGGTTTCCGCGGAGGAACGGATGAAAATAACCCCTATTAACGTGAAGTTCAAAGATCTCTGGCCGACCGTTACCGAAGTTTGGCAATGCAAATGGGCGATTCTCCGGGGTACGGGGGTCGGATTCTTTATGGGCGCCCTGCCCGGCGCCGGCGCGACCATCGCGTCATTCGCCGCGTATGCCGTTGAAAAGGGCGTTGCCAAGAATCCCGAACGTTTCGGGAAGGGCGCCATCGAAGGGGTTGCCGGGCCGGAGTCCGCGAACAATGCGTGCACGTCCGGGGCGATGGTGCATCTGCTGGCCCTCGGGATTCCGGGCTCGGGAGCCACCGCGGTCATGTTGGGCGCCCTCATGCTCTACGGGTTGAAACCGGGTCCCATGATGTTTCACACGAACCCCGATTTTGTCTGGGCTCTTATCGCCAGCATGTTTGTCGGGAATGCGATCCTGATCTTTATGAACCTTCCGATGATTCCTCTGTTTGCCATGGGCTTGCGCATCCCGTACCGCTACCTCTACCCGGGCATCCTGCTGATCTGCATCATCGGAGCCTATTCGCTCAGCAGCAGCGTATACGATGTCTGGGTGATGCTGGTTTTCGGCGTCATCGGCTATTTTATGAAAAAATTCGATGTCCCGGGCGCCCCGATGGTGATCGCCCTGATATTGGGACCCATGTTGGAGTATAATCTCTATCGCGCCCTGGCGCTCTCCCGTGGAGATATGACCGTTTTCTTCACTCGCCCTATATCCGCAACACTTTTGGCGATAGCCGCAATCATGACGATCTTGTTCTCGTTCAAAACCGTCAGAGTAAAAAGGAAGTTGCTCGAGGAGGCGGAAGAATAGAAGCATCGGAGAAAAAGTATTAGAGGCTGGCGGAAACTGTGACGATGAATGCGGGAATAAACGGTCGGGCGGTTATTCTCAGCGAAGGTAGAGGAGACGCAGATGCTGATTGACAAGGAAAAGTGTATCGGATGCGATGAGTGTCATCCCTATTGCCCGGTTGGCGCAATCGCGGCGGTGGAATGGGAAGGCCGATCGGTCAGTGAGATCGACCAGGTGGGGTGCGTGGAGTGCGGGTGCTGTTACAAGAGATCCGGCGTCTGCCCGGTCGATGCGATTTATATGCCGAAATTGGAATGGCCGAGATCCATCCGGGAACCGTTCAGCAATCCCCATATCAAACATCCCTCGACGACCGGTCAGGGAAGGGGAACGGAAGAGATGAAGACCAACGATGTGACCGGCCGGTTTCCGTTTGGAATGGCCGGCGTTGCGGTCGAAATGGGTCGCCCCGGCGTCGGCACATCGTTCAGAGACCTTCAGACGGTGGCCATGGCCATAGCCCGGTTGGGGGTTGAGTTTGAACCCAACAATCCCGTGGCGGAACTGATGGTCGATCAAAAGACGGGAAAATTCAACGAGGCGGTCTTAAACGAACGGGTACTTTCGGCAATCATCGAGCTCAAGATCCCGGTCGGCAAGTTACCGGAGGTACTGGCAACGATCAAAGAGGTATCGGCGAAGATCGATACGGTCTTTTCTCTCGATCTGATCAGTCGCGTTTATCCGGATGGAACCACGCCTGCGCTGGCCATTGCCAAAGATGCCGGATTTACTCCCAGACCGAATACCAAGACGAATGTGGGCCTCGGCCGGCCACTGTTCAAGGAGGCATAACATGACGCACACATTGCACCGGCAGGGGAGTGTCGAAGATCTCCATGAGGACTATGTCCTGCTGATTCGGACATCCCGCTTTGTGAACCACGAGGGGTCGGAGAAAACAATGCAACAGATCTGGGAGGTGATCTCCCATTATGAGCAGGATCTGGTGAATTTCGGCAATCATAATCCCAATTGGGACGGGGGCGAGCTGTACGACATGGAAGTCTTGAAGAAGGCCAAGAGCCGGATCATCCACGTGGTCTTCAAGGATCGCGAGAGGATCAAGGCGTGCTTGAAAGAGATCAAGGAGCGGGATTTCGGCATTTCCACCGTGGTGTCGGGATTATGCGGGGAGACGGAGAAGATATGCGCGGAGATCGGTATCGCTCCCCATACGGTGAATTATTCCCTGGGCATTCACGGCAGGACGGACCGGCTGCCGAAAGGGGAAACCCTGGAAATCCATACGATGTGCGGGCATGCCATGGTCTCCTACCATCTGATTGACCATATGGTCAAAGAAATCCGTCGAGGGAAAATGACCTGCAAAGCGGCAGCCAAGAAGCTCTCCCGGATGTGCGATTGCGGCATCTTTAATACCTATCGGGCGGAAAAACTGCTGAAGAAAATGACGACCAACCACTCCGAATAGACCGATACGCTTTTAAATCTGTTCGACTCATCGATGAAGTCTTCGCAATCTTGACCGGGATCATGGGGGATACCGTGATGATTGAAAAAAATATGCAGAGGAGGAGGGGAGGATGCTGGATAAGGAAAGGATGTGTGAAGTAGCCGAGAAGGTCGTGGGGCGGGTTCTGGCCCTGAAGCCGGGGGAGACGGTATGCATCCTCCGGGATACGGAGGAGGATTCGAGACCCTTTGCCGCGATCCTCTCCGCGGCCGTGCGGCGGGTGGGGGCCGAACCGGTATCGCTGATTATCGTACCCCGGACGGTCGGCGGCCAGGAACTGCCCGAGCCGGTAGCGGGGGCATTCCTCCGTTCCAGCGCCGTCATCAACATCGCCAGATGGCCGATCACGCACAGCAGGGCGGTCAGTGCCGCCCTGGGGGCCGGGACTCGGACCTGCAATCTTCGGGGCTTCAATGACGGGATGCTGGAGAGTCCCGGGGTAACCACCGACTACGAGCCGGTCCGGCGTAACGCCCTGGCAGTGGATGCCCTGCTCGAGCAGACCTGCGAGATCCGCTTTACCACCGCCGACGGGTGCGATCTGACCATGAAGCTCTGCGGCCGGAAAGGGAAGGCGCAGACCGGCTTTGCCGATGAACCGGGAAGGTTTTCGGGACTTCCCGACGGGGAATCCACGGTGGCCCCACTGGAGGGCGCCACGCAGGGGTGCATCGTAAACCCCTACATCATCGACAAGATCGGGCGGGTGGACGAACCGTTCCGGATGGAGATCAAGGACGGTTGGATCGTGAATGTGGAAGGGGGGAAACAGGCCCGGCAACTGCTGGAGCTGTTCGAGAAGTCCGATTCCAACGCCCGGCGGTTCGCTTCTCAGTTCGCTCTGGGGATGAACCCCGACTGCCGTATTTTCCCCGATACCAAGGAGGTCTCCAAGAGATTGGGCACCCTTCATGTGGCATTGGGCGACAACATCTCCTTGGGAGGCGCGGTCCAGTGCGGGCTGCACATCGACATCGTCATCCTGAATCCCACGGTCTGGCTGGACGGGAAAAGGATTCTGGAGAACGGAAAGTTGTTCATTTAGGGGCAGGGGTCGGGAGAAGAAGAGCAGCGGATGTGGCGGTCCATGGTGGAAATTCCTCCCCCCGGATTGAAAGGAGAGGAGCTTTGCTGAGGAGCGGAAGTGGAAAAGGGGAAAAAAGCGGCGGGGAAATTATCCGCCTTCTGAGCACGTATATTGCCCGCAGTGGGGAGGCTGAACTTCCCGCCGCGGTGATCCGGAAGGCCAAACATCACATTCTGGATACGCTGGGCGCCATCATCTGCGGCTCCGACCTCAAACCGGGCCGTCTCGCCAAAAAGTTCGCCGGGCAGCAGGGAGGAGCAAGGGAGGCCCAGGTCGCAGGATCTCCCGTCGTCACCACGGCGATCAATGCAGCCTTCGCCATGGCGATGATGGCCCATTCCGATGAGACCGACGATTCCCACGAAAGAGCGGGCATGCATCCGGGCTGCGGCATCGTTCCCGCCGCGCTGGCCGTCGCGGAGAGGGAAGGGGCGGCCGGGTCGAGGTTTCTCAGAGGGGTGGTGGCCGGATATGACATCGGTTGCCGCATTACCCAGGCCCTGGGGATGGAGAATGTCCGCAGGCGCGCCCTCTCGCTGCACGGCATCGGCAGCAACTTCGGGGCGGCGGCCGCCGCGGCTTCGGTGATGGGGCTGAAGGAGGACCAGGTAAGATACGTCCTGGATTATGCCGGGCAGCAGGATTCAGGCAAGTATTACTGGGTTCGCGATACGGACCACGTGGAAAAAGCTTTTGTTTTCGCCGGGATGGGCGCCCGAAACGGCGTGACTTCGGCGATCCTGGTGCAATCGGGGTTTACCGGGGTTGCGGATGCGTTCAGCGGCGAGCACAACTATTTTGAATCCCACGCCCCCGACGCCGAACCCGGGTTGTTTGTTGAAGAACTGGGAAGCCGGTATGAGATTGAGCTTACCGACATCAAGAAGTTTTCCGTCGGCGCCCCGATCCAGGCCCCACTCGACGCCCTCCTAATTCTGCGGGAAAGGCACGGTCTGACGGCCGCGGGTGTGCAGAGCATGATCGCCCGTGTTCCCGATGACCGCGTCCTGATCGTCCGGGACCGGGATATGCCAGACGTAGATCTGAAACACGTTCTGGCCGTCGCCCTGCTGGATGGCGGCATGACCTTCGACGCCTCGCACTCCCGTGAACGGATGAAGGACCCGGCCGTGCTTGCGATCCGGAAACGAATTACCTTGGTCGGAGACCCCGAATTGAGAACGGCCAAAATCAAACGCGGCGGGATTGTCGAGATCACCACTACCGATGGCGCCCAGTTGCGGGAGCATGTGGGACTGGTGCGCGGCCGGCCGGCGAATCCGATGTCGGATCAGGAGATAGAGCAAAAATGCACGGACCTCATGAGGCCGGTTCTCGGTGAGGAGCGCACGAAAAACCTGATCGACCAAGTCTGGAATCTGGAAAAAGTAAAAAATATGCGCGATCTTCGCCCTTTGCTTTCCACTCCCTGAAACTTCCCGTATTCGATGGTTGACGCCCCCTCATTGAAACTCCGTCCGTCATCCGAAAAGTCCGCCGGATCGAAAAAGGGTTGATTGCGGCCCTATTCTCCCCGCGGTCAGGTCCAGGTTCCGCCGTGGAATCTTCAGGCGGGTCGCGCCGTGAACGCCAGGACCTTCTCACACCAGGCGGCGACGTCGAGGAGCGTTTCTTCACGATAGGGCTGTGCGGCGATCTGCATCGCGAAGGGGAGGCCGTTTGCGTCGAGGCCCGTCGGCAGTGACATCGCGGGGAAGCCGGAGAGGGTCCAGGGGCGGTTGAAGACGCTCGATCCGGTCGTGGAGAGCCCCCGCGGGGCCGTCGTCGAGGCGATGGGCATGAAGACCCCATCAACCCCGGCCATTTGTTCGCACATCTCCCGCTGGAAGAGGATCCGGTGGCGGAGGTACTCGACGTACTGATGGCCGGGAATGAGCGCCCCCTGATCCAGGCGGTCCTTGAGTTTCGGCGGGTACTCCTCCCGGTGCGCCGCGAAGAGGGAGCGGTGGTAGGTGAAGAGCTCCGCCTGTTTGATGATGCCCCATCCGGGGATGACGAACGCAAACGACGGCGGGAGAGCCAATTCGACCACCTCCGCCCCGGCCCGGAGGAACGCCTCCCGGACGGAGGTCAGACTCGCCAGGACCTCGGGAGAGGTCTCCGGTTCGAAATACTCGCGGATGTACCCCAGACGCGGCGGCGAGCCGGGGATCCGCGCCCGGGAGCGGACAGGCGGCTCGGGCATCCTGGCAAAAGGCCGAGGCTCGTCTTCGCGGATGCAGGGCCAGAGGATTGCGGCGTCGGCCACCGAACGGCAATGGACGCCGACATGGTCGATGCTCCAGGAATTGGGCAGGACACCCTCGTTGCTCACCTCGCCGTAGGTGGCCTTGAATCCGACAATCCCGTTGTAGGCGGCGGGACGTAGCAGCGAGCCCCCCGTCTGTGTTCCCAAGGCCGCCGGGCACATGCGATCCGCGACCGCGGCGCCGGAGCCGCTGCTCGACCCCCCCGGGGTGTGTTCGGGGTTCCAGGGATTCCGGGTGACCGTGGGGTCGCTGTTGGCGAAAGGGGTTGTCTCCGTCTTGCCCAGGAAGATCGCCCCTGCCTTCCGGAGGCGGGCGATCACCCGCGCGTCCTCGGTGGGGATGCGGGCGGGGTAGATCGGCGTCCCGCAGCGGGTGTACTGCCCCCGGACGTCGATGATGTCCTTCACGCCGATCGGTATCCCGTGGAGCGGTCCCAGCCGGTTCCCCCGCTGGAACGCACGGTCGCAGCGGCGCGCCTCCACGAGTGCGTCCTGCTCGTAGACCTCCACCCATGCGTGGATAATCTCCTCCCGCGCATGGATCCTCTCCAGGCACGATTCCATCAGTTTTTCCGCCGTCAGTTTGCCGGACTTGATCCGTTCCCCGGCCTCCCGGATGGTCAATTCTCTCGGTTCACCCATAAGCGCCCCCTGAATAATCGGGTGCCCCGGCGGTAGGTCCGGCGGGGCATGAATTTGTGGTATCCGCAAGAAGACGGGGCTCCGGCCGCCTGCTTGGCGGCCGGAGCCCTTCGGTTTCAGAAAAATTCTTGAAAATGTTTATTCCTCTTCTTCCTGGATGACCCGATCTTTCCCTCTGATCGCCTTGTATCCGACGTAGAGTGACATCAGGACGATGATCGACAGCAGCGTGGCCGAGATCGGCCGCTGGATGAAGACCATCATGTTCCCGTGGGCGAGGTTCAGCGCCTGGTAGAGGGATCTCTCCATCATCGGCCCCATCAGGAGCGCCATCAGCATCGGCGCGGCGGGGATATTGGCCTTCTTCATGAAATAGCCGCAGACGGCGAAGAACAGCATCAGCCCCACCTCGAAGAGGCCCGAGGCGACCGCGAAGGCGCCGACGATGCAGACGATCAGGATCGCCGGGTAGATGAGGCCGTAGGGAATCCGGAGAAGCGAGGCGAAGAGCGGCACCATCGGGAGGTTCATGATGATCAGGATCACGTTTCCGAGGAACATCGAGGCAATGACCGCCCAGACGAAATCGGCGTTCTCGACGAAGAGCATCGGGCCGGGCTTCAGGCCGTACATGATCAGCCCCCCCAAGAGGACAGCCGTCGCCCCTGATCCGGGGATGCCCAGCGCGAACATCGGGACCATCGCCCCGGAGACCGCGGCGTTGTTGGAGGACTCCGGCCCCGCGACCCCCTCCATGACCCCGGTGCCGAATCTCTCGGGATATTTGGAGACGCTCTTTTCCACGCCGTAGCTCAGAAAGGAGGCGATCGTCGGACCGGACCCCGGAACGCAGCAGATGAAGAAGCCGACAAGGGTCCCCCGCATGATCGCCCAGCGGCAGTACCAGGTATCCTTCCAGGACGGGAAGAGATCCCAGAACTTGACCTTCATCGGCACGATCTTCAGGTACTCTTCGGCCGATTCGAGGACCTCGGCGATGCCGAAGGTTCCCATGACGAGGATGACGAAATCGATGCCGTCCCGTAGCTCGGAGACCCCGTAGGTGAAGCGGGCTTCACCCTGGACGATGTCGGTTCCGACGGTGCCGAGACCGAGGCCGATGGCCATGCTCATCAGCGATTTCGTGACGTCCTTGCCGCCGACGTAGATGATCGTGAACATCCCCATCAGGACGAGGCTGAACATCTCGGCCGGGCCAAACTTGAGGCTGTACTCGGCAAGGGAGGACGCCAGGAAGGCGAGGGCGAAGGTGCCGAAGATCCCGGCGAAGAAGGAGCCGATCGCGGAGAGGCCGAGGGCCGTTCCCGCCTTCCCCTGTCGGGCGAGCTGGTAGCCTTCGATCGCCGTGACGACCGAGGAGGACTCCCCGGGGACGTTGACGAGGATCGAGGTGGTGGAGCCGCCGTACATCGCCCCGTAGTAGAGGGCGCACAGCATGATCATCGCGGGGATCGGGTCCATGCCGAAGGTGATCGGCAGGATGATGGCCATCGTCGCCGAGGGGCCGAGGCCGGGGAGGATTCCGACAATCGTCCCGAGGAAGGCGCCGAGAGCGGCCATCCAGATATTGTAGGGGGTGAGGCAGGTCGCAAACCCGCCCATCAAATTGGTCAAGACATCCATTTTGCGCTCACTCTCCTTTCCCTTAAATTCCCAGGATTCCCTTGGGGAACCCCATGGACAGCATATACTGGAAGATGAACCAGGTTACGGCAGAGTAGGCTATTCCGTAGCCCACACTCTTGACGACGCTGTAATGCTCCAGGAGCAACAGGATCGCCGCCGTGAAGATGGCGAGCGTGAGGGGAAATCCCAGCAGATTCATGGTGTACCGTACGACGACGAGCATCAGCATGATGAAACCGACACGGTAGAGCATATGCTTTTCGGGGAGGATCTTCTTGTCGTCATTTTTGCCCGGTTTTCGTATATAGCTGTCGATGATCAGATAAACGGAAAGGAAAGCCAGGGCAACCCCCACCCAGAAGGGAAAAAATCCCGGACCGGGCGTGAACTCCGTCATATACTTTAATCTTGTGGATTCGAGGTAGGACCACAGGGCAAGCCCCAGACCGATAACCCCGAAGATACGATCCGCTTTTTTCATAACCAACTCCTCCTGAGCGGGGGTCCCCCGGTTTTTAAGCTACGGATTTGCCTGCATATACTTCCAGTCTTCTTCAAGTTCCTTGTTGTAGATTGCCAGCATCGCCTTGGTTTCCGCGGCCGTCTTGAACGCCGGGATGATATCGGACTTCTTCATGTAGTCGACGAACTCTTTACTCTTCATCAGCTTCGCGAAGGCGCCGTCCCAGTATTTGATCGCCTCGTCCGGGTAGCCCGGCCCGCCGACAAAGCCCCGGTACTGCGTGAAAGAGGCGTTGACCCCTTGTTCGATCAGGGTCGGGACGTTTTTGTAGTAGGGGATTCGCTCCGGGGCCACGGAGGCGAGGACTCGAGCCCGCTTCGCCTTGACGTGGCTCGCGGTCTCCGCGACGTTCCCGAAGGCCACATCGATATGGCCGCCGATCAACTGGGTCGGGCTGAATTCAAACGCGGTGCAGTTGAACCGTGCGCCCGTCGCCTTCTCGATCCGGACCGCCTGGATGTGCTCGGATCCGCCCACGCTGTTGATCCCGACGCTCACCTTCTTGGGGTGTGCTTTGGCGTCGGCGATCAGGTCCTTGAGGGTCTTGTAGGGGGAGTTGTAGGGGACGATCAGGACGCTCGGGTCCTTGACTTGCGTGCCGAGCCAGACGCAATCCTCCATCTTCAACTGCGTCGTACCGCGAATGATCGCCATCAGGTTGGCGGTTGTCCAGTGCAGCATCACGTAGGGATCGCCGGCCTTTGACTTCAGGTAATTGCCGGATACGGCGGAGGAGCCGCCCGGCCTCATCTGTACCTGGATCTTCGATTTCACGATCCCGCTCTTGTTCAGGGTATCGGCCACGGTACGGACAAACAGATCGGCGGCGCCGCCGGCCGAGGAGTGATGGAACATGTCGATCAATTTATCGGGTTCCGGATAGGCGGCCTGGGCCGTGGGCGCGGTTGCCAGCGCAAAGGCGACCCACAGAAAAACGACGACGAGGGAAGATACGAAACAACTCTTTTTCATGGTAATCTCCTTTTTTTCATGTCGGGGGCATCGGGAGCGACGCCCCTCCGGTTATTGGTTCTTAAACCATTGATCCGTGATGCCTTTTTCGGATTCACCTCCTTTCGCCGGGAAGCAGACGCTTCCCGTCATGCAAGATCCTATCGCGATTCTTCCAGATCGATCTGGTACTTGCCGTCTTTCAAGATACATCTGCCGTCGAGGTAAACCGACGGGTTCAGGAATACGAAGTCGATATGAAACGTGCTCTTGCTTTTCCCCCCCAGGCTGATGTTGTCGCCGATGGCGATGTGGGCGGTTCCCAGCTTTTTTGCAACCTCCCGGGTGTTGGGAATCACGAGGCAGGCGGGATTCGTTCCGAGGGCGAACTGGGATGCGGCGTTGTACCCCGCCTCGTCTCTTTTCGCCAGGATGCCTTTCAGATCCATCGCCTGCTTTCCGCCCGTGATGCCGGTGATTCTTCCCTGGGCGATTTCCATCCGAAAGGGTTCCGTAATCTGTCCGATCTGATCCGCAATATATGGGGAGACCACCACACCCGCGGTAACACCCTCCAGCGGGGCCAGGGTCGCCTCGCCGTCCGGCAACCCGGACAATTCTCCGGGTCTGGTTACAAAACCGGATTGGGCAATGGCCTTCCGGCCCATGGACCTCATCGTGAAGTCCGTGCCCTCGGGGGTCGTCAGTCGGATCACGTCCGCCTCCGTCAAGAGCCGGGCCAGATTTTCGGTGACCTTTTTCACCTGATGATAATCCGCGGTAATTCCGCCGGAGACCATCATCTCTTCGGTGACGTTGCGCAGGTTGGCGATTCGGACGCCATGTTTGATGGCTTCCCGAACCGCCGCCGTATGGGTCAGGCTGTAGGTGGACTGATTGATGACGACCTGCACGGCGGCCATGGCTGCGGCGACCGCGGCCGGCGGCTCCTGTCCCCCGATCTGCTGAGGTTCCATGGTCACCACCACCACCTCCCCTCCGGCAGAGATAGCGCTATAGGCGAGGGCCCGGGTAATGATCCGGGGTCTGTCCGTATCGGTCACAATCAGCACCGTTTCTCCTCGCTTCAAGCCAAGGACCTGATTGACCAGCATGTTTGCCGCGAAGGCCATTCTGGTTATTTCCATCGGATATTCCTTTCCGTCAAAATTCCCTTCAGGGATCGCCATCGGGAGGATGTACGCAAAATCCGCCTTCTGAATCAGCTCTTTGCGCTACCAGGGGCGTTTTCTTTCAATTCCTTCAGGATTGCCTCGCAGCGGTCCGTGTTGAAAATCCCGCAGGGACAGGGCTGGGCAAGGAGTTTGGCGCCCGCTTCGGGGGTCATCTTTCCGGACTTCACGCGCCCGATGACGGCCTTGGAGAGCTTGGCGGCAACCATGCCGTGGCCGCACATCGTCGTGATCTGCTGGATCTCGTCCTCGGGGAGCAGCGACCGCTTCCCGTGAACGCCCAGAGAGAGGAAGGCGGTGTGCGGTTTGAGGTCGAGCCCCCGGGCGATCTCGACGATCTCGTCGATCAGGCCGCTGATGACGATCGAGATCCCCGTGTCCGCCTCCTTGAGTTTCTTCAGGAGCGACCGGACCGCTTCTTTGTCGGAGAAGCAGCCGGCAACGCCGTAGGCCTTGTCCAGGGTGGCCGCGTACTCGTCGGGCTTCAGGCCGGCCTTGAAACTCTTCCCCGCCTGGCTGGAGCCGTAGTTGACGAGGTTCTTCTCCTCGAGGGCGATACTCAGGATCTTGCGGAGTTTGGGGCCGCACCCCTCCCGGTTGACGTAACGGGAGGCGCGGGCGTAAAATGTGTAATCGTTCTGAAGCTGCTCGGTGGTTCCATGGCGGTGTAATGCGTGACTCATACGGATCTCCTTAGACGGTTGTTGAAAAACGTCCATCTGCTGCGTTCCCGCATCCTTCGTCGCTGCGACGTACCGATACAGTACGTCTCACTCCTCAGGATTTTGGCGGCCTTGCATCTGGGCATTTTTGAACAGCCTTTCATTTATTCGTTAAGGTTCGCAGAGGGGACGTCCCATCCCCATGTTGATCTTGGCATTCGGCCGGGCGTGGACCCCCAGGGCCTCCAGGCGGGCGCGGACGGGCAGGGTTCCGTCCTCGGCGAAGCGGGAGGCCAGCCCCCAGGAGACGACGGTGTCCACCTCGGCGAGGACCGGCTGGAGCTGCCGGATCACCTGTTCCAACTGTTCCTCCCGGATCTTGAATTCAAGAATCGCGGAGAGGACCTTTTCGTTGCGGAATTCCGGTTTTACCTTTCCGGTGAGCGGTTCTTCCAGAAAGGCAAAAACGGCATTATCGTGCTCCAGTTCCACATCCATCTTGATGAGGGCTTGGAGGACCTTTTCGAGGTCGCTCATCCGTGCGCCCGTCCCGGGGCGGCCGAATTCGAGGGCCATGCCGTACTCCCCCCGGCGGAACCGTCCGGTAACATCGTTCGTCTTCATCTCTTCGGTGCCGCGCCCACCCTGGTTTGTCGAGGGATGCCAGACGCCCGGATCGCTGAACTGGGCCCGGATCGCGCGCGGGTACTGCATGGATTCCTCCGGCATATAAATGGCGTCCGTCGGGCAGACGCCGGCATGCAGGCAGACGCCGCATTCGACGCACTCCTCCTGGTCAATCGAGACGACATCGTCCCCCTCCGCGATGCAGTTCATCGGGCAGAAGTCGACACATTCGAGACAGGCGATACATTTTTCGGGATCGATCTTCATTTTTCCTCTCCGTTCTTAAAGATTTCCGGGAACCGTTCGATCTGACCAAGAATGGAGTTTTTTCGGATCCGTCCGGCCGCTTCTGCGTCCCCTGCTTCAAAGGAGGCGATGATTGCAGAATGGATACGCGTAGAGTTGGCCATCCATCCCGGGCTGTTCGCAACGGTCATACGATAGCGGATGGTCTGTTTGTCGAAGTTCCGGATCAGTTGAATCAACCGCTGGTTGTCGCAGGCATTGATCAGGAGCTCATGGAATTTCTCGTTCAACTGCTGGTAAGCGGCGCCGTTTTCTTTTTCCGCTGCCCGAATCATCTGTTCATGCATCTTTTTTAGTTGTTTCAGGAGTTCGGGGGTCTGTTTCTCGAGCGCAAGCGAGGTGGCAAGCCCGTCGAGGCTGGCCCGGATGCGGTAGATGTCCTCTGCCTCCCGCTGCGTGTTCCTGGCAACGGAGATCCCCTTCCGCGGTTCGCGGACGACAAACCCCCGGCTCTCCAGGATCTGGAAGGCCTCCCGCACCGGGGAGCGGCTGACGCCCAAGGTCTTGCACAGGGCCTCTTCGATGATCCTCTGCCCCGGCTGAAGCGTGCCGTCGATGATCTTCTTCTCCAGGTCCTCGACGATGTGCTCCGCCAGACTCTTCTGTCTGATCAATTCATCCATGATGTTGTCGGCCTCCATATTTCTTTCGAAGTGGAACTGCCGGATCTTTGCCCTCTTGTCCCCCCGCCACCCTTTTCCTGGCTGGGAGATGCCGGATAAATCCCGCGCGGACGGTTTCGACCCTTACGAATGAAGGCCGTACATTCGGGCGGCGTTGCCGTGGAGGATCATCCGTCCCGCTTTTTCCGCGTCTTTTTCGCACATAAGTCCCAGGCGAACGGAGTCCGTCAGGACCTCGCCGAGGGCGATCTTCGCCGTCTTGGCGGCAAGCCAGGAGACCTCCGGCGAGCCATGGCCGCCGCTGCCGATCATGATCTTGGAGATAGGCGCCATCCCGATTACCTCGCGGTAAACTTCGACGATCCGTTGAGCGGTCCAGGGGGTCGTCCAGCCCATGTCGACCCAGACGTGGGGGAAGATATGGGCCATCATGCCGGCATGCTGCATCCAGGGGTGGCCGGCATGGAGGAGGACGATCCGCGTCTGGAGGAACCGGGGCTGCCTGAGGATGGGGACGAGGAGGAAAGGATCGCAATTGGTGACGGGGCCGTCCCAGAGGCCGCCGGTGATGCCGGTATGGAAATGAATGGGGAACTTCAACTCCTGGGCCTGGATCATTGAGGCAAGAACGATGGCCATGTAGATCTTCTTGAAGGCCTCGCCTTCGCCCGCAGCGGCTGCGGAGAAGTGCCGCTCGGCCTCATCCGCCTCCACCGGCGCCGCGCCGAAGCCGACGCGCTCGCCCAGATGGGATTTGATGCCGACGAAACCGTCCTGGGACGCCCGCCTGGAAAGCGCGGAGGAGTTCGGCGTAGGAGCCGCTCGATTCCAGCAGCGTCTTGAGGAGCGGGTCCATCTGGAGGAGACGGATCCTCGGACCCGGGGTCAGGTCGAGGATCGGGTCGTTGATGGGGAGGTTTGAATCCATCACGGAGCAGACGATTCCGGCATCCTCATAGAGCATCTTCGCATACCCCGCGAGGCCGACCTCCGCCGTCCGTCGGTTCCGCTCGGCGGTGACCGTCGAAAGCTCCGGCTCGCAGCCGAAGATTTGGGCGAGCTGGCAGACAACGGTCAGGACGGCGCCCATATGGGGAAAGTGGAAGAGGAGATCGTCCGTGGCGCCCCAGAGCTTGGACTTGGCAACGCCGGGGATGGGGGTGTCGGCTATGCCGTGAAAAAATTCCCGGGCGAGCCAGATCGGTTCAATGGTTTTCTTTTCGGGTTCGAGTACGTGGCAGTGGTTGTCCACGATGGGGCAGCGGTTAAAATCGGGCATGACACTTACCTCCATTCGGAATGATGGGATCTTCTGGTACGGGACGTCCGAACCGGGGGATACCCCATGCCGGCGATCGCGTTCCCTGTGCGAGGATGGTATTTTGTCGACAATCGTTTGTCAAGCAAAAAAGTAATCATTGGGCCAAAAATATTTGCTATCATTCAAGGTGGGGAGAGGGAAGGCGATATGGATAGAAACTTGTTGACATGTGAGTCGATCCTTCGTATCCTCCGCGCCATGTTTTCGCTTGGTTCTTGTCGGTAATAAACGGTTATTGAGCTCCTTCGCGGAATTCCCGGAGGCGTGTCGTGAGGAGTTTTGCTCTTGATCTCACTATAATAATAAGGACCCCCCTATGCCTCGACGCAATGACATCAAGAAAGTACTGATTATCGGTTCCGGTCCCATCATCATCGGACAGGCCTGCGAATTCGATTATTCCGGAACCCAGGCCTGCAAAGCCCTGCGCGGCCTCGGATACCAGATCGTGCTGGTCAATTCCAACCCGGCCACGATCATGACCGACCCCGGCATGGCGGACGCCACCTACATCGAGCCGCTGACGGTGCAGGTCCTGACGAAAATCATCGAGAAGGAACGGCCCGACGCCCTCCTCCCAAACCTGGGCGGTCAGACCGGCCTCAACCTTTCCTCGCAGCTTGCGAAGGCCGGCGTGCTCGCCAAATACGGCGTCCGCATCATCGGGGTCGAAGCCGACGCGATCGAAAAGGGCGAAGACCGCATCATATTCAAGGAAACCATGAAGCGGCTGGGGATTGACATGCCGCAGAGCGGGCCGGCGTTCAGCGTCGCGGAGGCCGAAAAGGTCGCCGCCGAAATCGGCTATCCCGTCGTCGTTCGACCGGCCTACACCATGGGCGGCACGGGCGGCGGTTTTGTCTATAACGTCGAGGAACTCCGGGTGATCGCAAGCCGCGGCTTATCCGCCAGCATGGTCGGCCAGATCCTCATCGAGGAATCGGTGCTCGGCTGGGAAGAGCTGGAACTGGAAGTCGTCCGTGACGCCAAAAACCAGATGATCACCGTCTGTTTCATCGAAAACGTGGATGCCATGGGCGTCCATACCGGCGACTCCTACTGCGTCGCACCCATGCTGACGATCGACCCGAAGCTGCAGGCCAGGCTTCAGGATTATTCCTACCGCATTGTCGAAGCGATCGGGGTGATCGGCGGAACCAACATCCAGTTTGCCCACGATCCCGCGACGGGCCGCGTCGTCATCATCGAGATCAATCCTCGCACCTCGCGCTCCTCGGCCCTGGCCTCCAAGGCCACCGGCTTCCCCATCGCACTCGTCTCGGCCAAACTCGCGGGAGGTCTCACTCTCGACGAGATTCCGTACTGGCGTGACGGCTCCCTGGAGAAATACACCCCTTCCGGCGACTATGTCGTCGTGAAGTTCTCCCGCTGGGCCTTCGAGAAATTCAAAGGATCGATCGACAAGCTCGGCACACAGATGCGCGCCGTCGGCGAGGTGATGAGCATCGGCAAGACTTACAAGGAAGCCTTCCAGAAGGCGATTCGTTCGCTCGAAAACGGTCGCCACGGACTCGGTTTCGCAAAGGACTTCAACCGACGCCCCCTCTCCGAACTGATGAAAGCCCTCCGCAAAGGCGCGACGGTGGAGGAGCTTTTCGCCAAGACCTACATCAAGCCGTGGTTTATCCGGCAGATGAAGGAGCTGGTGGAACTGGAGGAGCAGATCCTCCAGTTCAAGGGAAAGGAGCTGCCCGACGACCGGCTCATCCAGGCAAAGAAAGACGGCTTCGCCGACAAGTATCTCGGCCGGCTGCTCGGCGTCGCCGAAGCGAAGATCCGCGGGCAGCGCAAGAAACTCGGCTGCGTCGAGGCGTGGGATGCCCTGCCCGTCAGCGGCGTCGAGAACGCGGCCTATTACTATTCGACCTACAACCGGCCCGACCGCGTGCCGTCCAGTTCCCGAAAGAAGGTGATGGTGCTCGGCGGCGGCCCGAACCGCATTGGTCAGGGGATCGAGTTTGACTACTGTTGCGTCCATGCCGCCTTCGCCCTGCGCGAGGCCGGCTACGAGACGATCATGGTGAACTGCAACCCGGAGACCGTCTCCACCGACTACGACACCTCCGACAAGCTCTACTTCGAGCCGCTGACCGTCGAGGACGTGCTGGCGATCTACGAGAAGGAGAAGCCCGAAGGGGTTGTCGTCCAGTTCGGCGGCCAGACGCCGCTCAACATTGCCGGCGAACTCGCCGCGGCCGGTGTCCGAATCCTCGGCACGTCGCCCGACACGATCGACCTCGCCGAGGACCGCGACCGCTTCCGCCAGATGATGGAGAAGATGGGCATCGCGATGCCCGAATCCGGAATGGCCGCCAGCTTTGAGGAGGCCAGGCAGATTGCCGCGCGCATCGGCTACCCGGTGATGGTGAGGCCGTCGTTCGTGCTCGGCGGCCGCGGCATGGAGGTCGTTCATGACGACGAGATGCTGAAGCAGTACGTCAACGCCGCCGTGGACCTGGCGCCGGAGCGCCCCATCCTGATCGACCGTTTCCTCGCCAACGCCATTGAGGCCGAGGCCGACGCGCTCGCCGACGGCGTGGACGCCTTTGTACCGGCCGTGATGGAGCATATCGAACTGGCCGGCATCCATTCCGGTGATTCCGCCTGCGCGATTCCGCCGGTGACATTGAGCGAGCGACACATCAAGACCATCGAGGATTACACCCTCCGCATCAGCCGCGAGTTGAAGGTGTGCGGCGTGATGAACATCCAGTACGCGATCTGCCAGGACAAGGTGTACGTGCTGGAGGCCAATCCGCGCGCCTCGCGCACCGTGCCGCTGGTGTCGAAGGTGTGCAACGTGTCGATGGCACGCATTGCCACGCAGCTCATGCTGGGGGCGAAGCTCGCCGACATGAACCTCCGGCCCAAAACCATTCCGCACATCGGCGTGAAGGAGGTCGTGCTGCCATTCAACATGTTCCCCGAGGTGGATCCCGTCCTCGGACCGGAAATGCGCTCCACCGGCGAAGTGCTGGGGATGGCGCCGACGTTCGGCCTGGCCTACTTCAAGGCCCAGGAGGCTACGCAATCGCCGTTGCCGCTCGAAGGAACGGTCTTCATTTCCGTGACCGACAACGACAAGCCGTCCATGCTCGAAGCGGCGCGCAAATTCCAGGAACTCGGCTTCCGCATCAAGGCGACCAGCGGCACCTGCACATTCCTCCGGCAAAACGGCGTCAAGGCGGAACTGAGCTACAAGGTTCATGAAACCCAGCGCCCGAATATTGTCGACGAGATCAAAAGCGGGGAAATACAGCTCGTCATCAACACGCCGATCGGCCGAATGAGTACGAACGACGACGCCTACATCCGCAAGTCGGCCATCAAATACAGAATTCCCTACCTTACCACGACCGCGGCCGCGTGCGCCTCCGTCGTGGGGATCGCCGAACATCGGTCCGGTGGCGCGGACGTAAAATCGCTCCAGAGTTATCACCAGGACATTCGATGAGATTCCAATTATCTTTACTCTAATCGTGCATTGAAGGGTAGGGATTACTGCTTGAAAGGGAGGCCCCTTGAAGGAGAAGGCCCTTCTTGTGTTGCTTCTGTTCATACATCAATTGATCCGCATGTGCCATGAGTTCGTCAAGAGAACAGGGATTTTCAGGATCATAGTAAGAGCAGCCTACACTGATTGAAAGTTTGTATCTCCGGTTTTCCTGATTGTTTCGTGTATCAATCAGAGACTGCAAC
>JAPLJX010000019.1 GCA_026388375.1 Deltaproteobacteria bacterium
GCAAGCCTTTGTGGACGCCGCGGCGGTCCAGTGCGGCTATTGCACCCCCGGGATGATCCTCTCCGCCAAGGCGCTCCTTACCCGAAACCCTCACCCCACCGAGGCTGAAGTGCGGGCGGCCATCTCCGGCAACCTCTGCCGGTGCACGGGCTATGTGAACATCGTGAAGGCCGTCCTCGACGCGGCGGAGGTGACGGAATGAGCGCGCCCACTCCAGCAGGTCCGAAGTCGAGCGCACGGGTCTACACGCACCCCGGACTGCCGGAGCCGGCCGACAAGAACTATGCCGTCATCGGCAAGAGCAAACCCAAGATCGACGCCCGGGAGAAGGTGACCGGCCAGGCCCGCTACACGGCCGATCTGAAGTTCCCCAACATGCTGTACGGAAAGATCCTCACCAGCCCACACGCCCACGCGCGCATCCTCTCGATCGACACGTCCGAAGCCGAGAAGATCCCCGGGGTAAAAGCGGTGATTACCCACAAGGATGTGCCCACCCTCAAGTACGGCATCTCTCCGGCACGCTGGGACGAGAACATCTTCTGCATCGAGACGGTCAAGTTCGTAGGCGACAAGGTAGCCGCGGTCGCCTGCATCGACGAGGAGACCTGCTACAAAGCCCTCAAGGCGATCAAGGTGGAGTACGAGGTGCTGCCTGCCGTCCTCGACCCGCTGCACGCCATGGACGAAGACGCACCCCAGATCCACCCCGAATATCCGCTAAACAAGAACACGGTGATCCACCAGGACTTCGGCGACGTGGACGAAGCGTTCCGCCAAGCCGACTACGTCCGCACCGACATGTTCGTGGGCAACCGCACCTATCAGGCGCCCATGGAGCCGCACACCGCCACTTCCATCTGGCAAGAAGGTAAGCTCACCGTCTACTCGAGCACCCAGTCACCTCACTACTTCCAGTACTACATCGCCCGTGAGTTCGGGCTTCCCATGGGCGACGTGCGCGTCATCAAGACCTACGTGGGTGGCGGTTTCGGCGGCAAGCTGGAACCCACCGGCCTTGAGTTCGCCGGAGCGGTGCTCAGCCGCATGACCGGCCGGCCGGTGAAGATGTTCTACGACCGGGCAGAGATGTTCGCCCACAACCGAGGCCGGCACCGCCAGTATATGAAGCTCACCACCGGCGTCAACGCCGACGGGCGCATCCTGGGGGTGCATGCCGATTTCATCATGGACGGCGGCGCCTACACCAGTCTGGGCATCGCCACTGCCTACTACGCCGGGGCCATGCTCACCCTCACCTACGACTTCGAGAACTACCGCTTCGATATGCACCGGGTCTATACCAACCTGCCGGCCTGCGGGGCCCAGCGGGGGCACGGCGCCCCGCAGCCTCGCTACGCCTTCGAAGCCCACTTGGACAACATCGCGAAAGACCTCGACATCGACCCGATGGAGATCCGCCTGCGCAACGCGCGCAAACCCAACACCATTACCCCGAACGAGTTCGTCGTGAACTCGTGCGAGATGGTGGCCTGCCTCGAGCAGGCTCGGGATATCTCGGGCTGGGCGGACAAGAAAGGCAAGCTGCCCGCCGGCCGGGGCATCGGCGTCGCCACCGGGAGTTTCGTGTCCGGAGCCGGCTACCCCATCTACCGGACCGACCTGCCTCAAGCCGCCGCCATGATCAAAGTAGGTGAAGACGGCACCGCCGCCACCCTCTACACTGGGGCCACGGACATCGGTCAGGGCTCCGACACCGTGCTCTGCCAGATGGCCGCCGAAGCCATGGGCTACACCTATGAGCAGATGAAGATCGTGGCCTCTGACACCGAGACCACTCCCCACGACTTCGGCGCCTATGCCAGCCGGCAGACCCTCATGTCAGGGGCGGCCGTGAAAGAGGCCGGAGACGAAGTCAGGAAGCAGCTCCTCGAGATGGCGGGTGAAATGCTCGATCTTCCGCCTGAAAAGCTCGACGTGCGCTTGGGCAAGATCTCCAAGAAAGACAACCCGGAGATCACCCTAACCTTTGAAGAGGTGGCCCGCACGTTCTTTGTGCAGAAGGGCCCCCTGATGGGCCGGGGCTCGTATACGCCGCCCAAACTCGGCGGCAAGCACAAGGGCGCACCGGTGGGAACGTCGCCGGCCTATAGCTTCGCGGCCCAGGTCTCCGAGGTGGAGATCGACGAGGAGACGGGTGAGGTCACCGTGCTCGACGTGTGGGACGTTCACGACTGCGGCCAGGTGATCAACCCCGCCCTGCTGCATGCCCAGGTGCATGGGGCCCTATCCATGGGGATGGGCGAAGCCATCTGGGAAGAAGTCCGCTTCGACGCCAAGGGCAAGATCCAGAACCCGACCCTGGGCGAGTATCGCCTGCCCACCGCTCTCGACATGCCTCGGGTGCACTCGTCACTCGTGCCGAGCTACGAGCCGGCCGGCCCATGGGGCGTGAAGGAAGTGGGCGAGGGCGCGACCCTCCCCACGATGGGCTGCTTCCGCAACGCCATCTTCGATGCCATGGGCGTCTCGGTGAACAGCCTGCCCCTCACGCCGGAGAAAGTGTGGGCCGCCCTGCGCGAGAAGCGCAAGGCCAACGGCGAGGACGTCTGGGATCCGATGACCTGCGAGTGCTTCCTCGAGTAAAAGGTCATGCTGAAAAAAATCAAAGTGGAAAACGCGGTGGGGCTGAAACTGGCCCATGACCACACCCAGATCATCCCCGGGAAATTCAAAGGGGTCGGATTCAGGCGCGGGCACGTCGTCCGCAAGAGCGATCTCCCCAAGTTCCTGGATCTGGGAAAGAAAGAAGTTTATGTGCTTACCCTCCGCCCCGGGGAGGTGCATGAGGAGGATGCGGCGAGGCGTATCGCCCGGGCCGTTGTCGGCCGAAACCTGAAGCTGACTGCGCCGCGGGAAGGAAAAGTGGACTTCATCGCCAAAACCTTCGGCCTGCTGAAGGTCAAGGTTGGTGTCCTGAAGAAGATCAACAGAGTCGGGGCCACCATTCTCTCCACACGCCATAACCATTCCACCGTGCGCGCCGGCGACGTCGTCGCCGGCACGCGGATCATCCCTCTTTTTATCCGGGAGTCCAAAGTCGCCAGGGCGGAGGAGATCGGCCACCGCCTGGGGCCGATCATCGAGGTCGTTCCCATCCGCCCCAAGAGGATAGGCATCCTGGTTACGGGCAGCGAGATTCTTGAAGGGCGAATCCAGGACCGATCCGCCGACATCGTCAAGAGCAAGGCAGAAGCCCTGGGGTCGAAGGTGACCAGGACGGCGGTCGTCGCCGATGACCCTTCCCTGATTGCGGCCGAGATCGGCAGAATGAAGAAGGCCGGCTGCCAGGTAATCGTGACGACCGGCGGTCTCTCGGTGGACCCCGACGATGTGACCCTTGCAGGAATCCGCCGGTCCGGAGCAGAGGTTGTCTTCTATGGAACCCCTGTGCTGCCGGGCGCCATGTTCGCCTTTGCCCGCCTGGGGAAAACGGTGATTCTCGGGGCGCCGGCCTGCGTGGTCCATGACCCGGTTACGGCTCTCGATGTTTTTCTACCCCGAGTTCTGGCCGATGATCCGGTCTCCGCCGAAGATGTTGCCCCGTTGGGCCACGGCGGCCTCTGCCTGCGGTGCCAGGTCTGTCGTTACCCTGTCTGCCCGTTCGGGAAAGGCGGCTGACTATGAAAGAGAAACGGTTGAAGGATCTGATCATCCTGATCAAAGGCGGCGGTGAAATGGCCTCGGGCGTTGTTCAACGGTTGGTCCACTCGGGCTTTCGGGTCTGCGTCACGGAAATCCCTCAACCTCTGGCGGTGCGCCGGGGGGTCTCCTTCTGCGAAGCCGTCTTTGAAGGGAGAAAAGAGATCGAAGGCTTGGTCGGAAAGCGGGTCTCCGGCCGGGAAGAGATTCTGCGCTGCTGGGAAAACGGGGAGGTGCCGGTACTCATCGACCCGGGGTGCACCATCTGGAAAGTTCTGTCGCCTGATGTATTGGTCGATGCGATTCTCGCCAAAAGAAACACCGGTACGGCGCTCGGCGATGCCCCCTTGGTCATCGGCCTGGGCCCCGGGTTTTGTGCTGGAAGGGATGTACACGTTGTCATCGAGACAAACCGCGGGCATCGCCTGGGAAGGGTGATCGAAGGGGGAGAGGCCGAGCCCGATACGGGCATCCCCGGCGGTATCGGCGGCTACACCTGGGAAGAAAGAAGCGAATCGGAGACCACATCGAAAAGGGGGAGGTCGTGGCGGAGGTGGGAGGTGTTCCACTGGAGGCGACGATCTCCGGCGTTTTACGGGGAATCCTGCACGACGGTCTTACGGCAGAGCCAAACATGAAGGTGGCGGACGTAGATCCGCGTGCCGCACGGGAAAATTGCCTGACCGTCTCCGACAAGGCCCACGCCATCGCCGGTGGCGTTCTGGAGGCGATCATGATGAAGTACAATCATTGAGAGTTTTGAAAAACACCCCACCTTGTCACTTCCGCGAGGCTTGTCCCCGCGCAGGTGGGGAGCGGGAAGGTCTTGAAAGGACTGGATACCCACTTTCGCGGGTATGACGACTTATTACGAGCTCATCCTGTTTGATCGGAGGCGGCAACGATGGCCGATCTTTACGAGGAAATTGTAAAGCTCAAAACCGAGGGCGGGAGTGCAGCGCTGGCTACCATCATCGGCACCGAGGGCTCCACCCCTCGGGAAACGGGCGCCAAAATGCTCGTCCGCGAGGATGGCACCATCGTTGGGACCATTGGAGGCGGCTGCCTGGAAGGGCAGGTCATCGTAGAGGCCATCATGGTCATTCGGGAAGAAAAGCCGCGCATATTCCACTATGACCTCACGGG
>JAPLJX010000194.1 GCA_026388375.1 Deltaproteobacteria bacterium
ATATTTCCGGAATGGACCTTTTCAAACGTACGCAAGGTGAATTGGGCATATGAATACAACTCGTCATTCTGAGTTTGTCAGGTAACTTGAATGCCATTACCGATCAATATCCATGAACTGCTCCGCGGCAAGAGTGTCGAATGGGAGCGACTGGAGTTCAAGGAGGGGTGGAACCCCCTCGGCACGCTTCACACGATCTGCGCCTTTGCCAACGACTTCCACAATCTTGGCGGCGGCTATATCGTCGTCGGGGTTGGTGAGAAGAGCGGACAGCCGGTTTTGCCTCCCAAAGGGCTTGACCCCGGCAGCATAGACGCCATCCAGAAGGAGATTCTCAATCTCGGACACAGCGCCATCCAGCCGGACTACCACGCTATCGTCGTGCCCTATGAAATCGATGGACGCACAATCCTTGTGATCTGGGCGCCGGGTGGCCAGACCCGCCCGTACAAGGCGAAGCTCAAGTTGGGCAAAAATGATAAAGAGTACGGCTATTTCATCCGCAAGGGCTCCAGTACCGTCCGGGCAAAAGGAGTGGATGAAACCGAGCTCCTTTCCCTTGCCGCCACCGTGCCGTTCGACGACCGGATCAACCAGCGCGCCAAAGTGGACGATCTCTCCCGTGATCTGATGCAGGAATATCTTCGGCATGTCGGTAGTGACCTGGCCAAACAGTCCGCCAGCCTGTCGCTGCTGGAGTTAGGCCGGCAAATGGGCGTCATCGGAGGGCCGGACGAAGCGCCGTTTCCCCTCAACGTCGGTCTGATGATGTTCAACCCCGAGCCTTACCGGTTTTTCCCGGCCATGCAGATTGATGTGGTCTGGTTCCCCAAGGAAGGACCGGGCGGCAACAAGTTCTCCGAAAAGATCTTCAAGGGGCCTTTGCCGCGGATGACCCGTGACGCGCTGGATTACATCAAGCGCAACTTCCTCAGCGAAACCGTCATCAAGCATCCGGGGCGCGCCGAGTCCTCCCGCGTCGAGAATATTCCTTACATTGCCATTGAAGAAGCGGTGGTGAATGCCGTTTACCACCGCGGCTACGATGTTCGGGAGCCGGTGGAAATCCGCATTATGCATGACGAGTTGGTGGTCTTGAGTTACCCCGGACCGGACCGTTCCGTGCGCCTGGAGCAACTTCGGGCCGGCAAGGCCATGCCTCGACGCTACCGGAATCGGCGCATCGGCGAGTTCCTCAAGGAGTTGGAATTCACCGAAGGCCGTTCCACCGGGATTCCCAAGATCATTGACGCCATGCAGGCCAACGGCTCGCCTCCTGCCGAATTTGACTTCGACGAAGACCATAGCTACTTCATGGTACGCCTGCCGGTGCATCCGGCCGCATTGGAGGTGGCCGATTTAGAGGTGGGGGAATTGGCTGATGTGGGTACCTCGCAAGTCACCGGGCAAGTCCAGCGACTGTTGGCTGTTTGTAATGGAGCATTGAGCCGAGCCGAACTTCAAGAAAAACTGGGTCTGCGCCATCGGGACAACTTTATCGAGGCATACTTGCAGCCGGCGCTCAATGCCGGATTGCTGGAGATGACCATTCCCGACAAGCCTCGTAGCAGCAAGCAGAAATACAGGCTTACCGAGAAAGGGCGTGCAGTGGTAGTCTCACTGGAGAGGAGAGAAGCATGAAGGAAATAAACAAACTCCAAATCCGCAACAGCACTGCCGAGTTTCTGATATTTACCCGGCAGGCGGGCGAAGACGGCATCGAGGTGAGGGTGGCGGAGGAAACCGTCTGGCTGACGCAGAAGCTGATTAGCGTGCTCTTCGACAAGGGCCGCAGCACGATTACCGAGCATCTGAAAAACATCTTCGAGACCGGAGAACTGGATGAAAAAGCAGTATGTCGGGATTTCCGACATACTGCCGAGGACGGCAAGGATTACACGACGCGGTTTTACAACCTCGACGCCATCATTGCCGTGGGCTTCCGGGTGAACTCAGCCCGCGCCATTCAGTTCCGTCAGTGGGCAACGGGAGTTTTGCGCGACTATGCCATCCGCGGCTACGTACTGGACAAGGAACGGCTGAAGAACGGCGCCTTCTTCAGCAAGGAGTATTTCGAGAACCTGCTGGCCGAGATCCGCGAGATCCGGGCGAGCGAGCGGAAGTTCTACCAGAAGATCACCGACATCTATGCCACGGCGATGGATTATAGTGCGGACGCCGAGATCACGCAGATGTTCTTTGCCGCCGTCCAGAACAAACTCCATTTCGCCATCCATGGGCGCACCTCCGCCGAACTGATCGTGGAGCGGGTGGATAGCAAAAAAGAGCAAATGGGGTTGACTACTTGGAAGAACGCTCCTCACGGGAAGATCATCAAACCGGATGTCTCCATCGCGAAGAATTACCTCACCGAGAAGGAACTGAAGTCATTGGACCGCTTTGTGACGATGTATCTCGATTACGCCGAGGATCAGGCCGAGCGGAACGTCCCGATGACCATGGAAGACTGGGCCAAAAAACTCAACGCCTTCCTCCAATTCAACGAACGGGACATCCTCGACAATCCCGGCAGGGTCAGCCGGGAAGTAGCCAAGGCCTTCGCCGAAAGCGAGTTTGAAAAATACCGTATCGTGCAGGATCGTCTGTTTGAGTCCGATTTTGATCGTCACATCAAAAAACTGCTTGAATAGAGCTGATGTGGCCGATTTGGGGGTGGAGGAATTGGCTATTGCTGTCACCGGGCAAGTTCCCGTGCAAGTTCCCGGGCAAGTCCAGAGACTGTTGGCTGTCTGTAATGGAGTATTGAGCGGAAGACACGCCGGAAGGAGTGTGAGAGGTGCCCTTCAGTGAAGGAAGAATACTTGAAAGACATATTGGCCAACATTACTTCGGATCAGGCCGTTCATATACTGAAGGTGCTTTGGGAAAAGCGAAGTGACGTTAGAGAGATAATTGTTAACGAGGCGGAAAAGCTGCTTGGACCCGTCGATCCGGATGAGATTGCCGAGGACCTATTTTTTGCTTTGGAGTCAATCGATGTACACGAACTATGGGGTAGGTCCGGTTCCCACAGCGATGGATACACGTCACCCGAAGACATGGCCATGGAAATGGTTGAGGAGGAGCTTGACCAGTTCAGTGACCAAATCATGAGATATCATAACCTTGGACTACACGAGGAGGAGAAGTTATATTGCATGGGAGTTCTCAAAGGACTTTACAGATTCGACAAAGAAGCCAAGTCCGAATTCCGGGATTGGGCATCTGACGTAGCCGGCGAATGCTTCGAATTTGTTCTAAAAAATTGGCAAAAACAAAAAGGGAACGAGCGGTTTACAGGCGAAATGGGTGAGTTCATCAAAGTGACCTGCCCAAAATGGGCAAGGTAGTCTCGGAGGCATGAGCTATGAATGGTGTCACTGTTGACCAGCAACAAGACTGTATAAAGCTGGCCTACACCGAACGACAAGGCCAGTTCCTGGCCTACATCCATCAATACAGCATCGTGAATGGTTGCGCTCCGGCCGAAGCAGACATGCAGCGGTTTTTTCAGATCACGCCGCCGAGCGTGCATTCGATGGTGCTCACGCTGGAGAGGCGGGGCTTGATTCGGCGCGTGCCTGGACAGGTACGCAGCATCACCCTGATCGTCTCGCCCGAATCATTGCCCCCCTTGAAACGCGTCCAATCTGGTTCATTCAAACCATGACCAACGCCACCAAGAAACCTGGCGGCTGGAGCGCGGTCCGCCAACAACTCGCCACCTGGGAGAAGCCCGCGCTGCTCGCCCTGGTGAAAGACCTTTATGAAACTGCCGCTGAGAACCGCGACTTTATCCATGCCCGCAGTAAGGCCGGAGAGGGCGGTGGCGAAACCCTGGAAAAATATCGGGGCAAGATCGTGGAGCAGTTCTTTCCCGCACGAGGCGATGGCAAGCTGAAGCTGGGAGAAGCGCGCAAGGCCATCCGCGACTACCGAAAAGCCACGGGCAACATCCCCGGCACGGCGGAACTGCTGATGATCTATGTGGAGAACGGCACGAGATTCACCCACGAGTATGGGGACATGGACGAGCGGTTCTACGACAGCGTGGAGTCGGCGCTGGACGAACTGGCCTCCCTGTTGCGCGGCGAGATGCGGGGGATGTATCCACAGTACCGCGACCGGTTGGCGAGAGTGGAGCAGATGACCGACGGCATCGGCTGGGGATTTCACGATTTCGTCGGAGATGTCGTCGGGCAGTTGGAGGATGAACTCGGCGGCCGGTGACCGGCACTGGAGGTGGCCGATTCAGGGGTGGGGGAATTGGATGATCTGAATACCCCGCAAGTCACCCCGCAAGTCAGTCGGCTGCTGGAGGTTTTAAAGGAACGGGGTGAGGGATTATGGGCGATAGCGTTTCCGTCCTATGCGGCGCTCTTCATCGCCCGGTAGGGTTGGATCAGCGCTTCCGCTGAAATGTGCAGCCCTTTGGATAGATTGCGGATCATGGCCATCGTCAGGGGCCGCTTCCGGTTCAGCACTTCGGAGACGCGGGCGCGGCTGCCGATGAACGGTTCGAGATCGCAGCGGGTAAGGCCCCGGCTATCCATGTGATACAGGATCG